>JALSMA010000011.1 GCA_026988015.1 Desulfobulbaceae bacterium | reverse complement strand
CAGCTCTTTGTAGATGGACTCGCAATCTCATGCTTCCACCTCACTCAGCGACCGCGGCAAACTACCCAATCACTTCACTCCTGTCAACGTTTATTCGCTCTCTTTTTTGATAAAAACAGGGAAGGAAACTTAGGTTCCTGTTTTCATGCTTATTTTAAGAACAGAAAATCTGTAAAAATAAAGTCTGGAAAGCAATTTTTGGGAATAGTCCTGGAAACGAAAATAGGGATGTGAGAAGAAATATTCACATCCCTATATAGGAACTTCCGCTGGTGTTGTGTTATGTGTCTACTGTGCCTGCCTGATAGTGCGTATGTAGTCTTTGGTAAGGGAAGGGTGATCTGCTATGACCTCTGATGCTTGAGGGGAAAGGGAGTCGTTCAAAAACTCTCCTGCTTCAGCATAGGTCATTCCCTTTTTAACGGCCTCATCCACAAGTGTCACAAATTTTTTTTCATCATTCTTTTTGTTAAAATAGGAAAGAATACGGTGATCGCTGCTTTCGGATTTTTCAGGCATACCACTCAAAGGCTGTGTGGAGAGATCGGCAAGATCTTTTTTAATGGTGGCGAGTTCTGTTCTTAAGGGAGTTACCAGAGAGTCAATTACGACCTTGAACTTTTCTTCGGGATCATCGGCATTATCAATTTTTTGCAGTGAATTGACTTCTGCGGCAAGTTTTGACATTTGCTCTTCAAGCGGATCTACAGTTGTCTTCAGTATTGAGAGTTCTTTTTCCAGAGCAACACTGATGTCATTAACACTCTCGGTAGTAATCCTGTCTTCAAGAGCATTTGCAAGGGTAGTAATACGTTCATCTAGTTTTGCTATCTCACCGGAAGCAATAATCACGGAAGAGGAAACTGTACTGAGTGTGGTATCAAAATTATCTATATTGTTCTGGACTGTCTCTAAGCTGGCGTCAAGTGTGTTCTGTCTGTCTTGAATAGCACTGAATTGCTCGGCTGAAATTGGGGCTGGTTCATTTGTTGAATGAAAACATTTTGAAGGACACGATACATTGAGAGAGGTGAGGCTATTTGTGATCTGCGGCTTCAGCTCTTCGAAGGTTTTTTTACAAGTCTCCTTATTATACATATATAAAATACCAAAGTAGATTGCAAACATTACAAATACACTTGCGGCAACGGCAAGCACAAGACCTATCACAAACAGAATACCTGAAAAAATTGACCCTATGGTACCCCAGACTCCACCGGAGTCACTGGCAGCGAATGCATAGATAAAGAATATGCAGAGTGTCAGAATAACACCTGATTTAATAAGTGATGTGCGCAGTTCCTGGTTTCTCATGGATTGATCCTCCGAAAATTACAAAATATGGGTCAAGAAAGAATGTCTTTTCAGCTGTTGCTGTACTGTCTGTGTCTGGTGCCACAGCGGACAACGATTACAAGTTGAACCCCGTTATTCATGACGGCTTTGTGAGTGTTACAGCTCAACCTGTTGATTTGAACGCCATTAATATAAAAATTATACACGATTTAGTAAAAACAGAGAAAGAAAATCAACTTTTGCTTAAAAAGCTTAAGGGAAAAGGACATAAACGTAAAAGAGCCCTGCAATATTATTACAGGGCTCTTCGTTGGGATCTCAAGAAGTCACTGCTGTCACATTATTGTCTGAACAGCAGCTGATGCATAGTCAATAAAGCATTGTGGTGAAACACCCATAAAGACAATAATTGCCAGGAGAAAAACTGAGGTGGCACTGGTAAGTATTGAGGGGGTGATGACACCACGTTCTTCAGGACTACTGCAGTAAGTGACACGAATTACGGAGAGATAATAGTAGATTGCAATGGCCGTGTTGATAGCAGCAAGGATGACGATCAGCAGATAACCTTCACGAAGAGCCCCTGCAAGGAGCATGAATTTGCCCATAAAGCCGACAAATGGTGGAATACCCGCCAAAGCAAAAAGACCTACAGCGAGGGTAAATGCCATGATGGGAGAGCGCTTGTGGAGACCGGAAAGGTCTTCAATCATCACATTCTCACCCTTTTTAGACACACTGCAGATAACAAGGAAGCAGGCAAGATTCATGAGCACATAACCAACGATGTAATAGATAGCATTGGCATATCCGGTGATCTGAAAGGTGAGGATGCCGAGTAGAACGAATCCAGCATGGGCAATTCCGGAGAAACCAAGCATCCGCTTAATATCTTTTTGTACCAAGGCTGACAAGTTACCGTAAAACATGGAGGCAATTGCACAGACCATAAGGATGTTTACGATCATCTGTCCATCACCACTGATGAGACTCACCAGACGAATGAGGAGTGCCACAGCAGCAAGTTTTGGAACAGAAGCTATGAAGGCAGTGGTCTCATTGGATGCTCCCTCATACACATCCGGTACCCAAAAGTGGAAGGGAAATATGGCAAGTTTGTAAAAAAATCCAGAAAGTACCATCATCATGGCAATTACAGCGGCTGGAGTGTCCCACATGGTTGAGAGTTTAGTGATTACAACTGAGAGTTCGGTGGAACCGGTGAGTCCATACATATAACTCATTCCAAAGAGCATGAACCCTGTTGCGGTTACTCCAAAGAGGAGATATTTAATACCAGCTTCCATCTGAAATCTGAACTTTCCGGAATCGTCTCGCATGGGGACCATGATATAGACGGCAAATGAGGAGAGCTCAAGGGCGACGAAAATTGAAAGCAGCTCAACACTTGAAACAAGCATCATAAGGCCAAGAACACTCATAAAGAGAAAGAGATAGTACTCCGGAAAAATCTTTTCCGGGATTCCTTTCAACTTTTGACCAAAGAGAAGGACCAAAAGCATGGCACCGGCGATGAGCATTTTGAATACCTGCGAGAAAAGATCGACCTGGTAGGCATCAAAAAAGAGCTTTCCAGTTTGGTTGGCACTTAGAAGTGTGGCACCGAATATGGCAGATCCAAGCCCAATGGCCAGGTTTCGTGTGGTGGCTGCCCCGGTGGATCGAAGACTTGCTATAAAGATGACAAGGCCTGCACCCAACAGTGTTAACTCAGGGAGAAATTGCATTTGTTTACCTTCTGCAGATCGTTATTAAAGTTGAACGCTATTACTGTATGATAAGTTCTGTTACAACTGCTACCTGATTATGGAATCCGTGGTAGTTATTTAAAAGATTCTCAACGCTTACATGGATTATGTTGATAAATGGCTCTGCCCCGAGTCCTATCCAGAACACAAAGAAGAGGAAAGGGGCAAGAGTTACGATTTCACGAAGGTTAAGATCACTGATCCATGACTGATCAGGGTTGTCAGTGCCACCCCAGACGATTTTCTGCAGCATGCGAAGCATATAGGCAGCAGCCAGGACAGCACCGGGAATTGCTGCAAGTGCAAGCCAGATATTATGCTCAAATGTTCCTGCAAGAATGAGGAATTCACCTACAAAACTGTTGGTTGCCGGAAAACCAAAAGAAGACAACGAGAAGAAGGTGAGAAAAGTCACAAATATCGGCATGTGCTTACCAACTCCTGTAGCATCACGCAGTTCACGGGAATGGGTGCGCTCATAAATCATTCCGATACAGAGGAAGAGGGCACCGGTGGTAATACCATGGTTAATCATTTGAAGAATGGCACCTTCAACCCCAGCAGTGTTTAGGACAAAGATACCAAGTGTCACAAAACCCATATGACCTACGGAAGAATATGCAATCAGTTTCTTCATGTCACTTTGGGCAAGGGCGGTGAACCCGCCGTAGATAATACCGGCGATGGAGAGCCACAGGATTGCCGGAGCGAGTGTCATGGTGGCTTCAGGTGTTATTGGAATGGCAAAGCGAAGAAATCCATAGGTACCCATTTTAAGGAGTACCGATGCAAGTATTACAGAACCTGCGGTCGGGGCTTCAACGTGGGCAGCAGGGAGCCATGTGTGAAAAGGGAACATGGGGACCTTGATGGCAAACGCCAGGAAGAAGGCCAGGAACAGAAATATCTGTGCGGTACTGGAGTAATTCTGCCACATCATATCAGGAATAAAGAAGCTATAACCATTATGGATATAGAGCCAGATGATGGCAACTAGAAGCATAACAGATCCGGCAAGAGTATAGAGAAAGAACTTAATAGAAGCGTAGATCTTTCTCGGTCCACCCCAGATAGCAATGAGCATGTACATGGGAATAAGCATCGCTTCCCAGAGGATATAAAAGAGTATGAAATCCAAGGCCATAAACACACCGAGCATGGCACATTCCATGATAAGCAGGCATACCATGAATGCCTGAACTCGGGTTTTGATATAAGACCATGAAGCGAGAACACAGAGTGGCATGATCAGGGTGGTGAGCATGACCAGCAGAATAGATATACCATCAATACCTACAACATATTGAATATTCAGAGATTTGACCCAAGTGACCTGTTCAACAAACTGATAACTGCTGGTACTGCGATCAAAAGCATTGATCAGAGGAATGGAAAGTATTGCAGTGAGGGTGGTTATACCAAGTGCCCAGTATCGCGCAAAGTATTCATTCCTTACAAAGAGCAGCAGTATTGCTCCTGCAAGGGGCAGGAAAATAAGCGTGCTCAGGATGTGTGGATAATCTGGATTGATTAGTAGTTGATCCATTTCCAGTGTTCCTCGATATCAGTTTATTTATTGTAACTATTTAAGAGTGATTTGAAGCTTATAACCAAACGTAGGCCACCAGAAGAACAGCAGCAAAGGACACCGTATAGTAAATGGTCTGCTGGATAGCACCTCGCTGAAGAACGATGGTGACCCTGCGGCCGATTGCACGAACACAACGGGCGGTACCGTCGACGATTCCGTCAATCCCATTCCAGTCAAACCATGACCAGAATGCAGATGTAGTCATCAGACAACTGATACCAACAACTTTGTAAAATTTGCCGAGAGCGGTGTCAAACCACTGCAGTGGGTTTTTGACGGTCCACAGAAAAGCTCGTCCTCCCATGCGGTAGAACCAGTCTATGTCAAGGCTGATGGTATTTTGGGGCATAACATATTTACGTAACATGAAGAACCCAAATCCGGTGAATGCCATGACCTGCAGCGTCTCGCTGAGGTGATATGCGTTGTAGGGATGAAATGTCACATCAGTGTTGGGCAACATGTTGTAAAGAAATGGCGTATAGCAACCAAGGAAGATGCAGAGGAAGCCACCGATTGCCATACCGAGTTGCATATTCCAGCTGGGATCATGGGCTTTTTCCCAAGTCTCTTCTGAACAATTATTCTTGCCAAAGAAGATAAGATAAGGAAGTCGTAATCCAGCCGCCAGGAAGGTTCCTGCAGATACCAGAATAAGGGCAAATCCGACCCAGAGAAGGTGGGACTCAAATGCTGCTGTAATAATCATTGATTTTGAAATAAATCCGGACATAAGGGGTAGTCCGGAAACCGCAAGTCCACCTATGAGCATGAAGACCATGGTTGCAGGCATCTTTTTGTAAAGGCCGCCAAGCTGGGTAAGTTTTTGACGCCCGGTGCTGGTGAGAATTGCACCGGCTGCCATGAAGAGCAGACCTTTATAAAGAATATGGGCAAATGCGTGTGCAGCTGCACCATTTATAGCCAGGCTGGTACCAATTCCGACACCGGCCACCATGTATCCGACCTGAGAGACAATCTCCCAACCGAGAAGTTTACGTACATCATTTTCCATCACAGCATATATGATACCGTAAATGGCCATGATGACACCAAGATAGATAAGTACCTCAAATCCGGAACAGCTGCGGATAAGAGTGTAGACCGCTGTCTTGGTCGTGAAAGCGCACATGAATACTGCGCCTATCGCCGTTGCCTTGGAGTAGGCGTCCGGCAACCAGGAATGAAGGGGAGGAACAGCGGCATTCAGCATCAGGCCAATCATGATCAGCCAGGTATAAAGTTCAGGGGAGGAGACGTTTAACTGATCAAAAGTCAAATCTCCTGTGGCTTGATAACGAAGCACAAATCCAAGGAGCAGGACGACTCCGCCAAAAGTGTGCACCAGAATATACCGGTAACCTGCAGCAAGGGCCTCCTCATCCTTTCTGGCCCAGATGAGAAATGTTGATGCAAACGCCATCATCTCCCAGAAGAGGAAGAGGGTGATGTAATCAGCTGCAAAGATGGCACCAAGTGAGCCAGCAACGTAGAACCAGGCGGCAATATGCTGCCATTCGTCTTCAACATGCATCCCGTAAATGGTACCAATGATAGCCATAAGAGCCATGATAAATCCAAAAATCATGGAGAGGCGATCTACGCGTCCAAAGGTGAGTTCCCAGTTCATGAACTGAAAGACACCGTAAGTTCCTGGATGTTGACTTAAATAGACGACATCGATAAAAGTCAGCAGCGGAATGAGAAACATATACGGCTTTCGGAACGGTCCTCTCACCAGTGGCAGCAAACAAGCTCCCACTATCATGATAAGTGCCGGATGAATAAAACTAGTTGTCATAATAGTCCTCCCGGGCCTGGATCCCGCTTTTGCCATACCATCTGGCGACCATGACAACAACGGCACAGCTGCCAAGTCCAAAGAGTGACCAGAAGCCTGGTATCATTTTTTCAGCCCAGGTATGTGCGTGGCTGGTATCCACAGACATACTCCAGACAACTATGAAGGCCATGACCCCATAGCAACAGTAGATCACGGTCTGTAACCGGTCTCGAAGATAGTCAATCAGATTAATAATCATCCCGTCACCGCCTTGACAAACTGCATCATAAAGTTTGGAAAAACACCGAGGAGCACTGAGATTGCACATGCTATTACAATGGGAATGAGCATGGACAGGGGTGCTTCCTGGATACCTTGATATGTCTCACCTTCAGGGCGCTTTCCGAAGAAAGCCTTAAAGGTAACCGGGGCAAAATAGCCGACGTTGAGCATGGTGGATGCGATCAGTATAAGGAGAATTCCCATCTGATGCGCCTCGATGGAGCCAACTAACAGGTTCCATTTAGTGACAAAACCTGCAACTGGTGGTGCTCCAATCATGGAGAGGGAGGCAATGAAGAAGCAAGCGAATGTAATCGGCATGCTTTTACCAAGTCCTCCCATTTCGGAAAGATCCTTTTTGTGGTGCGCAATCATGATTGCGCCAGCACAGAAAAAGAGAGTGATTTTGGAAAAGGCATGATTCACAATGTGAATGAGGCCACCGTCGATCCCTGAGGGCGTGAGCAGGGCTACACCTAAGATGATGTAAGAAAGCTGGGAGATGGTTGAATAGGCTAGGCGTTCCTTTAAGTTATTTTTTGAAAGGGCGAGTACAGATGCTGCAAGTACCGTAAAGCCAACAAAATAGGCTGTCGGAATTCCAAGGTTCAAGGCGTGCATGGTGTCCACGCCAAATACATAGAGCATGGTACGAGTAGTACAGAAAACACCGACCTTAACAACAGCCACTGCATGGAGCAGTGCAGAAACAGGGGTGGGGGCAACCATGGCACCCGGCAGCCAGTGATGGAATGGCATGACACCATTTTTGGCAAACCCGAACAGACAGAAGATGTAGAGCATGATAACAATCCAGCTCTGAGTGTCACCGGTAAAGAGTCCCTCTGAAATGTTGTGAGGGAAATCCAGAGTCCCTGTGATGACATAGATGAGAATAAGTGCTGGCAACAGGAAGAGTTTGGCCGTTGTGGTCAGGTAGACAATGTACTTCTGGGCACCTGCATAGCCATCCTTATCTTGTGCATGGGCAACCAGTGGGTATGTACAGACTGAAACAATCTCGTAGAAAAGATACATGGTGAAGAGATTATCAGAGAATGCAACACCGATAGCTCCGAAAATAGCGAGGGCAAAACAGGCATTAAAGCGTGTCTGGGCGTGTTCCTGGTGAGCCCGCATATACCCCATGGAGTAGTAGACAGCGATGGTCCAGAGTGAAGAGGCAACGAGGGCAAAGATCATTGACATGCCATCTGCCCGGAGGGTGACCGTGATTCCGGGTAACACTGTGAACATGTGGTACACCAGAGTCTTGCCATCCAGGACTGCCGGGATCATTGAGGCTACGATCATCAGCAGGATAACAGAAGCTGCTGATGAGACGCCCTCACGTATATTCTCGTTTTTCCCGACAAACATCACGCCAAGGGTGCCAAAGAGCGGGACGAGAAGTGCTATGAGAAGTTTTACGGAACTGACCGTTTGTATTTCCATGACAGATGTTCCTCTTTCCTAACCGTTAAGGTCGACTAGATCTTCGGTGTCGACTGATTTGTAATTTCTGTATACTGCAATGGTGATACTGAGGCCAATGGCAGCTTCTGCGGCGGCGATGGCCATAATAAACAGAGTAAAGATCTGTCCAACGGTTGGGTCTGGAGCGGTGAACCTGTTAAAGGCCATAAAGTTGATGGATGCTGCCACCAGGATAAGTTCCGAGGAAATAAGCATTCCAACCAGAGTTCGGCGGGTAACCAGACCATACACTCCCATGCCAAACAGGATTGCTGCAAGGATGAGGTAGGTGTTCAGACTGTTGTGAAGATTAAGTATGGACATTTATTTGCTCCTTCCGTGACGTGCAATAACAAGCGACCCGATGATGGCAATGAGCAGGACAATGGAGACCAGTTCAAAGACCATGGAGTAGCTGGTGAGCAGTTCAATACCAATGAGTTTAACTTCTCCCATATTTTCTTTTGGCAGGACTGAAAAAGTGGTGTTTACGGCAAGTCCCGTCATGCCCATTGTAACCAGACCGGCAGTAATCAAGCCTAGAGGACCGCTTAACGGACCAGAAGGGCCATTTTTTTTGGTGTCTTCAGGTGCAGCCAGCATGATAGCAAAGGCGATTGTTACACAGACAGCTCCTACATAGATGAGCATCTGCATCATGGCAACAAAAGGAGAGTTAAGGTAGTAGTAAATGGCTGCTACTCCAATAAAAGAGAGCGCAAGACCTGCCACTGCCCGGACCAGACGTTCAGCAGTACATGCTATAATCCCACCGACAAGTGTTGTCGCAAGCATGACAAGGAAAACGATACCGGCGATGGCGTCGGCATAGCCCGCAAAGCCATCACCAGTAAAGAAACCGATAATGGTTGTGGTATCAGAAGGGTTCATGAGTTTCTTTCCTCCAGTCTGTTGAGAAGGTCGAAGTGGAAATCTTCCTTACGGCCAGAAGCAAGATTATATTCTTTAGAGAAGGTGATGGCATTAAAGTTACAGCTCTCAACACACTGACCACAGAGTGAGCAGGTGGTGAAGTTGAGGTTGTATTTGGTGAGAACCTTCCTTTTTTTTGTTTTCACTTCACCCTTCACTTCAACCTCATATTCAACTGATTTTGAAGCAAGGCTGATGCATCCGGATGGGCAGGCACGCTGACACATTCCACAGGCGACACATTTGGGTGTCCCTTCCTCGCTTTCGATCAGTTCAATATGACCACGATACCTCTCGCTCATTTTGATGGTCTCGAACGGGTAGGGAACAGTAACCACTGGTTTGAAGAATTCCTTGAACGTTATACCGAGGCCAGTGGCCAGGGACTGCAGTCCACGGAATATTTCGCTAAAATAGGCACCCATATTAAAATACCTTCAGTAATCCGGCTGTGAGCAGCAGGTTAAACAGTGAGATTGGGATCAATATCTTCCAGCTGAGATTGAGCAGTCCATATATTGTGGTCCGTGGAAAGGTCCAGCGAATCCAGATAAAAGAGAATATAAGGAGATAAATTTTAAGAAGAAACCACCAGACGCTAGGGAAAAGTCCGAGGGGGCAGCCCCAGCCACCAAGGAAGAGGATAGTGATGAGGCTGGCACCTATCACGATGTTGGCGTACTCACCCATGAAGAAGAGCCCAAACCCCATGCTGCCATATTCAGTATGAAAACCTGCGACCAGTTCACTTTCAGCTTCTCCAAGGTCAAATGGGGCGCGGTTTGTTTCAGCCAGGGTACAGACGAAAAAGATAAGAAACGCAACAGGCATCAGCGGGCTGCTCAGTGAAGGGAGCAGGTTCCAGTTCCATATTCCACCTGACTGACCGGCAACCAGTTCTTTGAGATTCATAGTACCTGTCATCATTACGATGGTGATGACTGTGATCAGCATGGGAATCTCATAAGAGATGTTTTGTGACACGGCACGAACTGCAGCCATGACTCCGTATTTGTTTCGTGAACCCCAACCAGCAAAAAGGATTGCCATGCCGCCAAGGGAGGCAAAGGCGAAGATCATCAATACCCCGATGTTCATGGAGCGGGCAACGACATTTTCACTGAAGGGAATGGTCACAAAACTCATGATAGCAGGTACCATGGCAAGTACAGGCGCGACCACAAACAGAGCCTTGTCAGCTCCTCCCGGAATTACCAGTTGTTTGGTCATAAGTTTCAGACCATCGGCTGGAGGCTGTAGAAGACCAAGCGGACCATTTACATTAGGGCCGGGACGACGCTGAATTCGGCCGGCTCCCCGACGCTCTGCCCATACAAGGTAGGCAGCATTCAGTGCGGCAAAAGCAATGGCTATGACCACTGCGATAACTACATTTAGTATTGTTAGACTCATACGGCTTCTCCCTTACCTGTGTAAACAATCATAGGAGGTGATACTCTATGTTGAAAAAAGAACATCTTTTCTATAAGTAGTTATGCCCGCAACCTCTACCTGTCTATTTCAGGGATAACAAGGTCCAAGCTGCCCATAAGGGCCAGTGCGTCCATGATCATCATGCCTTCGCAGGCCTCGTCAAAGAGGGACATATTGGAATATGTAGGGGAGCGAAGTTTGAAGCGGTAGGCGTTTTTGGTACCATCACTCACTATCCTGATACCGAAACTGCCTCGTGCTGTTTCCACGGCCTGGTAGTAGTCACCGGCAGGAGGTTTAATCAGCTTAGGTTTCTTCTTTGGCATGATGGGCCCATCTGGGAGTTTGTCCAGTCCTTGTTCGATGATACGCAGTGACTGCTCCATCTCATCCATACGTACATTGTAGCGAGCAAGGGAGTCACATTCATCATAGACAGGAACATCAAAGTCAAATTCCGGATAGACTGAATATGGCTCATTTTTGCGAACATCAAAGTCGATTCCAGCCCCACGGGCAACAGGGCCGGTTGCGCCGTATTTACGGCACATTTCTGCAGAGATGGGGCCGATTCCGTCAAGACGTTTTCTGAATATGATATTTCCGGTGACCAAGGCATCATATTTTTTCAGGGATTTGCGCATTCGGGGGATAAAGGCCCGGGCACGATCAACAAACTCATCGTCAATGTCGTTATAAAGACCACCGAAACGATAATAGCAGTACGTGAGGCGTGATCCGGTGACAGCTTCAAGCATGTCAAGGATGTATTCGCGATCTTCAATGGCGTACATGAGAGGGGTAAAGCCGCCAAGATCCATGACAAAGGCGCCAAACCAGAAAAGATGCGAGGCGACCCTGTTGAGTTCGACAGTGATCGCTCTGATATATTCAGCCCGCTCCGGAACCTCAATGCCAGCAGCACGTTCAACGGCTAAAACATGGCCATGGGTATAACCAAGTGCTCCTAGGTAGTCGAGGCGGCTGAGATTCGGGAGAACCTGGGGATAGGTTCTGTTTTCACCCATCAGTTCATGCATACGATGAATATAGCCAAGTACGGTTTCAGCCTTGACAATATACTCACCATCCATTTCCATTTTTACACGAAGAACACCGTGGGTTGCAGGATGCTGCGGGCCCACGTTCAGGGTAAAGGTCTCGCCCGGTTGGATATGAATTGGTCCGCTCATGGTTTGAAATCCTTTAGGAGGGGATGGAAGTCTGCATCTTCAGGAAGGAGCAGAGGGACAAGGTGGGGATGTCCATCAAACTTAATGCCAAAAAAATCATGTGTTTCTCGTTCGTGCCAGCCAGCACCAGGAAAGATCTTTGAGATAGTAGGTACCTTAGGTTCTGCCCGTGGAGTACGGGTGCGGATAACAGCCCGACAGGTATCAAAGTCGTAGCGACTGAAATCATAAACAACCTCAAGCTGATCTTCCTTGATCCAGTCGACTCCAGTGACACTTTCCAAAAAGAAACCAGCTTTGTCGAGAATCACCACTGTGGCAAGCAACTCGCCGGGGGCAAGCTGAACGTCAATGTCATATCCGTATTGGGCATGATCTCGTTCAATGACACCATTCTCTCTGGGTTTCTCTTTCTTTTTTGCCGGTTTTTTCTTCGCGTCTTCTGCCTCGTCTCCTTCAGCTGGTTCGGCAACAATCTCTTCAACAACAGGATCGGGGTCAGGGAACAGTTCCCGGATCAACTGCAGGACAGTGTCTTTAATCATTATTGTATTCCTCTTCAGGCCTTTTCGGGATCTTTCCAGCGATTCCAGCCGGAGACCTTGTTTTCAAGTTGGAGGATTCCTTCAAGCAGTGCTTCGGGGCGTGGAGGACAGCCGGGGATATAGATATCAACAGGAAGGAAGGTGTCAGCTCCCAGGACAATGGAATATTGACCGTCGAAGACAAAAGGACCACCAGATATGGCACAGTTGCCCAAAGCTATCACCCATTTTGGTTCCGGCATCTGGTCATAAAGGACTTTGATCCCGGGCATCATCTTCTTTGTGACAGTGCCGGCAACGATCATGACATCCGATTGCCTAGGAGAGGGACGAAATACCTCAGCACCAAACCGAGACATGTCAAATCTGGCACAACCAGTGGCCATCATCTCGATGGCGCAGCAGGCAATACCAAAAGTCAGGGGCCAGAATGAGTTTACCCGACCTATATTAATGAGTTTGTCGGCAGCTGCAAATTGAACAACTGACGGGGGTATCGGTTCTAACGGCGAAGGTACGTTCTGCGTTCCCACTTGAAGACTCCCTTGATCCATGCGTAAACAATTGCGAGTGATAAGATTCCAACAAAAATGATGACCTCAACCAAATCCCGGTATTTTATCCCCATGTCCAGAAGTTCCTGGCTGTTGTAAGCCACGGCAACGGGAAAAAGAAATAGAACATCCACATCAAATGCGAGAAAGATGAGAGCGTAGAGAAAAAATACCGAATTGTATCGAACCCAGGAATCACCAATCGGTTCCATTCCACATTCAATAAATTGACTGTTTTTGTTGTTGAACTGTCTGGTGCCACGGGGCATCAGGAGATAGACAATGATAATAGGGCCAAGGGCGAATGCCAGCCCCCCAAGGGTGAAAGCCGTGATCCATAAAATATTATCACGGTAGAGAAAATCAGAAAATTGAAGCTCCATCTAAAGGCTCCTTACAGTTGAGTTAGTCGGATGACTTTCTGATATGTACACAAGTTAACTAATGAAATCATCAGTTCTTGTCAACTTAAAAGTGAATGACCATTCACTTCTGTTGCTGAGTGATCCTTCATTCACTCACTTGTTAAAACGAATTTAAATTTTAGATCCCCACATGAAAAGTATTGAGAAAAAGTATATAAATGATATGGTGATAATTCCCTAATTAAAAAAAACGATATGAATCATAAAAATATTTGATCAAAGGCTTTTACTATGTCTATCACCTTGAGACAATTGGAAATATTTATAGCTGTTGCCGAGACAGCGCAGGTGACAAAAGCCAGTAAGAAGCTTTTTGTGACCCAGTCTGCAGTGAGTATGGCACTGGCCGAGCTTGAAAATCAGCTTGGGGGCTCCCTGTTTGATCGACACGGACGGAGTTTACTCCTTAATGAGCGTGGGCGCTATCTTCTTCCTCTTTCCAAGGAGATAATCTGTCAGGTTGGCAATGTTGAGAATATCATGTCGGAGAAAAATGACACTCTGAGTGGCAAGATAAACGTGGTGGCCTCGACAACCATTGGTGATTATATTCTACCTTATCTCATAGGTGCTTTTAAGCGTATGCATCCCCAGGTTCATATTAATATGCTGGTGTATCATACCCGTTATGCTGAAAGTCTGGTGCTGGATGGTAAGGTTGAGGTCGGTTTTGTTGAGGGCCAAGTGAACAATCCTGATACCGTGAAACGGCTTTGGTTTGAGGATGAGCTTGTGGTGGTTGCAGGCCCCACTGATCCCCTGGCCCATAAGAGTCTCTTTGACGTGAAGAATGATTTTACGAATACTCGCTGGATCATGCGGGAAGAAGGGTCGGGAACCGTTGCTATTTTTCGTGAAAAAATGAAAGATTATCTTGATCAGATAAATGTAATTATGGAAATGGGGCATCCCGAAGCTATTAAGAAGGCAGTTGAGTCTGGAGTTGGTCTGGCTTGTCTCTCTTCTCTCACTGTCTGCCGTGAGGTGGAACATGGCTGGTTGAAAACCCTGCAGTTTGATGGGGTGGATATGAAACGTAAGCTCCAGGTAATCTCGCGAAAAAATCAGAAAATAAATGATACACTTGCTGAGTTTCTGGCCTTTTGTGATATCATGTCCACCTGCTCTCAATCTCGGGCCTGTTTGTCTTCGCCCTGGAAATTACAGTCTCTTCTTGCCAAACAGTCTGTGCAGAAAAAATAACAGGATCCTGAATCCGTGAAGGCTTATCTGAATACCGGTTATGATTCCCCGCAGCCGGTTTTTTTTGTTTCTCTCTGTATAGTTTGTCAGAAAAAGCTTGCACAATGCTTAAGACGCGTTATCAAGGAATTTAGAAACTAGGGACTTATTGTCCAATAATATATAAGGAAAATATCATGTGGAAAAGTGTTCAGCCTGCCCCTCCTGACTCCATTCTGGGTCTCACCGAAGAATTTAAAAAAGATCAGAATCCGCAGAAGGTCAATCTTGGCGTTGGTGTGTATAAAGATGATGCTGGAAATACTCCGGTATTGCGTTGCGTGAAGGCTGCTGAAAAACTGCTCCTTGAAACTCAGTCCTCAAAAAGCTATCTCCCTATTTCCGGTGATCCTGCCTATGCTGCAGCTGTGCAGCGTCTGATTTTTGGTGCAAAAAGCGATGTCCTATCCAGTCGTCGTGCGGTAACCATTCACGCGCCGGGTGGAACTGGTGCCCTGAGGGTGGGTGCTGATCTTATCCATAAATTCAATGGTGATGCGAAAGTGTGGGTCAGTTCTCCGACTTGGGCCAATCATAATGGAATTTTTGGTGCAGCCGGGTTCCAGATTTCCCGGTACGGTTATTATGATGCGACAACTAAAGGACTTGATTTTAACAGAATGATAGAGGATCTTGAAAAAGTACCAGCGGGTGATGTGGTGGTACTCCATGCATGTTGTCATAATCCAAGCGGGGTAGACCTCGATGGTCCACAGTGGCAACAGATAGCTGAGGTTGCGGTCGGCAAGGGCTGGCTGCCTTTTCTTGATTTCGCTTATCAGGGGTTTGGTGACGGGGTTGATGAGGACAGGATCGCTGTGGAACAGTTTGCAGCCGCTGGCGTTGATTTCTTTGTGGCGAGTTCTTTCTCTAAAAACTTTGGTCTTTACAATGAGCGTACCGGTGCCATAACGGTAGTAACTCCTGCAAAAAATGACGCTGAAGTTGCCATGAGTCACTTGAAAACAGTGGTTCGTACCAACTACTCAAACCCTCCTGCTCATGGTGGTTTCGTGGCAACTATGATTCTTGATACCCCAGATCTGCGAACAATGTGGCTGGAGGAACTTTCCTCCATGCGTGATCGCATTGTTGACATGCGTCGCTCACTGGTTGCAGGGCTTGTGGCCCAGGGTGTTGATGGAGATTTCTCTTTTATTGAAAAACAACGTGGCATGTTTTCATTCAGTGGCTGGTCAGATGATGTGGTCGTAAGTTTGAGAAAAAACAACAATATTTACATTGTTGGCGGTGGCCGGATTAACCTCGCCGGCCTTACCACCTCCAATATCGATTATGTGGTTCAGTCAGTAGCTGCTGCTATGAAGTAGGCCAACATCTCAATAAATCGAAGTTTGTGATCGGTTCCACCTGTATTATTGAACTGAAATAAGTACCATGATGGGATCGATTATCTCTCTCCTTGCAGGATAATTCATTTTCAATGTTTTGTGCTGCGAATGATTTCTTTATAAGGCCTGTTCCGTAACTATTTAGAGTTCTTCAATTCATGAATAATACCTGGTGAGAACCGGGTTAGGATAGATCAGCTGTAAGACCATACAAGGGAGTGTCAGTTCCAGGATGGCATCTGATTGCTTCCGGAATGATGCGATTCATGCTATGTTCTCCACGTTGCTTTGAGACAGATTCATGTCGGGGGGTAGTTGATTTCCTCCAGGAATAGTCCATGGGCAGGTGCAGTGGCACAGGCTTTTGACCGATCTCTGGCATCCAGAATTACAATAAAATCTGCCACTGTTTTTCTTCCTTTTCCAACTTCCAGAACTGACCCTACCATATTTCGTACCATATGACGGAGAAAACCATCACCTGTAAATTGAAACTGCAGCTGGTCTGGGGCGTTTTCAGTAAGGGTGGCTGAGTACAGCGTGCGAACACTGCCCTTTCCTGTGCTGACTGTTTTGTCCCTAGAGCCTGAGGCTTCAAAACTCGCGAAATCATGGGTTCCTGTAATTATTTTCAGGCATTGCTGCATGGAAGATAGTGATAAAGACTGCGGGATGTGAACGGCATAGAGGCGCCCGATGGGAGACTGTATAGCTCCTGTCTCAATGGTATAGGTGTAGGATTTGGAAAGGGATGTGAAACGCGCATGGAAGTCGGGGTGGGCTGCTTCGATGCCGAGGATACGAATGGCTGCAGGGAGAATGGAATTGGCACCAGTTTGAAGTCTGGGCAATGATATGGAAGAATTACTTTTAAAATTTGCGACCATTCCAAGAGCATGAACTCCGGCATCGGTACGCCCTGCGCCGTTCAGTGTGACTGTACAGTTTGTAATGGTACTGAGAACTTTTTCAAGCTTACCCTGGATGGTGGGAGCATTGAGCTGCTTCTGCCATCCTGAGAAACCAGTGCCATCGTAGGCTATGGTGAGCTTTATATTGCGCATCAATGGATCAGGGGAAGAATGGTGCTCCTTCCAGTCCTGCCGTTTCTTCAATTCCACACATCAGGTTCATATTATGAATGGCCTGACCTGCTGCACCTTTTACAATGTTGTCGATCGCTGAAACAACAATAATACGTTTGGTGCGAGCATCTATTGTAAACCCGATATCGCAGAAGTTTGATCCCCTCACATGCTGAGTGGATGGAAAACTTCCCTGAGGGAGCAATCGAACAAAAGGTTCATTAACATACATCTTTATGTAGAGTTTGCGTATTTCTTGCTCCGAAATATTTGTGCTGAGATCTGCGTAACTGGTGCTGAGGATGCCCCTGGCAATGGGAAGTAAGTGAGGAGTGAAGGAGATAGTTATGTCCTTCTGATTTAAAACACTCAGTTCCTGCTCAATTTCAGGTAGATGTCGATGTGTGCCTCCAACTTTATAGGCCTTGAAGCCATCATGAACCTCACAAAAGAGGGTACCCACACTTGCAGCTCGACCGGCTCCGGTGGTACCTGACTTTGAGTCTGCAATAATGCTTGCTGGATCAATGAGACCGCTCTTTACTAATGGTGCGAGTCCAAGAACAATAGAAGTCGGATAACAGCCTGGATTGGCAATAAGCCGGGCATTTTTTATCTTCTCACGATATAGTTCCGGGAGACCGTATACCGCCTCGTTAATAAACTCTGGAGAGGAGTGCTCTTGGTACCACTCCTCGTAAACGGCTACATCACGTAATCGGAAATCTGCGGAAAGGTCCACGACCTTCTTTCCCTTCTTAAGAAGCTGCGGGACAAGGTCCATGGCCGTTTTATGTGGCACTGCAGCAAAAAAGAGATCAGCCTGCTTGCAGAGTTCGTTGATTGTGAGATTTTCACAGATCAGCTCGGTTTTCCCACGAAGGTTCGGGAATACCTCAGAGAGAGCTATTCCTGCATACTGCCTGGATGTGGCTGCTGTCAGCTCAAACTTAGGGTGATTGCAGAGAATTCGAGCAAGTTCCACACCGGTATAGCCGGATGCCCCTATGATGGCGACTCGTAGCATGACATTTTCCTGATAAAAAAGATAAGAAATTTGTACCCCAAGGGTACTTCCTGCGGGGCGCATAACGAAGAAGATGGTGAGTTTTTATGAGCTCATCAAATAAAAAAAAGGGAATAACAGTTAACCTGTTATTCCCTTTAAATCCAGAAACGACTTCGTTTTTTACCTTCATTCTCCGCTCCTTCGGGTTTTCCGGAAGAGAGCAAAAAACCATAAAACGGATTAACGTTTAGAGAACTGAAATTTGGCGCGGGCGCCTTTCTGGCCGTATTTCTTACGCTCTTTCATACGAGGGTCACGGGTTAGAAGGCCTGATTTTTTCAGGGTCATTCTGTTTTCCTGATTCACTTCCAACAGAGCACGGGATATTCCATGGGTAAGAGCATCTACCTGAGCAGATTTTCCTCCACCAAGAAGAGTGGCCATAACGTCAAAGTCCTCGAAAGTTTCGGTAACTTTGAAAGGCTTATCAATTTTCTGGATTTTAAATGTTCCACCAAAATAATCTTCCGGGGTCATTTTGTTTACCAGAATTTTTCCAGTTCCCGGGGTGAGCCATACTTTTGCGACAGCACTTTTTCTCTTACCGGTGGCGTAAAAACGATCTTGAGCCATGATTCTATATCTCCGTTATCTCTAAAGTTCCTAATTATTTTTATATATCTAGCTCGGCAGGCATCTGTGCTGCGTGAGGATGCTCAGAACCGGCATACAGTTTCAGTTTCTTTAGCTGCGCACGACCCAGCTTGTTTTTGGGAAGCATACCTTTTACAGCTTTAAACAGAAGGTCTGTGGGATGTTTCACCAGAAGCTCTTTGGCTGTAGCCTCTTTAATTCCACCTATGTATCCGGTGTGGTGATAGTATTTCTTCTGGTCCCATTTTCTACCGGTAAGACGAATCTTGTCGGCATTGGTAACTACTACAAAATCCCCATTATCAATGAAAGTGGAGAAGGTCGGCTTATGCTTACCACGCAGTCTGGCAGCTATTTCAGTAGCCAGACGACCAAGGATCTTACCTTCGGCATTTACATGGTGCCATTTTCTTTCGATCTCGTTGACCGGAGTAAGATAGGTTTTCATGTTCTTCTATTGTCCTCTAGGGATAGTGCAAATAATAATAAAAAAAGGTTCGAGCAGTGTCGAACCTTTTGAACTTTTAATGGAGCGGGAAACGAGATTCGAACTCGCGACTTCAACCTTGGCAAGGTTACACTCTACCACTGAGTTATTCCCGCTCATGTATTGACAAAACGGCATTCAAAATACTCATGAATGAGGTGGCTTGTCAACAGAAAAATTAAACTAATCTATCAGGTAAAGCAAAAAGAGTCAAAGATGAAATGAAAAAAGAGATGGTCTTGGATATTGAAAGTATGCTATAATCTTATCTTAATTCAATTATTTTTCAATTACTATATTCTGTGAGGCACCAATGGGTGATGAAAAAAAGAGGCAGGGTTCTGTACAGCGTACGACTAGGGAAACGGATATCAATCTTAAACTTGTGATTGATGGCAGTGGTCAGACAGAAATCAAGTCCGGCGTGCCCTTTCTGGATCACATGCTCACCCTCTTCGGAGTACACGGTTTTTATGATTTGTCGTTGAAAGCAACAGGGGATACCGAAGTGGATGATCATCATACAGTTGAGGATATCGGCATCTGTCTGGGCCAGGTGTTTTCCGAGGCACTTGGAGATAAGAGCGGTATCGCCCGGTATGGTCTCTGCTACCTGCCCATGGATGAGACTCTAGTTCGTGTGGTTGTGGATATTTCCAATCGTCCATTTCTCCACTATGACGTTCAGGTGTCTGATCAGAAGCTTGGCACTTTTGATACTGCCCTGGCCCAGGAGTTTATGCGGGCCTTTGCCCAGCATGCCGGGGTGACGCTTCACGTAGATCTGATTCATGGCAGTAACAGTCATCACATCATTGAGGCTGTTTTCAAGGGACTTGCCCGTGCTATGAACCAGGCAACGGTAAAGATTGACGGTCTTACTGGAACTTTATCTTCCAAAGGATTACTGTAATATTTGCTCTGAATCTGTGATCGTCACGATGGTGGTGCAGCCTGATTTTTTTGTGGCAGGTTGATTACAGTGAACTTGAGTAATTAATTCAGAAAAACGGCTGTTTACAGAGGCCAGAAGGGGGCTTTTTCCCATCTGGCCTCCCATACTAATCAATTACATTGTACCAAAGAGGTCTCCTGTGGGAAAATTCTTCTCTATTTTGTGTGTCTGTGTGTTTTTTCTATCAGCTTGTTCCGGATCCGAAGATAACCAAAGCAGAGAACTTGCGCCTCTCCCGGAGGTGACTTGTCTCGCTGTGCTACCTGTCATGGTTCCCGTGGCTGAGAGCAGTCGTCTCACTGCAGATCGTAAAAAAGTACTCCTTGCCGGGGCGAGTTACCTGAACTCTGTTATGGCTACAGAGTTTGGTGACGGTACAGAGTATAAACTACTCACAGAAAATCAGCTTGATGCCATCTTGGGTGACCCATGGGGGGGGCGAGAACATCAGGTTAAAATAATTGGAGATGCAACTCGATGTGGCGCTGTTCTTGAGACCAGTCTTACCAGGTATAGAGATCGTGTCGGTACGCCTATGTCTGCAGAGACGCCAGCTTCTGCAGCCTTTTCCATGGAGCTGATGGACGCGACAAGCGGGGTGGTACTCTGGACATCATCTTTTGATGAAACCCAGAAGGCTCTGTTTGAAGATATCTTTTCTTTTGATAAAGCGCAGAAGAGAGGTTTTAAATGGCTTTCAGTCGAGGAGTTGAGTGGTGACGGATTAAAGAATCGTCTCAAAGAGATTCCTTTTTTCAAAGAAGACGCTGCAGAGTAACTGCTACCTTTTTTGCAATTTCGAGGCATTGTGTCTTCTATTTAGTCCACAGGATCTGCTTGTCACAGCCTGGGGATTTTTTTTTGAAAGCTGTTTGGTTATTTTTGAATTGTCCTTGCTTTTAAAGTGTTCAGCTCATACAGTCTGATTTGTGAACAATGTCTCGCACCTGAATTTGTCACGGATTCAGGCCGTGATATGAGTATGTTTGGATTGTATATGGTACTGAAAAAAGCTTTCCAGGAGAGGTGAAAGTGAGCATTAAACTGAAATTATGCCTTGTCGCAGGTGTTTTTACTGCAATTATTGTTATTATGTTTATCGCAACATATGTGAATGTTCGGAAACAGGAAAATGATGGTTTTTTGATTAACCTGGCTGGTCGTCAGAGAATGTTGAGCCAGAAGATGACCAAGGAGCTTTTTAGATTTGTGGTGGCCACTGAGAGATCCGGCAAACCTGATCAGGAATTTATGAAGGCCACTCGTATGACCATGAAGATTTTCGATATGTCCTTGTCTGCTCTGAAGGATTCTGGGAAAGCTCCTGTGGAACTGGATCTAAACAATACAGAATTCCGTTTTGCACCCGCGGCTGAAGGTGAAATTCTTTTGCAGTTACAGAAGGTCTCGGCTCAGTGGACAGACTTTTCATCAATCATTGAAGTTGTCCTGAGCAATCGGTACAGCGATGTTGATCTGAAAACTGTCGATGTTGAAAGTATCCGCTTGCTCAAAGAGATGAATGCTGTGGTAATCATGATGCAACAAAAGGCAGAGACATCCATTGGCGTGCTTCTTAAAACTCAGATGATAATGGTGGTCATGGGACTTGCCTTTATGGTGTGGGTGGTATTTATCATCAGAGATATAAGCAGTAGGATTGCTCGGATGCAGGGGTTCTGCCAGTTCTTCGGTCAGGGGGATCTTTGTGCCAGATCAGAAATTTCAGGGAGTGATGAACTTGGGCAGATGGGGAAAAGCCTCGATAATATGGCAATGAGTCTTCAGGAGACCATTTCTGAGATCGGTAAAGATGCTGATAATCTGGATGGTATGTCAGACGCGTTGCTACAGATATCAAATAGTGTGTCTGAGGAGTGTGAAAACAGTTCAGGGCGATCTAATTCTGTGGCCGCTGCCACTGAGGAGATGAGTGTCAATATGAATTCCGTTGCTGCGGCAGTAGAGGAGACAGCTGCCAACGTATCAATGATAGCTGAATCGGTATCTGCCATGACAGAGACCATCAAAGTTATAACCAGTGATACTGAACAGGCCCGTGTCAAGACCAGTGAGGCGGTTGATCAGTCACAGTCAGCATCAACCAGAGTTGATGAACTTGGTGTCGCTGCAACGCAGATCAGTAAGGTTACAGAGGCTATCACTGAAATCTCTGAGCAGACAAACCTTCTTGCCCTGAATGCCACCATTGAGGCTGCCCGTGCAGGGGAGGCCGGGAAGGGGTTCGCCGTTGTTGCAAATGAAATAAAGGATCTTGCAAAACAGACCGCTGAGGCAACGCTTGATATCCGTTCAAAGATTGAGTCCATTCAGATTTCAACGGACCATACTGTTGCAGAGATTAATTCCATTGTTGCCATTATTAATACGGTTGACAGTTTAGTGGGAGGGGTAGCGGTGGCCCTTGAGGAACAGGCCGAAACTGCAACTGGGATTTCTGAGAATGTTGAACAGGCTTCAGCTGGCATCATGGAGGTCACAGAAAATGTTGCTCAGAGTTCGGCCGTTTCACAGGAAGTGGCTGTGGATCTCTCTTCTGTTAACCAGGATATTGGCGGAATAAGTGCCTCAAGTGTAGATCTTTCCAGGAAGGCTGGTGGTTTGAGTCAAATGGCCAGCACATTATCTGGAAGAGTTGGGAAGTTCAAAACCTGATTTTATAGATTTTCCTGTTATGCTACCTCGGCTGTAAAATTCTTTTTAATGGGTTTTACAGCCTTTTTTTGTGTTCATCCGGGCTTTTTTGTCGAAATATGTAACCGGCCACTGGTAAATGGAGGCGGCTTGGGTTCCTTCTGCGAACCCATTGTCTTTGATGCTGATGCTGTCGTGTTCCTTTGAGTCCTTTTTGATTATTGTGGTCCGTGTCAGTGAAGGTCCGAAGGAGGCGAGTGATTGGATTGTTTTTGATAAAAGGTGTTGGAAATAATTAAAAATCACTCTGTAAAAACTATGGCATATAGCACCATAGCCTCTATGGTAGTTGAAACTTCTTACCAAATAAAATTCAATTAAAACGGAATATTTCACACATCGTATGGGGGGGCAGGCGTGGCGTACGAAAACAACTGAAAAATTAATATCCACACTGTCACCGTCTCAATCGCAAGGCTAAAAAAAATGGCCTGAAAAGTGCTAACTTTTTATGGGTCCGTCTACTAAAACAGTACCATAAAGCTCAGTAGTTACAAGTGCTCTCCCCTATTTGCCAAAGATGAAGAGCTCCGCTGTGTTGATGTTCTGGTCGATGATAAGATCATCAACCAGCTATTGTCTTATTCCGGTTATAGCCTAGTCATGCGGAATATTTTCCCCAGCAATTTGTTTCGTGCTGAATTGCTTTAGGCAATCAAGGATTTGGAGTCAGTTAGTATAAAATTTTCCCAGAAGAATATCTGGGCTTAGATCGTAAGCAAAATCGTGGTTTCTGACAGCCAGCCTTCTCACCTTTTTGTTGAAGAAAGTGTGGCCACTGCTATTGTGTTGTTGTGTCAGTGTATTACTGTGGTATTTTTGTTTAAATTTAATGTTTTATGCTGATGCAATTTGAGTTGGACGACAGATCGTATTAGCGTAGAAACTCTACACGTCAGTTGTCAATATGTTCTCAAAAAAGACGATCATGGAGCCATAACTGGGGTAAGTCTTTCGTTCATTCTTCAACCATTGTATAATTATGCTGACTGCTCAGACAAACAAACGTATAGGCCAGGCCATGGCCGATTATGCCATGCTTGATGATGGTGACCGTGTGTTGGTTGCTGTTTCCGGTGGAGTTGACAGTCTTGTTCTTTTGTGGTTGTTGCAGTTCTGGCAAAAAAAGGCTCCGATTTCCTACACACTGCACGCGGTACACATTGATATGGATATCTGGACTCCTGACATGGATGAACCCGCCCCCCTGTTATTACTGGAGGAGCAGATGCGGATAATTGGAGAGGAATTGCATGTGGAAACAAGCCTTCCCATTTCAGAAGAGTCACGCAACTGTTATAGTTGCTCAAAATTACGGCGAAAGCAGCTTTTTGATCTTGCCAGTCGCTTTAAATGTAATAAGATTGCTTTTGGGCACCATAAGGATGATCTGCTGGAAACCTTGTTTCTCAATATGTTTTACAGTGGCAATGTATCCACCATGGTGCCAAAGCAGGAACTTTTTGCCGGAAGGTTGGCGGTTATCCGGCCCATGGCGTACATAGAGAAAAGTGAAGTGACAAAAACAGCAGGAGACCTGGGTTTGACCCCTGTTAAAAATCTCTGTCCCCTTTCAGGGGATACCAGAAGAGAAGATGTGTATAATATACTTGAAGGAATCTACAAGCAGATTCCAGCCTCCAAGGCATCCATTTTTGCCGCAATGAAGAATGTTCGTAAAGGATACATGCTGTGAAAACATCACTGGAATGTATGGCCTGTTATCTACGTCAGGCTCTGCAAGTAAGTCGGATAGCCACAAGGGACCAGAAACTGCACCTTGCAGCTCTGCGGCGGGTGGCCGGGATTATTGCAGAGATCGATATGGATCTGACTCCGCCGGAAAATTCGGTGGCAGTTTATGAGGCCATTGCCGAAATCACCGGCTGTACTGATCCTTATCTTAACTTGAAAAAACAATCCAACCTTGAGGCTCTTGCAAACTTACCTGAATGTGAGAAGAAAATTGCTACGTCGGACGAACCCTTGCTTACCGCGCTGCGTTTTGCCATCGGTGGCAACATCATTGATTATGGCGCCATGCACAGTTTTGATGTGGATAACGCCATGATGGGATGTTTGGATAGTGCTTTTGCAGTGGATCATAGTGCCGAATTGCTTCAGCGGGTCGGTGGTCTTGGAAAGGATTTCCGGGTACTTTATCTGGCTGATAACTCCGGTGAAATCGTGTATGATTCTCTGGTGGTCAGGCAACTTGCGGCCATGGGGCTTTCTGTGACCGTCGCTGTGAAGAGTGGTCCGATAATAAACGATGCTTTGCTTGCAGACGCCATGGCTTGTGATCTGCAAGATGTTGCCCGAATCATCGAAAATGGCACCCATTGTCCTGGTACACCTTTGAAAAGTTGTTCGGCAGAATTGCTGCAGGAATTTAATCGAGCGGATCTTATTCTCTCCAAGGGGCAGGGAAACTTTGAGACTCTTTCTGAAACAGCTGCAGAAGTGTTTTTCCTTCTCACCATCAAATGTTCAGTGGTTGGGGAACATCTGTGTCAGATAAGTGGGACTTCCGTGGAAACACTCTCAGGGGCAGGGGAGCTGGTATTGTTTCATCACAAAGGAAATAAACAGATTGATGCATAGACGAATAGTTCATATTCTCCGCACAAAGGAGATTGGAGCAGAGGTCACTGCCAAGGGATGGATCCGAACTCGGCGTGATACCGGTTCTTTTTCATTTCTTGAGGTGAACGATGGTTCCTGCCTTGCAAATCTGCAGATTATTGCAGATGAAACACTGGCCAACTATAATGAAGATATCACCCAATTGAGTGCCGGTTGCAGTGTTGTTATACGTGGCAGCCTCCAGAAGTCCCCGGCCAAAGGACAGGAAGTGGAGCTTCTTGCTCAAACTGTTGAGGTTCTGGGCTGGGCTGATCCAGAAACATATCCCTTGCAGAAAAAGCGCCATTCTTTGGAGTTTCTCCGCAGTATCAGTCATCTCAGGCCCAGAACCAATGCACTGGGTGCTGTGACCCGGGTTCGTGCCAGATTGACTGTGGCGGTAAACAGCTTTTTTCAAAAGCAGGATTTTATTCAGGTACATACTCCGGTTATTACCACCAATGATTGTGAGGGGGCCGGTGAAATGTTTCAAGTGAGTGCCTCGGGCGAGAAGGATGATAAACCGTTTTTTGGCTCACCGGCAGGTCTCACAGTGAGTGGCCAGTTGCAGGCGGAAGTCTATGCTCAGTCCCTGGGACAGGTGTATACTTTTGGGCCAACCTTCAGGGCCGAAAACTCAAACACCTCCAGACATCTGGCCGAGTTCTGGATGATTGAGCCGGAGATGTCTTTTTGCGATCTTTCCTGTAATGTTCAGCTGGCAACGGATCTGTTGAAGTTTGTACTGGCGGATGTTCTTGAAAACTGTGCTGAAGACCTTGCACTTTTTGATAAATTTATTGAAAAAGGCTTGATACGGAAATTGAAGGATATTGTTGACAAAGACTTTGTGCATATCACATACACTGCAGCTGTTGAAGAGTTGACAGCAGTTGCTGACAGGTTCGAGTATCCCGTTGAATGGGGAGTCGATCTGCAGTCTGAGCATGAACGGTATCTCGCGGAAGAAGTTTATAAATGTCCAGTGATAGTGACTGATTATCCCGCCACCATAAAACCTTTTTATATGCGGCTCAGTGATGATGGCAGGACAGTTGCCGCCATGGATATCCTGGTTCCAGGAATTGGTGAAATTGCGGGAGGGTCACAGCGTGAAGAGCGCTTGGGTGTTCTCACAAAACGCATGAAAGAGGCCGGTATTGATACAGAGGAATACGGCTGGTATCTTGAGCTCAGGCGTTACGGAACAGTACCTCATGCCGGATTTGGACTTGGTTTTGAGCGCCTTGTCCAATTTGCAACCGGAATGAGTAACATCAGAGAGGTTATTCCCTTTCCAAGAACCCCGGGTTCAGCACCATGCTGAAATCGAAACAACTTTTTTTATGCAAAGGGTCTGAGTTTGAATTACGGAGTAGAAAAAAACTGTGACTAAAGGGCCTGCAGTACAGAAGATGTTTGATGACATTGCGCCGAATTATGACCTGATGAACCGGGTTATGACCATGGGGCAGGATCAGGGGTGGCGTCGCTTTGTGGTGGAAAAGGCTGGTGATCCAGGTTCCGGGCGAGTTCTTGACCTTGCTACAGGCACCGGTGACATAGCAGCCCTTATGGAAACACAGTATCCGGGAGGTAAACACTTGGGAGCTGATTTCTCTTTGAATATGCTGCGGGAAGCCAAAAAAAGATTTGCTGATCAGGCAATCGAGTGGCAGGCAAGTGATGCCAATTATCTTCCTTATAGAGACAACAGCTTCGAGTCGGTGACGTTTGGATATCTGTTGCGCAATGTTGATGATTCTCTGGTTGTCTTACAGGAGATTCACCGGGTTCTGAAACCCGGTGGCCGGGTGGTCTGTCTTGATACTACACCACCTGCAAATAATATACTCTATCCCTTTATCCGTTTTTACTTTCGCTTCGGGATTCCGCTGCTTGGTCGGTTTATTGCGAGTGATGAGGCAGCTTACAGTTATCTTACCGGCTCAACAATGGGTTTTCATAAGGCAGAAGAACTTGCTGTCATTTTTAAAGAGGCGGGGTTTACAGGGGTTGAATATAAGAAATTTATGATGGGGACTATTGGCATCCACTGGGGTCAAAAATGATGGTGTCGTAAAAACTTTTCATCTGCTTCGTTGCTGCATTTTTTATTTTATTGCGATGTGTTCTAGTACGGCGGAATTAAATAAAAAATACACGATTCACGTCTGGAGGTTTTTGCAAGTCCACCCTGTTTGTGACCTTTTTACGAGTCTATCAAAAATAAAAATCTGAATATTATGATTATAGAACCGTTTACAACCCGGAGCCGTGAAGGCAGAAAATGTCTTGAAAACCTTCTTAAGCGTTTCCAACCCGCAGAGAGTGGCTGTCATGATCTGGTTGCTGATATTATTGCCCAAGTGAAAAAGCGGGGCGATGAGGCCGTGGTTCAATATGCTAGAAAATTTGATGCACCTGATCTCACGGTTGAGGAGTTGCAGGTTTCAACTGAAGAGTTGAAGGAAGCCTATGATATTGTTGATGAGGCTTTTATGGCTACCCTCAATAAGGCTATAGACCGGATTCAGCTTTTTCACGAAAGGGAAATGGAAGATTCCTGGATGCAGACCCGTGATAATGGAACCATCGTGGGCCGCCTAGTGCGTCCCGTTGATGCGGCAGGCCTGTATGTGCCGGGTGGGCAGGGGGGCTCGACTCCTCTGGTTTCTTCGGTTCTTATGAATGGCATTCCGGCTGGTATTGCAGGTGTCGGGCAACGGGTGATGCTTACACCACCAAATAAAGTGGGCAGGATCAGCCCACACCTGCTGGTTGCGGCTCAGGAGATCGGCGTTGTTGATATCTTCAAAGCTGGTTCGGCCTGGGGAATAGCAGCTCTGGCCCATGGTACTAAAACGATTCCAGCAGTTGATGTGATTGTCGGCCCTGGAAATCAGTTTGTCACGGAGGCAAAATCCCAGGTATCAGGAATGCTGCGTATCGACATGATTGCAGGCCCTTCTGAAGTGTTGATTGTTGCGGATAAAAGTGCCGTGGCTGCCCACGTTGCCGCTGATATGCTGGCACAGGCTGAGCATGATCCCATGGCACTTGCTGTGGTTGTAAGCACCGAAGAAGAGTTGGCTGCAGATATTCTTGGAGAGCTAGACAGGCAGCTGGCACAATTGAGTCGTGCAGATATTGCCAGGCAGTCCCTTGGAGATCGGGGCGTTATTCTGATTGCAGAAGATATGGAAGAGGCGGTGGCTATAGCCAATGACATTGCCATAGAACATCTGGAGTTGATGGTGAATGAACCGTGGGAGCTTCTGCCGCAGATCCGCCACGCGGGTGCGATCTTTCTGGGGCACAACACTCCTGAGGCAGCTGGCGATTACCTTGCTGGTCCTAATCATGTTCTGCCCACCATGGGAACAGCAAAATTTTCATCAGCGCTTGGTGTTGAGACTTTTCTAAAAAAGAGTTCCATCATCAGTTATTCCCGGCAGGCGCTGGAGGAAGATGCGGATCATATTCGTCTTCTGGCAGGTCTGGAAGGACTGACCGCTCATGCTGCATCTGTCACAGAACGTTTAAAAGACAGGTGAGAAGTGGGAACAGTGTTTGATTTCAGAGAAGACCTGCTGAGGGGGTGTACAACTCTTGGTCTTCCGGAGCCGGACAGAGTTGCTCTGGATCGGCTTGCTGTTTATTTCAGGGAATTGCAACACTGGAGCAGAAGGATAAACCTTGTCGCGAAGAAGGCAACGGACGAGGAAATTCTTGAGAAGCATTTTCTTGATTCTTTGACCTTGCTGAATATGCTTGAAGGGCAGGATGTCCACCTTCTGGACATTGGTACCGGAGCAGGATTCCCCGGACTAGTCTGTAAGGCAGTGCAGCCTGAAATAGGTCTGACCCTAGTTGAGCCACGTCAGAAGCGGGTTGCATTTCTTTCCCATATCTGTAGGAGTCTCCACCTTGAAGGTGTCAGCATTTTTGATTGCCGTATTGAAGACCGGGAGAGAATTCCAAGCCAAAGTGATTTTACTCATATTACCAGTAGGGCAGTGAGTGAATTAAAGCTGTTTCTGGAGATGAGCCGACGTTTTCTGAAACCCGGAGTTCAAGTGATCTGTATGAAGGGCCCGAAATGGCAGGAAGAATTGCGCGACTATGAAAAAAGTGCTGTTGAACTATTCAGATTAGGTGATCATAGAGAATTTCTGCTGCCAGAGAGCGGAGTAGAACGGCACCTCCTGTTATTTAAGGCTGCCTCTGAGGGTGCTCAATAGTAGAGTTCGAAGATGAAAAAAACGTCGAATAAATATATAAGTAGTCGTGAAAACAAATAATTAATAAGGAAATTTAAGTGATGAAGAAGATAGCAATCCTTGCAGGAGATGGTATTGGCCCGGAAGTCATGACTGAGGCTATAAAAGTTCTTGATGTAGCCCAGAAGAAGTTTGATTTCTCCCTCAGTTATGAGCATGCCGATGTGGGTGGTATTGCCATTGACAATCATGGTGAGGCTCTTCCTGCTTCAACCCTGAAGCTCTGTGAAGAGAGTGATGCCATTCTTTTTGGTTCCGTAGGAGGTCCCAAATGGGAAACTCTGCCACCAGAACAACAGCCGGAACGTGCCGCCCTTCTTCCCCTGCGTAAGCACTTTGATCTCTTTTGTAATCTGCGCCCGGCGCGGGTATTTAAATCCCTTACTGGTGCATGCCCGCTGCGTGCCGATATTATTAAGGATGGTTTTGATATCCTCTGTGTTCGTGAACTTACCTCGGGAATTTACTTTGGCACTCCAAAAGGGCGTGAAGGAGAGGGGCCCGATGAGAGAGCGTACGATACCATGGCTTATAAACGCTCTGAAATCGAACGTATTGCTCGTATGGCCTTTGATGCAGCGCGCCTCCGCAGCAAAAAGGTAACATCTATTGACAAGGCCAATGTCCTTACCACCATGGTACTCTGGCGTGAGGTAGTGATTGAAGTTGCTAAAGATTACCCGGATGTTGAACTGGCCCATCTTTACGTGGATAATGCAACCATGCAACTGGTACGTGATCCGCACCAGTTTGATGTTATGCTCTGTGGAAATATGTTTGGTGATATTATCTCTGACGAATCGGCCATGCTTACGGGATCTATGGGACTGCTGGCGTCGGCAAGTTTGAACAAAGACAGGTTTGGTTTGTACGAACCTGCTGGGGGATCTGCCCCTGATATTGCCGGACAAGGAATCGCAAATCCCATTGCCGAGATCCTTTCGGCATCCATGATGCTGCGTTACAGCTTTGGCCTTGATGCTGCAGCAGATGCCATTGATAACGCTGTTGAGGCCACCCTGGATAAAGGGATTCACACAGCTGATATTGCCATTGATCTGGCAAAAACAGTGAACACTTCCGCTATGGGAGATGCAATCGTTACGGAATTGTGATGAGTAAAGGTGAAGAATATGTGGTGGTGGCCAATCAGGCCTCCACTGAGCTCGGGGTGAAGATAGCCGCAGAACTGGGGCTTGAATTTACCACCATGATCCGCAAACACTTTGCTGATGATGAACAGTACCACGCTTTTCCGGAAGATATTTCCGGGAAAATCCTGATCATTGTTGGCAGTACTCATGCAGAGAATTCCCATCAGGAGTTGATGGATCTCATTCAGGGAGCACGTTACTGGAATGCGGCAAGCGTCAATGTGGTCATTCCTTATCTTGGTTATTCCACTATGGAGCGCGCTAAACGCGGTCACTTTGAAATCCCTAAAGGGGTTACCAGAACACGGCAGATATTTCGAGCCCGTCCCGATTTTGTGGCATTTGTTGATCTTCATTCAGAGGCTGTACTTCATGCTCATGGTGGAGAAATATCCACCCGTCATGTCTGGACCGGAGAGCTTGTTGTTGAGCATCTCAAAAAAATCGATCTGGGTGATTTTGTCTTGGTGTCACCAGATTATGGCTTTTCCAAGCAAGTCGCTAAGATGGCTAGCCTCATTGGTTGTTCTCATACAGCGGCGGATAAGGACCGTTATGATACCGACAAAACAATTGTCAGTCAGGTGTCTAGTGTGGTCAAGGGGAAAACTGCCGTTATCTGTGATGATATGATTCGCACTGGTGGTTCCATTATACAGACAGCTGAGCGCTGTATGGAGGCTGGAGCCACAGATATTGCTGTTCTGGCAACGCACCTGGTTCTGGCAGGAAATGCCCGGCAGCGTTTTATCGACAGCTCCATCGTAAAGGTGATCGGTTCAGACAGTTATCCCGATCGTATCAGTGATGACCTCCTTGAGGTGTATTCTATCGCCCCCCTGCTGGCGCAGGTGTTAAAGAACTATTTGAGTATTTAATATAGGAACAAAAGATAGAAACCCTGAATCCGTGCCCGCTAGGTGTTTTTTTGTGGTATGCTTAGGTTCATTTGTAATTTTATAATTGGGAATGTTAGGGAAACACTCATTACCTTTTAGGGAATGGCTGACGACAGGCGGAAATTATGTCCAGATACGGACTTTCTCTAGAAGGTCTGCAGCATCAATGGGCTTGCTTAATGAATCATTCATTCCCGCCTCCAGGCATTTGCCTCGGTACTCTTCCGAGGCGTGTGCTGACATGCCGATTATTGGAACATCAGTACTGTGCATCCGGATGGATTTGGTTGCCTCGTATCCGTTTATGTCTGGCATCTCAATATCCATCAGGATCAGGTCAAAGGCCTCTGTTTTTGAAATATCCATGGCTCCCTGGCCATTTTCTACCACCCGAACTTTGATGCCAAGTGGTTCTAGGATTCCAACGGCCACCATCTGACTGATTTCGTTATCTTCCACCAGTAGAATACTAAGGCTTTCAACGTGGGGAGAGGATTTTGCTACCGACTCTTTGATTTCCCTGGTCTCCGCAGGCTGTTCGGCTATTTCCATCAGGGTCACTGTAAACCAGAACTCAGCACCCTCTCCTTCTCGGCTGTTAACTCCTATTTCTCCGCCCATGAGTTCAACCAGTTCTTTGCTGATGGCGAGTCCAAGGCCGGAACCACCAAACCTTCTAGTAGTGGATGCGTCCACCTGGCTGAATTTTATGAAAAGCTTGTCCTGCTTATCTCTGGAAATACCGATACCATTGTCGCGGACACTGAATCGCAATGACGTTTGAGCGTTTTGTCTGGATAGCAGAGTGACGTTGACTCTGATCGTTCCTTCTTCGGTGAATTTGATACTGTTGCCAATAAGGTTAGTGAGTATTTGTCGCAGTCGAGTGGGGTCTCCTTCGAGAATCCCGGGAATTCCGGCATCCATGTCATGGAGTAACGAAATTCCTTTTTCTCCGGCACTGAACTGCATAGTTACTATGAGTTCGTCCACAAGAGTATGAATATTGAATGGGGTTTTTTCAATCTCCATTTTACCCGATTCAATCTTTGAAAAATCAAGAATGTCGTTGATCAGAGTGAGCAGGTTTTTTGCACTGGAGTGGGTTATGTTTGCAAAATGGAGTTGTTGCTGATCAAGGGAGGTATCAAGTAAGAGCCCGCTCATTCCAATGACACCATTAAGTGGTGTGCGAATTTCATGGCTCATATTAGCAAGAAATTCACTTTTGGCACGGGAGGCCTGTTTTGCTTCAGCAGCCATCTGCTTTGCTAATGCAGTTTGCCTGGAAAGTTTTCTGTTCACTTCATCTTTTTCATGAAGAAGGGTCTGTAAATGTTCTTCCGCATGACTCAACAGCACAATCTGCGAGCTGAGATGGGCGATACCCTCAAGAAACAAGTCTTCTTCAGTTGTTAATTTCTGTTTCGAAAACAGGGCAAAGACACCGATGCATTGATCTTTGCTGTTCAACATCTGATAGCTTGCAAAGGACTGCAGGCCAACTTCTATTGCCCATTTGTGGTTATGTACTCTGGGATCAGTTTGGACATCGTTGGTCAGGAAATGATCACAGTCTCCTGCGGCAATGAGGCCAATTTTATATACCCCCAAGGGAACCCGGCGGTGTGGTTCGTTATCAATATGGGTGTATCTTCCAGAGCTTGCAACAAGGTGGAGGCATTTTTTTCTGTCGCATAATCTGTCACTGTCTGCTGATGAGTTTGCATGATAGCAGCCCTGTTCACAACGGTCACCGTCCTGGATAAGCCAGATTCGACAGAAGTCGGCACCCACCATTGGAATTATTGCATCAGTAATCTGGCGTATTTTGTCTGTCAGTGAGGCTGGCCTGAATAAATTTTTCTGCAGTTCATTAAGAAGTGTTTCCCGTTTTTCACGTTTCTTGATTGTGGTTATATCCCGGTGTACTGCGATGATACTGGTTACTGCTCCACTGTCATCAAGGATGGCATCTGCTCGAATTGCAACGGAAAGCTGGCGACCGTCTTTGGTTATCATTTCCACACCACCATGCCAGGATTTTCCCAGCATGAGATCTTTGAGCAATGTCCTGGCCAGAGCTTTATCGGCGTAAAGTGCAAGTGGGTCCAAGGTCTTCATTTCCTCAATGGTGTAGCCAAAGAGTTGGGTGAATGTGGTATTCTGGTAGAAATGGTGGCCTTCCTTACAGGCCATGGCTATGGCATCACTTGATCCGTCAATGGCCAACTTGACTCGGGCCAGAGCTTTGTTTGCCTCAATGGCAACCTGCCTTCCTTCTTCAGCATCTTCCATCATACTGAGGAGTATTTTTCTGTTTTTCTCCAGCTCATCCAGGTATTCCTCGTTTTGATTTCTGGCCTTGACAAGAGAAGAAATATCCACGAAGGATTCAAGAAGGCAGTTTCGTTCCTGAAACTGAATACTTTTGACTGTTTTCAAAATGGGCAGTTCTGTGCCATCATGGCGAGGCAGTGATAGTTCTAAATTGTCACCGTTTGTATCGGTACGCTCAAAGGGGCAGAGACCATTTTGGGTGGGACAGAGAATGGAGTGGCAGGATTCTCCCCTTATCTTCTCCGGGGGAAGTCCTATCATGGTTGAGGCAGTCCTGTTGATAAAGATAATTTCATAGCTGGCGGTGTCGATGATAACAATTCCGACCTGAATATTGGCAAGGAGAACTTGCAGTTGTTGCTCTCCAGCTTCCATGGACTTTGCAAGTTTGCGATACCGGTTTTCGCTTTCTTGAAGTTGGCTGGTGCGAATGACAACCTGCTCTTCAACAATTATCCGGTTTCGGGTCTGGAAGAAGATGAACATTGTAAAAAGGCTGGATAAGGCAAGGACCAGACCTGCAGCAACGGCTGGAGTCGTGGTCTTATATGAAAGAATGAGATCGGGTGAAGCAGCAAAGACCATAGTGTATTTTCGCCCGCCAAAAGTAATGGTGTAGCTTTTCACAAAGGAGTGAGGAGAGGCTTCAATGAGGTTGGCAGGGTTTTGTGTCAGATCAGTTTTTGCTGTGATATCGTTTCCAGAAGAGTCAGTAGACAGTACTGAATGAACCAGCTGGTTACTTGCTGTAGTGTCGTATAACCAGAAATTATAATTTTTTTCGTTAAGCTCCGGCAGGGCTGTTTCAATAAGGGGACGAAAGCCGATGCAACCAACAATAAAGCCTCGAAAATCGGACCGTCTTTCAATGACAGTGTTTCCGGTAGATTGTGCATAAAGAGGAGTGAAAAGGAAGAAAGCTTTTCCAGACAGGTCAGTTGAGTTGAATGAAATGGGTGCTGATGGGATTGCGACACCACTCTCCATGGCGAGGGTCATGACTGCCTGCCATGCTGGTATTCTTTTGAGGTTGTGTCCTATAAGGTTTTCTGCTGCACTAGGGGGTTCAACGAAGATTATCGGCAGGTATTCCTGCTGAGTGATACTTTTTTCAGGTGGAAGGACAGTTTGCTGGTAAGCTGTTATCAGTTCGATGGTTGCGTTGGACTTCTGAAACAGGGATACATAGTCCTGGCGCATGGTGTCAGGTATTTCAGGTGCCCACGCAAGAAAGTAAAAAGCACTGTGCTCATTAAGTGGTGTTCGGGTAATGATCTTGAACTGTTCAGCTTTTATGGTGGTGAGCAGACTGGAGCTGTTGCGGACAAAAGAGAGGGCGGATTTAGATAGCCTGAATTGCCGTGCAACGGTTTCGCTCCATATTTTTGTGGTTTTGCTAACCAATGATTCGAGTTTCTGGTGTTCGCTTTCCTGCAGTGCAGAAAATGTCATCCAAGAGGCAAAAGTACCCACTAAAATCAGAAGAACAGGAATGATATAGAATGCGTACCTGGATCTCATTCCTTGATATCCTCACTGCGGATACTCTCCCTGGAAACCGGGGGGAAGGAATCATTACGGCAATATTTTGCGGGTCTTCCCAGTTCTTTTAACAGCAGGTTAACTTCTTTTTTTATTTCAATGATCCGTTCTTCACGGCCACTCATCAGGTGATTCATTCGTTCACTGGCTTCGAGGCTGATTTTGCGCTGCTCTTCCACCTGTTGCATCTGTCTGGAGAGCTCTTGTGTCAGCGTGAGGTCACGCCAGACGCACTGCAAAAGTGGATCTGAACTGGTTCCTGTTACCGGTGATAAGGTAAGAGTTACTTCTATGGTGATGGGAGTGCCGTCTTTGCGGAGATGTATCCATTCAAAGCGATTGGTTCCCTGGCTGATGGTCCTGGTTATTATTTCGATGGCTTTTGTTTTGGATTTTTGTCCGTCTGGTTGCTCTGGTGGCGAAAACTGAGAAGGATGGAGACTCAGCAACTCCTCGGGGCTTGTGTAACCGAGCATCGCCGCAGCTGGTTGGTTACATTCCACCAACTTATTTTTATCAATAAGGAGCATTGCATCAGGTGAGGAATGCAGGGCGTCGATAAACTGCTGTTTGTTGGCAAGAAGTTTTGCATTTGCACGGGCGAGAGCAGAGAAGGCGGCTCGCACCCTTGATGCGATGGTACTGAACTCGATTATTTTGTATTGTCTAGGGTGAAGGTTTGTACTTTTCTCGTTTTGGTCAAGCAGGCCCTTCTCAAGAGAGGAAAGTTCTCTCTGGATTTTCTGGCTGAGGCGTTTTGAGAAGATGAAGAGCAGAAGGATGCCGACGACACTTATTGTTATGTAGAGAGTGAATTCCTGAAGAAAAAATTGATACTGTTTTTCTTTTTCTTTTTCAAGCAATAGATCAATATCATCGAGATATATTCCACTGGCTATGGCCCATTGCCAGTCTTGGATTCCTTTTGAATATGTAATTTTAGGAGCGAAACCTTTTGCAAAGGGTTTGGGCCAGAGGTAGGAGATAAAACCACCATCAGTTTGCTGGGCGAGGCGAATAATCTCACGGGCTGGGTACATCCCGTTTGGGGAACTCATTTTTCGGGAGTCTTTGCCTGTCATGACTGGATCTGCACCATGGGCCAGAATGGTACCGTTATAGTCCAGAACGAAGATGTACCGGGTCTTGTCCTGGAAAGAAAAGGCGCTGATCTGTTTTAACAGAGCCTGTTTTCTCTGTTCCAGGGGGACTTGAATATCTTTTTTACTTTGATTGATCAGGTTAACAGCTTGTTCCACCAGCAATGTCAGTGTCTGCTTTTTGGTCTCAAGCAACTGGTTGTAATAGAACGAAATGGAATGCTGATATTCGGAATATTTCCCTGCAATGATAATGAGGAGCAGACAGATAATAAAGCTGCTGCTGATTGAGAGAACACTGTGGCCGATGAAGGTTATCAGCCTGGTTCTGAACGTGAACAGTGAACGCATAAGATAGAGGAGAAACAGCATCAGCATGACGATGAGAAGTGCTGCTGCAATAGCGATGAACGGCCTGGACAGTGAAGTAGAAGGCGTGCCAATGATTCTGGCATCTCCCGGTAATCTTCTCTCTTCAATTCCGTGAATTTGTAATGCCTTGGCATCAAAAAGATTTTCGTTAGGGCTGTCCTGGATTACAGACTGAAGATTGCCGGTTTGGAAGTAGCGTTTTGCTAGTATCGCAGCTATCTCGCCCTGTTTCTGGGAGCTGACCATTCGGCCTCCCACCACACCAGTTCCAAGGTAATTGTCCTGGAGTGCGTAGACAGGGGCCTTGGTGATGGAGGTGAAAAGACGGACGCTCTCCTCTTGAGAATAGCGATTTCCCAGAGGATCTCGGCTGAAGTGAATGAGTAATACGGCATCATCTTGGCTGAGGGTGGAGAGTTTCTCTGCCAGGTCGTCCCGTCCCAGGTTATGCCACCAGATGATTTCCTTTTTCTGAGGATGGCTGGCCAGGGCCTCTTCTGTCTGTTTTTTTATCCTGGTAGCTACAGGAGTGTTATCACTGATAATAACTAATCTCCTGTTTTGTGGTTGCAGTTGACCGATGATTCGAATTGTATCCCCGGGAGAAAATGTTATTGTTATCCCGGTTTTTTGAGCATTAATGTCCTGTAGCACATCGGGGTCCAGGGTCTCAACTCCGCAGAAAATAACCGGTACACCAATAAAATCTTCCACAGGTTCGTTGCGTAAAAAGGTGAGAGCATTGTCACCTGAGACAATGATCAGATCAAGGGTGATATTGAAGTATTTATTCCGCAGGTATCGGCCAAACGGGCCTTTTAACAGAGTGAAATCATATCTTTGAGAATCCAGGTACTCTGTAAAGATCTGGATGTTGGGTGTTTCTTTGAGGTTGTCACGGATGCCTGCTTCGATTCCATCTGTCCAAGAGAGACCTTTATGGAAAGAATGGATAATAAGGACTTTTTTCGGTGTTGAAGTTGTGATATCCTGATTGGCTAGTGAGGAATTATTTCCTGAGTGTATAAGAAGAACAGTTATAATCAGTAGCAGCCTGAAATGCAGACGGATATGGAATGGCTGGTTGTTGGGGGACATGGTAAGGGCAGACTGGTTCTCTTTAGACTTCTGAACATAACTGGTAACGGGAGTTCTCAAAATGCTAAGAAAATGATATGATTTCGGGGCTTTCATGTCAAGGACGTTTTTTGTTTTATCCGGGCAGCAGGTGCAGTATCTTAAACGATAACCAGAATATGATTAGGAGGCAATCTTGGTTCTATCGCATTGAAAGATAGTGGAAAATATGGAAATTGAAAATAAAGAGATACAGCTTGCAAATGATTTTGTGCAGTTCACCGGGGCCAACATTTTTCTTACCGGTAAGGCTGGAACCGGGAAGACCACTTTCCTCCATGGACTGCAGAAGCATACCGCAAAGCGAATGATCATTACTGCTCCCACCGGAGTTGCTGCAATGAATGCCGGGGGAGTCACTTTGCACTCATTTTTTCAACTGCCATTTGGTCCATATATACCGGGAAGTGACGCCTACGAGCAGAGCAGACAACGGCAATTTCGTTTTTCCAAAGAGAAAAAACAAATTATTCAGAGCCTGGACCTGTTGGTGATTGATGAGATCAGTATGGTACGGGCCGATCTTCTTGACGCCGTTGATGCAGTATTGAGACGGTATCGTCGTAATCAGCAACCCTTTGGTGGTGTGCAGCTGCTTATGATAGGAGATCTGCACCAGCTCTCACCGGTGGCCAGACAACATGAGTGGCGGCTCTTGAAGGATTATTATGAGTCGGTCTATTTTTTTTCGAGTAGAGCTCTTGGTCAGACAGAACTGTTAAGTATTGAACTTAAACATATTTATCGCCAGTCCGATGAGGAGTTTATCAGTATTCTCAACAGAGTTCGTGAGAATCGCCTTTGTACAGCGACCATCGAAAGACTTGCGCTTCGATACATGCCCGATTTCATACCGGATGACGATGAAGGATATATTACCCTCAGCACTCACAATGCCAGTGCCGAATCCATAAACAGGACAAGACTGGAGGAGCTGAAAGGTAAGAAATATCAGTTCAATGCCACCATAAAAGGGGATTTTCCAGAACAGATATTTCCTACCCTTCCCCAATTGACGTTGAAAGAGGGGGCCCAGGTGATGTTTGTTCGTAATGACCCATCCTCTGAAAAACTCTATTATAACGGAAAGATCGGAAGGGTAACTGCAATTATTGCTAAAACCATTTTTGTGTTATGCCCGGGAGATGTAGAGGCAATTGAAGTGGACCCGGTGAGCTGGGAAAACATCAAATATACCATAAATGAAGAGCATAAAGAAATTGAAGAAGATGTGGTGGGCAGTTTTGAGCAGTACCCTTTAAAACTTGCCTGGGCCATTACCATCCACAAAAGTCAGGGGCTGACTTTTGAGCGCGCAGTCATCGATGCAGAAGCAGCTTTTACTCATGGCCAGGTCTATGTGGCCCTGAGTCGTTGCAAAACCCTTGAAGGACTGGTTCTCAGTTCGCCCATTGCCGCAAGGGGGGTAGGGACAGATAGTGCTGTGCTCCAGTTTGATGAACTGTGCCGCCGTAATCCCACAACGGATGAAATGCTCCTTAAGGCAAAAAAGAGTTATCAGGAAAAGCTTATTTGTCAGTGCTTTGACTTTTCACTGCTTGCGAAACGTCTGGGATATCTTGTGCATCTACTTAGCAGAAATGCCAGTGTGGTTCAGGTGTCGGGTGCCGCTGATATGGTCGGTACAGAACAGCAGGCGCGGGAGCTTATCTTTGGGGTGAGTGATAACTTCAGAAACCAGCTACGTAGTCTCTTTACAGAAAATATGTTGCCGGAGAGTGATCCACAAATTTGTGAGCGACTGACCAAAGCCTCTGAGTGGTTTTCAGACAAATTCTCTGAAATTTTTGACGATTCGGTGATGACCTTGCAGGTTGAGACTGATAACAAAGAACTGGGGAAGCGAATTGATAATACACTGAATAACTGCAGAAAAGAGATAGCCATAAATCTTGCGGGGATTCGTGCCTGTGAAAAAGGGTTCTCTCCGTCTGTTTATTTGCGTGCCGTAACAGCTGCAGAGATAGACTTTCAGCCGGAAAAAAGAAAGAAACAGCAGACTCCTGTGTATGCGGAGTCAGATATAGAGCATCCTGAACTCTTCGGTATTCTTCGGGATTGGAGGACTGCGAAAGCCACAGAGCTTAATGTTGCACGATTTCAAATCATGCATCAGCGGGTGCTGATTCAGATTGCGGTATGTCTGCCGGAGAGTTTGAAGGCTTTGTTGCAAATTCCGGGTGTGGGAAAGAAGACTCTGGAAAAGTATGGTGAGGATATTATCTCGCTGGTACAGGAGTATCGCAGGAAACACGGTATTGAGGAAGTATCCTTGCCACGCCCCATGAAACTTCCTGTTCCAGAGGAAGCAAGCGAGAAGAAGACAGCGAAACAAAAGAAAGATGACAAACGCAGTAGCAGGGAAATAACTCTGCAGATGCTGAAGTCTGGAATGGATCTGGCTGAGATTGCCAGAGAGAGAGGCTTTGTGATCTCAACCATTGAAAGTCATCTCTGCTCCTTTCTGGAAAAGGGGGAGCTTGCAATAGATAGCTTTCTGTCAACAGAGTTGCAGGAGAAGATTGCCGCCGCAACAGAGATTGCTGAAGATGATTCGCTTAAAGCCATAAAAGAGGTGCTGGGCGAAGAGTTTTCTTATGGGCAGATCAAGATGCTGCTTGCCCATCGGGCATATCTTGCAGCAAAGGCGAGTATCTCCTAAACTAGGACCTCCAGAAATACACCGTCTTTCAGGGTACGTGAAATATCCATCTGGGCTGCCAGTTCACTGTTGTGAGTGACCATTATTGTGGCAAGTTTTAGATCACGACAGAGTTCTTTAATCAGGGAAAATACCATGGAACCGGAACGGCCATCGAGGTTCCCTGTTGGCTCATCAGCAAGGAGCAGGGAAGGTTTCATGATAAGGGCGCGGGCCAGAGCTGTTCGTTGCTGTTCTCCACCTGAAAGTTGATTTACCCTGTGGTCCATTCTGTGTCCGAGTTCCACCTGCTGTAACAACTCTTTTGCAGGTACTTCCATTTCCTGTTTTGACTTTCCGGCGATAAGTCCCGGCATCATGACGTTCTCGAGTGCTGAAAATTCGGGGAGCAGATGATGAAATTGGAATATAAAACCCACTGATTTATTCCGAAAAGAGGAGAGCTCACTGTCGCTCATTTCGGTGAGATCATCCTCTTTGAAGATGATTTGACCACTGTCAGGGGTGTCCAGGGTACCCAGTATCTGAAGCAGGGTAGTCTTTCCCGACCCTGACGCCCCGACAATTGCCATCATCTCTCCGGTGTTGATGCTGAACTCAAGACCTTGCAGAACAAGAATTTTTTCCGTACCGCTGTAAAAACACTTATGAAGATTTCGGGCCGAAAAAAGCTTCTCCTGACTCATGAGAGGACCTCGGCGGGTTTAACTCTGGATGCTTTCCAGGATGGGTAGATGGTGGCAGACAGGGTAATGACCAAGGCAGAAATTGCAATAATGGTTACATCCATGGGCAGCACTTTGATGGGAAGGGTGTTCATAGGATAGACATTTGATGGTAGCTCAATAAATTTGTAACGGGAGAGGAGTTCGCATAACCCCAGTCCCCCGGCGACACCCAGAAATGTTCCCAGTACGCCTATTACCAGTCCCTGATAGAAGAAGATTTTCATGATAACCCCGGATGTTGCGCCCATTGATTTGAGGATGGCAATATCCTTTTCCTTTTCCATAACTACCATGATAAGGGCTGAAACGATGTTCAATGCTGCCACCAGTATGATGAGAGCAACACAGATAAACATGCCGATTTTTTCAAGCTTGAACGCCGCGAAGAGATTGCGGTTCATGGACATCCAGTCCTTTGCTACAAAGGATCTTCCAAGCATCGTTACGATTTTTTCGGCAACCCTGTCTGCCCGGTTTAATTCTTTTTCCAGAACCGTGACTTCAATACCATGCACCACATCTCCACTTTCAAGAAAAGACTGTACATCTGGAATGGACATATAGGCAATGCTTGAGTCATATTCATACATTCCCGACTCAAAAATCCCAGAAATGCGGCAGGTTTTTATCTTTGGAATGATTCCCATGGGGGTGAGGGGTCCGGAGGGCGAGATGAGACGCACTTTGTCCCCCACGAATACCCGCAAGTCAGAGGCCATGGCAATTCCTAAAATGATATTGGGAACCCGGGAGTCTTTTTTCTGTAGAAGTTCATCTATGGTTCCTTCCACCATCTGCTCCGGCAGAGCTATTACTCCCGGTGCTGTGGTAGGATCAATTCCACGCAGTACCACTCCGGTACCGCCCTTTGGCCCACTGATCAGGGTCTGGGTGTAGAGGTAGGGTGTGGCACCTGTTACTGCATCCACGGTGACAATGCGATCCCGAACCAGAGTGTAGTCCGGGATGATGCCACCTAGTTTCTGGACAATGATATGAGAGTTAATACCAAGGATCTGGTCACGGAGACCATTGGTGAATCCAGAGTAGACTGCAAGCACCACAATGAGCGCCATGACACCCATTGTGATACCGGCAACGGATATAAATGAGATGAGTGAGATGAATTTCTGTTTATGCTGCGCCCGCAGATAGCGGAGGCTAATAAACCACTCAAACATCTTTAGGGACAGACTTTTTTTTGTTCTTTTTCTTTTTGGTCTGTTTCAGAACCTCGGCCTTGAGATGTGGAAAGAGAATTACATCTCGAATGGAGGGAGAATCAGTAAGAAGCATTACCAAACGGTCTATGCCGATACCCTCTCCTGCAGCGGATGGCATGCCGTACTCGAGAGCGCGGACGAAATCCACGTCCAGCTCGGAGTGGATTTCCTCATCATCACCTTTTTCGGCAATCTGTTTTTCAAAACGTCGCAGCTGATCAACCGGGTCGTTCAGTTCACTGAAGGCATTGGCAAGTTCGCGACCGGTGACAAAGAGTTCAAAACGGTCGGTAACATCGGGGTTGTCTTCATTTCTTCTTGCCAGGGGAGAGACTTCGGTTGGATATGACGTCACGAATGTCGGGTGAATAAGTTTCTCCTCAACAAGGAGTTCAAAGAGCTCTGTTTTGGCTTTGCCGGGACCGGCCTGCTCTTCCAGTTGGATGCCTTTCTCTTTTGCAAGTGCCATCACTCTGTCAGGATCGTTGAGGTCAGCGGGATTAATCCCGGCAACCTCAATAAGGGCTTCATCCATGGTCATTCGTTTCCAGGGCGGGGCGAGATTCACTTTGGTTCCCTGATATTCGATCTCCATGGTACCATTCACCTCATCAGAGAGCCATGAGATCAGCTCTTCGGTAAGATCCATGAGGTCATGGTATGTGGCATAGGCCTGATAGAATTCCAACATGGTGAATTCCGGGTTATGCCGGGTGGATAAACCCTCATTCCTGAAGTTTCTATTGATCTCGAAAACACGCTCAAAACCGCCCACCAGGAGACGCTTGAGATACAGTTCCGGAGCGATTCGCAGGTAGAGATCCATGTCGAGGGCGTTATGATGGGTCTTGAATGGTTTTGCTGTGGCTCCACCGGGGATGGGGTGCATCATGGGAGTTTCAACCTCCATAAAACCTCGGTTTGCAAGGAATTCCCGCATTAATCGGACAATTTCCACACGTTTACGGAATGTTTCCTGGCTTTCTGGAGTCACAATCAGATCAACATAACGCTGACGATAGCGTGTCTCTACATCGGTGAGGCCGTGAAATTTTTCGGGCAGAGGGCGCAGGGATTTAGAAATCATCACCAGTTTGTCAGCCATGATGGAGAGCTCACCGGTTTTGGTCTTGAAAAGTTTGCCTTCGATACCCACAATGTCACCGATATCCCATTTTTTAAAGGTGGCAAATATTTCATCTCCCAGGGAATCTTTCTTAATGTAGACCTGCATACGCCCCGAATTGTCCACAAGATGAAAGAAGGCGGCTTTTCCAAATTTGCGCATGGACATGATACGTCCGGCAACAGAATAGGTGTAATTGGTCTCGTCCTGTGCTTCGGCTACCAGGTGTTCCCCTTTGGGCAGGAGTTCCTTGATCCGGTTGGCCGGTTTGAAGGTGTTGCTATAGAGGTTGACGCCGAGATTTGCTAAGGCATCTGCTTTTTCACGACGTTGCTTTAATATCTGGGTATTTTCTTTGCTCATAACTGTTCTTCTGTATTCTGCTGAATCTCTAAAGAGAGAAAGGGGTTATTGTATCACCCCGTTTACTGACAAAGCGTAGTTCTGTCAATGGTTTTCAGGTGGGTTACATAGCCAGGCCCCATGAAGGGACAACTTAGAGAATCAGGCACTCGTTAACAGCACCACGGATTCAATATGGCTGGTTTGAGGAAACATATCAATCGGCTGCAGCTTTTGGAGATGGAAGCCATGGTGCAGCAGATCGCCGAGATCGCGGCACAGGGTTGCCGGGTCGCAGGAAACATAGACCAGCTTTTTTTCACATAGATTGGCAAGTTGTTTTGCCAGACCGGGAACCCCCTGACGGGGTGGGTCAATAACCAGACAGTCAAAGTGTCTACGGTTTTCTGCCAGTTCTGAACATGCCGCGTGGATGGGTTGCTTTCTGAATTCTGTATTCTTTAGTCCAGCGTTAGCGCTGTTTTTTCTAGCACTGCGGATGGCTGACCCCTGCCCCTCTACACCCAGGAGTGATTGCGCCTGCTCAGCCAGAGGTATGGAAAAATTCCCCATCCCGCAAAAGAGATCCAGTACAGTCTCATTAGCCGAAACGTTACAAAAATCCAAAACTGTTTTTACAAGGATATTGTTCTGGGACACATTTACCTGACAAAACCCACCTGTTTCAAAGCTGAGTTTCAGGGGCTGGGTGCTGTTAGTTGTCTCAGGCGTAAGGCTGTAGCAGAGGGTGTCCCTTCCGGTGACAGCAAACCCGGTGCCCGTAAAAAAGACGCTTTTTAGTTCGGTAATGGCTGCGACCAGCGCATGACCATGTTTTTCGTCGGTAGGTCTCGGTTTTCTTCTGAAATGGAGCAGAATAGAGATCAGCAGACTTTCTGGATCCAGCAGCAAATCAAGGGACTCTGTGTGGTCGAGGAGTTTCTTGAAAGCATGTTGTGCCAGGATCTTGCGGAGACAACTGTTAATCGCAGGGTGAGCCAGCAGGCAACTGTCGATGGCAACACAGTCATGACTGCGGCGCTTGTGAAATCCCAGAACCTGTCTGCTATCCACCTGCAATCGTATTCGTTGTCGGTAGTGTTTGTCTTGCGGGGAGGGAAGTACAGGGTGTAAGAGTTTTTCGGTACTCTCCTGGAGAACACGGTTTCTGCTTTGGCTGAAGATATCGTTTAATATTGCTGACTTCTCTTTGAGTTGGCGCTGGTATGTCATGTGCTGCATATTGCATCCGCCGCACTGTTTGTAATGGGGGCAGGGTGGGGTGGTACGGTCTTTTGAGGCAGTCTTTATAACTTTCACCCTGGCAGTATTATGTTTTTTTGCAGTTGTGATAATTCCTGCCGTTACGGTTTCCCCGGGAATAACACCATCAATGAGTGTTGCTTTGCCTTCTGAATCTCGGCTGAAACCAAGTCCTGTGGCTGTTAGTTTTTCAATAAGGTAGGAAGTCGCAGGCATTTTAGGTAAGCAAAAAATCCGGATTGAGATGATAGTTTATTGCTGCTGCTCATTTCAAACATCTTTCTGGATATTGTTCAAGAATCTTTTGTTGTCGTGGGCTGATGAGAAGAGATTTATGCTCACGGAAAAAAAGGCAATATGCAAGGAACGCATATTGCCAGAGGGAGAAGAATGATTTTCTTTTCGAACTCACCTGATTGCAAATTTCATAATTGCATTTCAGTATGTTATCAAAAAAATAATTACTGGACTGTTACGGATTCAGGAAGGAACTATACCATGGTCTCATTTACCCAGAAATCATGAAGGTTGCAGAAGCTGGTTGCATACACTTTTCCTTTATATCCGGCAGGGAGTTCAAAATTAGATTTCGCCTCTTTGTCAGTTCCATTGAAGACCTTGGCGCCGACGACGGTGCCATCTTTAAGAACCAGGGTGTGGCGTACAATAAAATGCTTCTCAGACATACCATGCTTGGTAAAAAGGGTAACATTGCTCCCCTCAACAGTGATTGAGGGCAGATGGCTGCCAACCTTCTTGTCCCATTTACCGGGGTTTGAGGCAGTATAAATCACATTTGTAAAGGGAGTTGCTACTGTACTTGCGGATGCAATATTTACGGAGCTTACTGCTAATGCTGAGGCTGCTACTAATCCACCCTTGAGAAAAGTTCTTCTGTCTGTCATTTGAGAATCTCCTGTAGAAAAAAAATTAATAATAAAAACCATTCTCATATAATATATTGAATACCGCTGTTGTCAAGGAAAAGTTATACTTTTTGTCAGGGTATTTTCTTATGGTCTGCAAACTGCTGGAATTGTTTGTCGGTTAAGAGGTAGTTGTTTAAAAAAGCGGGTCTGTAAATGAGGAAAAGTACCCTGGAAACCTGAAAAATAAGAAAAGACCAGAAAATATAAATAATTTCAGAGGGTGCTCACTATATGAGTACCCAAGTGTGTTAGGGTGTATGTATGAGATACTTATTTGTTGGTCAGTTGAGTATTGTACGAGGTACTTAGAACGTTCTTGTGAAATATAAATGTTGGGGAAACTGAAGAATGGAGAAATGTGCAGAACATTCAATAGGTCTGACCTATATGTCCAAAATCAGAATTGCCCATGCAATATTTGATAAAACTTGTAATGAAATATTACCACACAATCTTGAATCTCATTTACGAGGCGTTGCTGATTTGGCTGAGAAATTTGCGAGTGGTTTTTCTAATGCAGACTGGGGTAGAAGCGTCGGTTTGTTACATGACCTAGGGAAGGGGTCAGAAGAATTTCAAAATTATATTCGAAAAGCTACAGGCTTTCAGTGTTCTAATAATATTGGCCAGGCACCTTCTCGAGGACCAAACCATTCCAGCCATGGGGCTTATTGGGCTGACAACAACATGCCTGAGGTTGGGAAAGTTCTTGCTTATATCATAGCTGGACATCATGCCGGTTTACCGGACTGGCATAAAGAGACTGGTAGTGGTGGGTGTCTAAGCAGTCGCCTGACTGATCATGAAATTTCTAAACTTCCTGAGTTGTCTATACGATGGTTGCAGGAAATGACAGGTAGTATTGAACATCCCAATAGTTCGCCATGCTTGACAGGAGTTGGTCAGGACGTTTTTCATTTGTGGATAAGGATGCTTTTCTCCTGTCTTGTTGATGCTGATTTTCTTGATACTGAAGCATTTATGAATAACGACAAGCATCTGTTGCGCTCTAACTATCAGTCAATTTCTGAACTGAATCTCAAATTTGATGTTTACATTAATGATTTGGTGTCTGGTGCGCAAAGCACGGAGGTCAATAAATTACGACAGGAAGTTTTGCAAGATTGTTTGCGTGCTGCGGACTCACAACCCGGTTTTTTTACCTTGTCGGTGCCTACCGGAGGCGGAAAAACGCTTTCTGGGATGGCTTTTGCCCTAAAACATGCCATCAAGCACAATAAAAAACGAATTATTATCGTTATTCCTTATACTTCAATTATTGAGCAAACGGCGGAAGAGTATAAAAAAATATTTGGGGTGGAAAATGTCCTAGAGCATCATTCGAGCTTTGACCCTGAGCAGGAAACAGATGAATCAAAATTGGCCAGTGAGAATTGGGATGCACCGATCATTGTCACAACCAATGTTCAACTTTTTGAATCTCTCTTCGCTGCGAAAAGCTCAAAATGTCGAAAGCTTCATAATGTTGTGAATTCTGTCATCATTTGTGATGAAGCACAAATGTTGCCGACTGACTATTTACAACCCATTTTGACGACCATGCAGGGGCTTGTTGATTCATTCAATGTTTCAATTGTGCTCTGCACAGCTACGCAACCGGTTTTAACAGGTCGAATTGGCTCTGGACTGGCGCAATTTGTCGGGATTGACCAAGAAAAAGTTCAGGAGATAATAAGCCAACCAGAATCCCTTGGTAGACGTCTGCAGCGGGTTGTAATTGAGGATGCTGGCAAATATGAAGATTGGCAGGGATTAGCCACAGATCTTGCCTCCTATTCACAGGTTCTTTGTGTGGTAAATACCCGTCGGGATTGTCTGGATCTGCATACTCTCATACCTGAGGGTGCAGTTCTACTCTCGGCCAATCTTTGTGGGGAGCACCGTACTGAAATAATTAAGGATATTAAAAAAAGTCTGAGAAATAAGGAACCTATCACAGTAATTAGCACTCAGTTGGTGGAGGCTGGTGTTGATCTGGATTTTCCTGTGGTGTATCGCGCTATGGCAGGATTTGATTCCATTGCTCAAGCCGCAGGACGGTGCAATCGGGAGGGTAACTTGGAGGATGACAACGGCAGGAAGATAAAAGGTAAAGTGGTGGTCTTTCAATCACCAAAACTAGCACCCCCTGGGTTTCTTAGAAAAGGAGCTGATGCAGGAATTGAAATTATGCGTTGTGAACCGGAGGGGTGCAGGAATCTTAGTCCAGATATCTTTCAGCGTTATTTTAAGTTATTTTACAGTAACGGGGTGAGTAGTTTCGACCAAAAGGATATGCAAGCGCTGCTTGTTGCCGATGCTGGTCGTTGTCAAATGCAATTTAGAACAGCTGCCCGTAAATTTAAACTGATTGACGATCAGAACCAGATGTCCGTGGTGGTTTGGTATTCTGGCAAAAAGACAAGTGGTCAGCAGTTGATAAGCCAGTTAAGGCAAGATGGGCCAAATCGTAATTTGTTTAGAAAATTACAACGATTTACAGTTTCAATACCTGAACAGAAATTTTTGGAAATTAAAGAGAAGATATTTGAAGAGGTGTGTGGTGTGTGGTGTCAGGCGGTGGATTATGCCTATGATGATATACACGGTTTTGTAGGATTGGATATGAACCCGAATAATGGGGCAATTGTAATATAGCGGAGGCTGTGTTTATGGCAAAGAAAGAACAAACATTCTGTCTTGAGGTTTGGGGGGATTATGCCTGTTTTACCCGTCCAGAGATGAAGGTGGAGCGGGTAAGTTACGATGTGATTACCCCATCTTCCGCTCGGGCAATTTTTGAGGCTATTTTTTGGAAACCGGCAATCCGGTGGCATATCCGTGAAATAGAGGTGTTAAATCCGATTAGCTGGACTTCTGTTCGGCGTAATGAGGTGGGTGCTTTAGCCTCCAAACGGTCAAAAGAAATTTTTATTGAAGCGAACAGGCAGCAGCGTGCGGGACTTTTCTTAAAAGATGTTCATTATCGTCTGCATGCCTGGCTTGAATATATCCCGGTTCAAAAACGTAAACAATTATTTTGTCAGGTCCCCGTCGATCTTTGGGATAGGAAAGAAGAGGGGCAAATTCAGGAAAGTTTAACTGCCTGGCAGAATGGCAAAGATGAAAATCCCGGTAAATATCTGGCCATGTTTGAACGCAGGGCGCGGAAAGGGCAATGCTTCACTCAACCCTATCTAGGTTGCCGAGAGTTCTCGGCATTTTTCAGGCTGGTGGATCGCCCGGAACAGGAGAAAGCAAGACCAATTCCAGACAACCGTGACCTCGGTTTTATGCTTTATGATCTGGATTTCACCAATCCAGAGAATCCAACTCCGGCTTTTTATCGGCCTGAGATGGTACATGGTCGGATTGTTGTTCCTGCCTGGCAGAGCGAGGAGGTTCGCAAATGATTTTACAGGCATTATGCGAATATTATGAACGACGAGCTGCTGAGCCAAATTCAAAAATTGCCCCCATTGGTTTTGCCTGGAAAGAAATACCCTTTGTGATTGTTATTGACCGCCAGGGTAAATTTATGGCTTTGCAGGATACCCGTGAGAAGGTTGCGAAAAAACTGGTGGCAAGGAAGTTTTTGTTGCCCAAGGTCAAGGGGCGTAGTGGCAAGAACTCTTGGGCAACGGCATGCTTGTTGTGGGATCATTTTGGCTATGTTTTGGGGCATCCCAAAGGTGAGAGTCAAAAGGATGTTGCTAAAAACATAAAACAGGTGAGAAAAGAATTTGAGTCACTTGCCGATGACAAATGGCAAGAGCCTTGCCTTGTTAAGATCGTCAAGTTCTGGCAGGTATTTGAGGAAGACCCAAAGCTGGCAATCAGGGAAAGTGGCTATTTCCGACAATTATTGTTGGAGTTGCCGGAATCATTATGCGGGTCAAAAGTGGTTTCGTCTATTATTTCCGCTGTAAAAAAAGACCATGAGATGGCCAATAAGCAGCTTGCTACATTCAAGCAAACAATTAGGGAACTTCCTTCAGAGTTGCGTGAAGATGAAGGGGTTTCGGCTGTGTTATCTTTTTATGAGAATTGCGAAATTGAAAAAGTATTTCAGGCGGATATGTGGTCAGAATGTCGTGAAATTAATGGCTGCAACTTAACGTTCCGTCTTGATGGTGATGCTGGGGTCATAGCTGAACGGGAAGCGGTGGTTCAGTATCAAAAATCTATGGCCTTGGTTCCTGATAAAACTGAATCGTATCATGGTTACTGCTTGGTGACGGGTGAGAAACAGCCAATCCAGCGTTTGCATGCTTCTACAGCTATTGCTGGCGGTAAGAGTACCGCAGGTCTTGTTAGTTTTCAGAAATCATCAGGATATGACTCTTATGGTAAAGAACAGGGGTTTAACGCTCCAGTTGGGAAATATGCTCAAGCTGCATACACCACGGCTCTGACCACTCTTTTAAATAGTGATAACCGTATGTTTGTGGGAGATGCGACAACCGTTTTTTGGGCAGAAAAAAGCAATCAGATTGAGAATAATTTTAATCTTTTTTTCAATGACCCGCCAAAGGGGTCTGATGACCCAGATGCAGGAATAAAGGCGGTTCGGTCTCTTTATGAAAGTGTTCAGTCAGGAAGTCTTGCCGCAGAAAATGAAATCCCTTTTTATGTTTTGGGTCTTTCGCCTAATGCGGCTCGGATTTCAGTGCGTTTTTGGTCGCAGGGCACGGTGTTACAATTTGCTGAACGGATAAAGAGTCATTTTGATGATCTTGAGATTGTTCGTTCTCCTCAGGATCAAGAGTTCTTTTCTTTGCATAAGTTATTATCACATACAGCCTTTGATTTTAAAATCAGTAATGTTCCGCCGAATCTGTCTGGGTCAGTTATGCAGGCCATACTAGAAGGGAAACCATATCCAGTGATTCTCTTTCAGCAGTGTATGCGTCGGATTCGTGCCGAGCGGCATGTGAATAGGAACAGGGCAGCCATTTTGAAGGCGTATATCAATCGTCGAAGTCGTTATTATAAAAAACAAGATACGGAGGATATAACTGTGTCACTCGATAAAAAAAATATAAATCAGGCCTACCGATTGGGGCGTCTCTTTGCCGTGTTGGAAAACATCCAACAGCGTGCCCAAGGTAAGGGGACTATCCGAGAGCGGTTTTATGGGGCGGCCTCTAGTTCTCCTGTGACGGTGTTCCCACAATTGTTGAAGTTAAAGAATCACCATCTTGCTAAAATAAAAGGTGGAGGTGCTGTTTATTTTGAAACCATCTTGGCCGAGGTCTTTGATGGTATTGATGAAATACCGTCTCACCTGCCCCTTGATGCTCAGGCTCGTTTCGCTGTGGGGTATTATCATCAGCGTCAGGATCTATTTACCAAAAAAGAAGATAAAGCATAAAAAAGGAGAGTGTTATGTCTGAAATTATAAAAAACCGTTACGACTTTGTCTTGTTCTTTGACGTCCAAGATGGCAACCCCAATGGTGATCCTGATGCTGGGAATCTACCAAGAATGGATGCTGAAACAGGCTATGGTTTAGTGACGGATGTTTGTTTAAAGAGGAAAGTTCGGAATTTTGTTCATCTTGTTAAGGAGGCTCAGAGGCCTTATGATATTTTCGTAAAGGAAAAGGCTGTGTTAAATAATTTAATCGCTGAGGCTCATGCAACAGAAGAGGTTAAGGCTCAAAAAAAACCTGCTGAAAAAATTGAGTCAGCACGGCAATGGATGTGTGCTAATTATTACGATATCAGGACGTTCGGGGCAGTAATGAGTACAGGGGAAAATGCTGGGCAGGTGCGGGGGCCGGTTCAGCTCACTTTTTCAAGATCGGTTGACCCAATTATTGCCACGGAGCATTCAATTACTCGAATGGCCGTCACGACTGAAGCTGATGCCGAAAAACAGCAAGGAGACAATCGAACAATGGGTCGTAAATATACTGTGCCCTATGCTTTGTATCGGGCCCATGGTTTTATTTCGCCCCATTTAGCAAACCAAACAGGGTTCACTGAAGAGGATTTGGAACTTTTCTGGCAGGCTCTGCGTAATATGTTTGACCATGATCATTCAGCTGCCCGTGGACTTATGGGTACGCGAAAACTTTTCATTTTTAAACATGACTCAGCCCTTGGCAATGCGTCGGCCCAACAACTCTTTGAAATGGTCGAAAATCCAAAGTTGAAAGACCCTGAAAAGCCAGCGAGGGCATTTTCGGATTATGAGAATATCGAAGTCGTTGGTGATTTGCCTAAAGGTGTGACGGTCTCATAGGTTTCACTGTAGGGGAAGGCGTTGTTATTTGCTGCCGTTGTTAGGGGGGACAAAGTGTCCCCCTTTTTGGTTGGAAAATTTATGCTCTGCATGAACCAAGTCAAAGATTAAAAAGGTTGGTTTGGGTAGAGGTCTTGAAGGGGGAAGCAAATGAATCATAACAAAGGCGAAATAATTCTTTACGAGTCCGAAGATGGACAGAATGCTGTGGAGGTTCACCTTAAGGACGATACTGTATGGCTTTCCCAGGCGCAGATGGTGGAGTTATTTCAGAAGACAAAACAGAATGTCAGTCTTCATATTCGCAATCTGTTTCGGGAAGGTGAGTTAGTGGAAGGAGCAGTTGTCAAGGATTCCTTGACAACTGCTCCTGACGGCAAACGGTACAGGATAAAACTGTATAATCTTGATGTGATTATCTCGGTTGGCTATCGGGTGAAATCACAGCGTGGAACTAAATTTAGAATATGGGCAACTTCAATTCTAAAGGATCATCTGGTTCAGGGGGTTACCTTTAACCAAAATCGCTTGGCTGAACAAGGTCTTGGCGAAGCACGGCAGATGTTGACACTTTTGGCGAACACTTTGGAGAGCCATGATCTGGTTAATAATGAAGGGCGGGAAGTGCTTAATATTGTAATAAGCTATGCCCGAACATGGCAGCTCTTGTGGCAATACGATGAAGATTCATTGGTTCTGCCCAAAAAAGAAGGCCATGTCGGGGGGATGTTTGAGCTCGATAGTGTCAAAGAAGCCATTGGCCATTTGCGTCAGGATTTACTGCGAAAAGATGAAGCCACGGATATCTTCGGTCATGAACGGGGTGATGGTCTTGCTGGAATTATCGGAGCCATTCAGCAAACCTTTGGTGGGGAAGATTTGTACCCCAGTGTTGAGGAAAAAGCCGCCCATCTTCTTTATTTCACCATTAAAGATCACCCCTTCACTGATGGTAATAAGCGGATTGGTTCATTTCTTTTTCTCCTCTTTCTGCAAACCAACTCGCAACTTGAGCAAAATAGTTTTGACAGCAGGGCGCTAGTTGCCCTCACCCTGCTCATTGCAGCAAGTGCGCCAGATCAGAAAGATCTATTGATTCGACTGGTGGTGAATTTACTGAGTGAGGGATAATGTATGTATCACGAAGATGATCTCCTTATGCTCTCCGCCCTCCAGCATCTTTTGTTTTGCCCTCGCCAATGTGCTTTGATCCATGTGGAACAATTATGGCTTGAAAATAGGCTCACGGCAGAAGGGCGGTTGCTACATGAACGGGTGCATAAAGCGGGTCGGGAATCTCGGAGAACGAAAAGGATCGAGTATGACCTGCCCCTGCGCTCATTTGAGTTAGGGATTTACGGACGGGCCGATGTTGTGGAATTTTACAAGGAATCTCATGGTTGGCGACCTTATCCGGTGGAATACAAGAGAGGGAAACCGAAAAGTGACGATTCCGATCGTGTCCAGCTATGTGCCCAGGCACTCTGCCTTGAAGAAATGATGTCTGTTGATGTTAGAGAAGGTGCGTTATTTTACGGGAAAAATCATCGGCGGCTGGAAGTCGTATTCGATGATTCGTTGCGGCAGATAACACAGGATGCGGCCCAGCGTCTACATAAATTATTTGACCTGAAGTTTACTCCAAAGCCGCAATATAGTAAAAAATGTCAGAGTTGTTCCTTTGAGTCTATTTGCCTTCCTAGGAGTATTGGAAAGAAAAGAACGGTATCAGCCTATTTAGACAGAGTTCTCCAATGAAAAAACATTTAAACACTTTATTTGTCACTACCCAGGGAGCTTATTTGGCAAAAGAGGGAGAGACCGTAGTGGTGAAGATTGACAAGAAGGTTCGTCTCCGCCTGCCTATTCACACTTTGGAGTCAATAGTTTGTTTTGGTAATGTGGGTGCCAGTCCGTTCCTTTTGGGGTTTTGTGGTGACAAAGGTATCACTTTCAGTTTTTTGACGGAATATGGTAAATTCTTAGCGTGTGTTCAGGGGCCAGTCTCCGGTAATGTTCTGCTTCGTCGTCAGCAGTATCGTTTTGCTGATGACCGCCGTTTTTCTGCAAAGCTTGCTGCCTTTTTTGTCACGGGAAAGATAGCCAACAGTCGCCATCTGCTCAAACGTGTTATCCGGGATCATGGTGATTGTGTAGATCGGAACTTACTTAGTAAGGCAAACTCTCGCCTTGGAAATAGTTTGGAGTGCCTGAAAAGGGATCTTGATCTTGATACTGTTCGTGGAGTTGAAGGTGATGCCAGTCATGTCTATTTCCAAGTCTTTAATGAGCTTATTCTTACCAATAAAGGTGATTTCTTTTTTAAAAGAAGATCCAGGCGACCACCCCTTGACCTGATTAATTGTCTGCTCTCTTTCGTGTATATGATGCTGATGAATGATGTGCGTTCAGCTTTGGAGAGTGTCGGTCTAGATCCTGGGGTGGGCTTTTTACATCGGGATCGGCCCGGCAGGTTTGGGTTAGCATTGGATATGATGGAGGAGTTCAGGCCTTGGGCTGATCGTATTGTCCTTTCGCTCGTCAACCTAGGTCAAGTGAAGGGTAGGGACTTTAAGAAGAGTGATGGTGGGGGAGTGAGGATGAGTGATGATGCTCGAAAGCTTGTATTGACGGTTTACCAGAAGAAAAAACAGGATGTTTTGGTTCATCCATTCATTGAGGAGAAAATGCTAATAGGGTTACTTTTTCATACCCAGGCCTTGTTGTTGGCACGATTTCTCCGCGGTGATTTAGATGGTTATCCGCCTATGATCTGGAGGTGAAAAAAAATGCTTGTTCTTGTCAGCTATGATGTGAAGACGACCGGTTTTGGTTTTATAACTATTTCTCTTGCGTTGTGTACTGATATATCTGGGGGTAGGTCGGTGTTCAGGGAGGACTACACCTCTGCAACCTGCTAACCCATGTAATAACGTAGATTTTTTACTTTGTTTCTTTGTGGAGTTCGGAGGGGAGCTATTGCCCGGTGTTCCTTGAGGTGGAGAGCCGGAACCAGTTTCCGGCTCAGAATCAATGTGTCCAGCAAAAAAACGGGCGTTGATATAAAATTCGTATCGGACAGGTTGCTTTCTTGCGGGGCTTATCCTCTTCACATAAACTCCCAAGAAATCACCATCCTCATCTTTTCCATCAAATATCGAGAACATCAAGGCTCGTTTTTCTTCGAAGCTCATAGAATCAAACCGTTCTCGTGAGTAAAAATAATCCTGAAAGGCCATTTTAAGTTTTTCTTGTTCCAGTCCGATCTCTTCAGGGGAAGGGGTTCGAGATAGTCTTTCTTCATCTCCTTTCAGTTTGTCTGTAAGTCGGCCAATCTCACAAGACAGGATATCACTTTTCCTTTTGATTGCATCCTCAGATAGAACACCGGTCAACACTGCATCAACCAACTTATCTCGGTCAGCTTTCGCTTTTATCAATTTCCCCCGGTTTATCTGAATCCTTTTTATCAATTCATCAATCTTGTTTTGGTCTGGATAATTGTCTGCCCAAGCCTTTTCCAAACCGCTATCCTCATCACTCAAATTATCCCAGATAGCAGTTAACACAGCTTCTTCCAATCTGTGACTTCTTATCGAATTTAGGCTTCGGCACTTTTCTCTCTTACCACCGGGATGTCTGTAAAAATGGTAAGTATATGTCTTTCCTTTTGATCTCTTTGCCTTCTGGCATTGAGCGGTTAAAGCCTTACCACAAGCCATACAGCGAACGAAACCGCTAAGTAGTAACAAACTCTCTTTATTTCCTGCTTTGGTGTAAGAACGATTGAATTCTAACCTTTTTTTGATCGCCTCTATTTTTCTCTCACTCAATAGTCGGGGAACCTCAAAAACAATTGGCTCGTTCTCTTTCTTAAATTTTAACTCCCAAGTACCTCCGCATCGATCACGCAGGACTCTCAAAATATTAGAGTAGGACAATTGATAGGAAGGGTCAATTGTATCAGCAATGTCTTTCAACCCTTCACCGTCCAAATACCGGTCTGCTATATCGTTTATCACCTCTTTTATATCAGGCGGTTCAAGGTACCATTCCCCGGTTTTTCGGTCGAACCGGCGGCCAAAAGGATACTTACCAATGGACGGAACCCCTTTCTTTGCCAATGCAATCTTATTTTCTACAGAGGATTCCCCGGAAATATCCTTTTCCAATTCCGCCATAGCCGCAAGCATCGTCAACATAAAGTTTCCGTAGGCATTGGACAGGTCGATATTCTCTTTCAAGAACATAACGCTTACCCCGGCCTCTTTGAGCAATTGGACGTTGTTAAGGAGTTCACGGGCGTTCCTACCCAACCGGGATAAACGGTGAACGAGGACAAAAGAAAAGCCTTGATTTTGAGCATCCCGTAACAGGGCTTGAAGGCCGGGACGTTTTTCTACCGAACCACCAGAAATACCCTCATCAGCGTATATTTCTACAAGCTCATATTTGTTCCATTTGGCGTAATCCGTAAGAGCTTTTCTTTGGGTGGTGAGTGATTCCCCTTCCTTGACTTGATGGTGGGTGGACACCCGTACATATCCGACGGCTTGTTTCATAATGTATTTTTTCTCCTATTGGCTTTCTACCGGTCGAAACATCATATATTTTTTTACTGGATGTTGTTTCCAGAAGAGCAAAAGTCTTTCAAAAAACAAACAGCGGGTTTTTCCGAAGGAAAAATTCTATAACTTTCTTTGGAAAGGGCTTAGAGTTTTCCCCTTCGGGGAAAACCCGCTATGTTCTCTTTCACTTCCATTTTTATTACTTACTATTCAAATAAAACGTATCTCCAAATAACAGGTAACAATTCTTGATCCCTTAACGGGTACACGAGAGTGGACTCTAATAGAATCTGGAAATCAGCACCCACTTGAATTTGTTAAAATTTACAGAAAGACAATAAGTAAACCCATTGATTCCAAAAACATCATATTCTAAAAAAATGCCGGATTTTTAGAATGGGGGTATTTTAAAATTAGAATATTCTAATTTTTATTTTAACTTGAACCCTCTAAGTTTTTTTCTGTTCTCAATAGAACTTTTCAAGAAGAAAACCCGACTATATTTATTCCAGTACCCCAAGGAGTAATAAGGATTCTTTAATGGTTGGATAAACCCGGCATTTTTCATAGCCCGGATATACCGGGAAACAGTATCCGGGGACACCCCCAGAAAATCAGCTATTTTGTTTCGGTTGATTTTTGCAACGATATAATCAACTTCTTTTCCGTCTTTATAAAATGATCCATACTCCTTGGTATGGGGGTCTGTCCGTAGAAACGCATGATTGGTAATATAGTTGAGAATTGGAATAAGGTGCTTTCTCTGAGAAAGGTTTTCCTGTATAGCTTTTTCCTGCATCCAGCTACGAGGCCACACATCCACCCGTTCCTTTTCCTTGTTAAGAGAATCGAACATCCTTTTATGGTAGAAAATCCGATCATTAAGCAACTTTCTGTATCGTGCAGGTTCTACTTCCTTTAACTGCCCAATATCCAAACAACCATATTTAGAATACTTTTCAGGGGCACAGTCATAGGCCGTTTCCAGATCAATGGATACTCGGATTTGACCTGGGGTTTGAAACTCTGGGACGATCTTGGGAAGGGAATTGAGAGTAGCCGGGTGGAGGGATTCGACGAATTCAAGATAACGGTCTGTATAGATAGAACCCTGAATCCAATCACCCCAAGATTGGTAAGTGTTGATGATCCGGTCTTTGAGGATTTGAGGCGTGTCCTCGGGAATATCGTCACCGCTCCAGAGCTTTGATTTCTCGAAGTCATCGAAATCACACCACCTCGCTATTGTAAGAATTTCCTCTTCATCTGTTTTTGATATATCGGGATACTTGGCGGTATTGAGGAGCTTGCCGTAAAGATCGTCTATGATGCTGAGGTACTGCTCAAGTCCGTTTGTATTGGATTGTTTTTTCTTCTTATAGTCTGATGTTTTTTTGAACTGGCTTTTATTGGCTCGTTTTCGCTTGGTCATATTCACCGCCTCCGATAGCGGATACTCCGAAAGAAAAAATGGGCGGAAGGGAAGTTCGGAAGGCTTCCTTTTCGGTAATGAGCCTATCCGCCCAAACTTGCTTTTACTTGATACGGCGGGGTAATGTTCCCGCCTCGATTTTTGACTCGCTATCGTTATTTTATACTCGTTACAAGCTTCCCTACAGCACAGAACATAAAAACCATTCTACGGGCAAATTTAACACCCTCTGTAGCCTTACTACCCGGCGGCCTCCCTACCACCCGAAGCCAGAAATAATCAGACCATCAAATCACTCTTCCTCACTTTGGTGGTATCTCCTATGCTCATCAATAAACCGGTCGGCTATTCCCTGAGCCCGGTTTCTACTTTTGTATTTATCCCCTTGATATCTCTCCGCCCGCTCACGATTGTTTTTTCCAACGGACAACTCGTTCGCGAAACTGGAACTGTAATCATCTTCCGGTATCTCGTGGATGGTAGCGTGCTTCCCGACCTTCCAATACATTGTTTCCTCACAATCAGGAAATGGGCCTTCAATCTTACCTTCAACAAAGTGATCCGTACCGGTTCCGGCCATAGGGTTGTTCCACCCAATATCAAAAAAGAACACGCCCTCGGGATATACAAACCCTTCCGCTATTACCCTTGGGCCGGTATTGCTTCCTATCCCGAAGGGGTATATCGCCAATGGGATATGGTTCTCGAATCGTTTTTGTAGTTCTGTATTCTTCGACATAAGCCGCCTACGGTATTCGATATTAAAAGTATTTATATAGTTAAAGGTAGTTTTTTATTAGTTATATAACCCTCGTCTTCAACTTTACAATAAGCACACTAACTGATTGTATTTGCTTATAAAATAGAGATCTTCCAAGCCAGAAGTAAGGGGATTTCGTCTTGTTTAATCCAAATATAATCTCCTTCAAGCACCCTCAGAAAAGGGGCACGAAATACCCCCGAAAATTTTAATAAGGGTATTTCCTCCTTAAAGTTTAAAGCGAGAAATCATCCCTCTGGTATCGCTTTTTAAAAATCGACTAAGTTGAGGGGAGGCCGTTGGATGTTTCTCTAAGTCTCGATAAGTACCAATCGCTATCAATGCAGGCCCATCTTTAGTTTTTTTCAATTTTTTCAAAATACCACATTTAAAAAAGCCACTTCTGTATTTCACATAAGTCTTTGGCGGTATCCCGTTTACGTTCAGTACGTGTTGAATTCTCGACAAATCTATAACAGCCCAAATCCTATTCTTTTCAGGCGGTTCAAGCCTATGCTTAACATTCAATTCTTTGGACTTCGGGTAAGGTAAAATGAGCTTGTATAGTTCGATCAACAATGGCTCAAAATATCTAAACCGACGGCTGGTGAGGCTTGCGTCCGGGTAATTTATCCACCACTTATAGTCAACAGGCCAGACTTTATCTTTCTTCTTCAATCGTCTATCTATCGCCTTTTGCCGACTGCCAAGGATTTCTTTCATTTCCTTTAAAGCGGCACGTTCAACAAGCAGGTCAATATCTTCTACGGTTATTTCTTTATCATCATTGTCTTGAACTTTTTTTGTATAATTAAGAAGAAACCTTTCTTCTTGAACCCTCATTTCTTCTTCAATATACGTGAGGCGATATAGTCGGTAATACCATGATCTAAACGTACTCATATTCTCCGCAAGAATTTTCTTCCAAACATCGGGTATCTGATCATAATCAAAGAGATTTGTAGCCCGTAATTCAAGGGTAATTTTATGGCTTACACGGCACCAATATTCTACCGTTTCAAAAAATTCATTTTCAAGCAATTCAATTAAATCGTCTTCAACATCGTTTTTCGCTAAAGATATAACGGTAGTCACCATCCGTTCATCATCTCTATATTTATTTATTTGCCACCTCCATTCAGGTTCTTCTCCATAAGTTAATTCATAAAACTGTTCATAAAAACTCAGAAACTCTCTAACTGTTACACCTTGCAAAAACTTCTTTTTTCTTCCCCGGCCTTTTCCTTCCTCAACACCTTTTATTGTTTTCTTTTTTATGGTTTCTGTAAGTCTGCCCTTGACCGCCCTCTTTCTTTTTCCCCCCCGGCCGACTCCCTTATCACCCTCTATTTTGGATTGCTTCTCTTCTGATTCTTTTTTCTTCTTTGTATCAGCAGCAATTCGCGCTTTTCTCGCCATTTTCTATCACCTCTGTAGTGACCTCTGGAAAAACAAAATCGGACGGCAGGGAAGCCCAGAACGCTTCTTTTTCGGTCGCTAAACCTATCCGTCCAATATCTTTAACCCCCCTCAAGTTATATTCAATTTCGAGTTACAAAAGCAAGGCGTGAGGCTTAAAGAGATTTATTCCTCTTTTTCAAGATAGCTTCCGCCCGCCTCAATTCCGGCAGACTCGGTTCTTCAATTTCAATTTCAGCTTCTTCGCTCAATATCCACGTGTAGGGCATAAACTTTCCGATTACCCCGGCGAAGTGTTCCCGGTCTTTGTATTCTGATACTGGGTACTTGGCCATGATATTGTCCGGTTCGCCCGGAACCACCACCATGTAAATATACTCTTCGGCGTCTTCGTCCAGTACCATTATGTAATAGCTGCCGTTCATTTTACTGGCGGTCATGTGTACAAGTTTCATAGTTTCCTCTCTTGTGTGTTTGATTTTTTGGCTTTGGTCGCTCCTGCTTTATGAAAAGCCCTGACCAGTTGAGGACTCCACTCACCGCCCCGAAGGGTTTTTATCCCTTTTCTATTGAGATGGTCGGATACTTCTTGATAACTTTTTTGTCTTCCTCCACCTCTTGGTTTCCGACGTAACCGGCGAACCAGTTTCAAGACTTCAACTTTCCGTTCCGGGTCGATCTCATTCCACCCCTTTGTTCCCTCACATTTCCCGGTTTCCTCTTTCTTCCGTTGCCGGGCTTTCTTGAGCCTCTTTACCAATAAGGATTTTTCCAGTTCCGAGAATACCCCTTGAATCTGGATAATGGCCTTCTTCATCGGGTCGGAATTGATAGCCTCTGTAATATTTTCCCCGGTGGAAGCGTTGAGAAGGACTATACCCTTACTTGCAAGATAGATGAGGAGTTGTTCCTGCACCACGTACTCACGGGCCAACCGGTCGAGACGTTCTACAATAACGGTATTAACTCCGTTTGATAAAATGTCGGTAATCATTTCTTGCAAGGCGGGGCGGTCGTCTTCTCCCTTGGTTCCTGATACTCCCTGTTCTTCGTAGTACCGGGGAATGTTGATATTGGATTCGGTAGCGAATTTGGAAATTGTTTCCCGCTGTCTCTTGAATCCGTCTTTCTCAATTTGCCCCTTGGTGCTTACCCGTAAATATCCGTATGCGTCCATGTATCCCTCACCGTTATGAAAAGTTTATAAGACTCTTATACCCTGAACCAGTGGGGGAAGTCGAGATATTTTTAAAATAAATCTAAAGAAATATTTTTCGCAGTAAGAGGAAATGTTGCTTGTACTGGTAATGAATGTGCGAAAGCTCTCAAGAGCGTAGGAGCGCAAAGGATTGAAATATTAGCTGTTTTCCGATCTGATAAAATTCCTTCTTAATAGCTATAAGCAACCCCTTTTATCTATTTGACAATTTCCCACGGCTGTTGTCTAATCCGAAAGATAAAGAAAGGGTTTTTAACCAATAATCAGTGCGAGCAACTTATGACTTAAACAGCAAATAACAAATAAACATATCTTTGCGTATTTCGTAGAGTCGTTCTGTCCAAAAATCGCCAATTTTTTATCCAGAAACCGAGTCTTGCGGAAACGCACCCCGAGTTGGGTGCGTCTTCTGTTTGTTTCTGGATGGGTGTTTGGCGATACCTTGGATGGGCATGCATTAGTCGCACCCATTTTATTCGGGAAAATATGATAGGGATTCTTGAGTTATTAAAAAATAGAGGCTTAAACTTAAACGCAAAAATAAAATATGTTCGACATCAAGACAAAAGGTATGATGTCACTGAATTGATACGAGCGAACCAACTTGAGACTTACCAACGGTATCAAGAAAAGCCAATTTTCAAGGATTGCAATTATATTGTCGTATTTATAGGGCAAGAAAACATGAAGGCTCTCTTCTACGGCGTCTATAAAGTCCTTAAGCAGCGATCGGCATCAGAAGTCTCTCTTCCAAAGGATTTTATTTACCAAGATTTTAATATAGTTAGTGATACAAGTGTATTTTACGACCTGGAAGAAGTTGACGATTTCGATGATCTAAAAAATAGAGTTGTCGTTGATTGGGGTAAGGGTGCATTAGCGTGGAGTCAATGGGTAAGAAAAAACGGTACAGGAGAATTAAAAGATAAAGAAGTAACTGAAATTCTACCGACAGGATATGTAAAAGAATTCCCCGGCTTTCTTGATTTTGTAATTCGTTACGATGAATTGAAGACTATTGTAAACAATCCCGAAGCAAACCGGGAGTGGCACACAATGTTATCTTCCGTCGCCGGTATTTACTTGATTATGGATACCGAGAGTGGAAAGCAATATGTTGGTTCTGCTTACGGAAAAAAAGGAATTTTAGGCCGCTGGAAAGAATATTCTGCAACAAAAGGTCATGGCGGGAACAAATTACTCAAAAAGATATTGAAAAAAGACCGAACCGCTGCAAAACATTTTCAGTTTACAATTTTGCAAACCCTACCGAAAACGCTTACCAACAAAGAGGTTCTCAACTATGAAAATCTCTATAAGAAAAAATTGGGTACAAGAGCCTTTGGGTTGAATGCGTCAGAGGGGGCAAAATAAGGCGGTTCTCAAGACCCTTTGCACCGCCGAACCAAATTGAACCGGTTTCTCTATAGCAATCCTTTCCGCCGGGTAGCCGTAATCATCCATCAACATTCTGAGGTACAATTGCCGAACGATCTCTTCTGGCTTGGCTGGGCGGTCTTTCCCGCTTGCATAACATTTTAGATAAGGCTTCCCTCGTTTAAAGAAAAACTCCAAACTATCCGAGGCATCGGATTTAAAAATGGTAAGAGCGTGAGACGTACCCCGTAAAATCTCTTCAACGGTCGGCAGCTCTTTTTCTTTCTGTTTATCTTTGGTCATAGTATCAAGAAACGGAACAATTAAAGGGCAGAGAACACCCCCGAGAATATAGACATATATCCGACAATACTAAAGCTTTCCGGGTGGACTTGCAAGGAGTCTTCCGGGCGGGAAATTTATTTAAGAGGGATTGGTCTCGAAGGGAAGGGAAAAAGAATCGGCGGGAAGGATTGGAACTGTTATCTTCCCGCCGGACAAGAACAAGCCTACTTGAGTGAACCTGCAAATTTCATAGTATTTACCTTCGCAATAATTTTCGATCTCATTGCATAAGAATAGTCAGAGCAGGATTTATATTTTCGTACCTCTGCAAGATCATCTATTTTCACGGTACCCATATACAGGTTTGTATCGGCCTTATTTCCGTACTTATCGCTCACAGACTCCCCGTCCAGATACACGGTAAGCTCAACACCTTTTATACCCGAGTTTTCTTCTACTATTTTGCACGCTTGGTTATTGATGGTATCCGCTACGACTCCGACGTTGTATAGGGGGGAGACTATAACTTCCCGTTTGGCTATCCCGTTTTCAATATCAATCGCCATAGGAGCAAAACAGGTTTTGAGGAAGGATAGGCAGAAAAAGGCGACCACAGCGACAATACCAAATCCAAACAACCCGGACAAATATCCCTTCGTGGTCGGAGCTTCAACGACTCTTCCAGAGGCCAAAGATTTTGCTTCGTTTTTGTTTATTGCATTTTGGATAGGAGGTAATTGAATCAAGAGGAAAAAGAATAGAGAACCGGTGATAAAGACTGTGACCCAGTTTTCGGAAAAACCATCCTCAACAGCTCCGCCCAAGGCAAAAAGACACGGAATTCCAACAAGTACAAAAACAAAGTATCGGGTAAACGCTCCGACCTTTGTTGGTTTCTGGTATGTAGCGGGTGGTTTGGTCTTTTGTTTTACTGGGGGCGGCGTGATAGGCGTGTCGGACTGTGTACCTTTTTCTATGGCCGGGGAGTTTTTACCTTGAAGGGTCGCTTCCCTTTTCTTGAGTTCCTGCTCCCGGCGTTGCAGTTCCTCTTCTTTCGCTTTCTGTTGAACGGCTACTTTCTTGAGGTGAGCCGATTGAGCCTTTTCATAGATAACCCCGCAAGAAGGGCAATAGGATTTTGGTTTGTCTTGATCTTCTTCTGTTCTTTGATACCCGCACTTGGGACACTCCATACTTGATCGCTCCCGAAAAAAATGGGCGCAACTAACGCCGAACCCTATCCGAGGTACCGCCAAGCACCCACCCAAGGAGAACGAACGAAAGCCACGCCCAACCGGGGCGCAGTTTCGTTGGTATCAATCCTTGAGTTAAAAATTTGGCGGTTTTCGGATAGGATGATTCTACGAAACGCAAAAAGCGTTCTATATTTAAAAATCGTTATTCAGTCGTTAAGTCATACAGCCCTCTGGTTGTTGGTTAAACTTCTCAATATCATACTGTTTTTACTATACTGCCTTTCTATGCAATCTCAAAAAGAATTCGATTGGGAGCCAGTTTCTTACATCCTGCATTCAATAGCCGGGAACAATACACACTTCTCTCCGCAGAACTCGAAAGAACACCCTATCCTACACCCCATTTCCTATTCGTCACATAGGGGGCAAAATACGGTGGTTCTTAACATGAAAAAACAAAGTTCCTCACACAGGAAATAATCAATTTGTCTGTCATCTGCATCTTGTGCCTATGCAAGACTACATTTGTTACAAGTCTGGCCCCGGTGGAATCTTATGCTACGCTGACTTTGATGGTTACCCAAAGAATATTATCAACTTTCATCGGCGGCCAACAACGTAACCCCACATAAGCAAGGAAAGTATATAAATTTTTTCCTCAACAATACGATTACTTTTGATATAATATTTTTTTAGCTATAGCAATTGGGTGCACTCATTTTAAAAAAAACAAACGTAACTGTCTAATTTTCCAGACTATATATCAGCGCGAACCCGAAAAGACAAATTATAAAACCAATCGCCGACGTTAAAACCAGCAAGCCTGGTGGACCAAGAAGGTTGCGGCGTATTGCTAAAGCTTGTTGTAACCATGGACAGCGTGTACAGTTCTCCGTGTTTGAATGTATTGTTGATCCGGCTCAATGGACTGTTTTCCGGCAACAACTCATAAATGAAATGGATCCGGATCTTGATAGCCTCCGCTTTTATTTTCTTGGTTCTAACTGGAAACATAAAGTGGAGCATGTTGGGGCAAAACAGTCACTTGATATGGATGGACTTTTAATTATCTGAAGTTTTGCGAACCTCTAGCAGCCATTGAATTGCTGGAGGCTCGCAATATTGTTTTACATGTTGAGAAGTAAGGGGAATGTAGTATTTTTAAAATGATTTTTATTAGTACTCAGCTCCGGGAAACGTCGATTCGCGGAAAGAGTATGTTTTGCTCAAGTATAGTGTAACGCTGCAACTTGACAGTCGCCCCCCTCGCGGGGGCGTGGATTGAAACCGCAGAAAGGGCATCAGCAAAGGTGTTGCGCATGGGTCGCCCCCCTCGCGGGGGCGTGGATTGAAACCCCTAAAACAGAGAGCATCTGCCTGATCTGACCTGGTCGCCCCCCTCGCGGGGGCGTGGATTGAAACCTCTGGTTCCAGTGTTTCTACAGTCGACAGTGGCTATAATGCGGGATAAACTCACATCCAGCAATTCTGGAATCTGATAGGTTTGTCATAACTATTTCTTGATTCGTGACTACTTTGCAGGGTGGGATTGGGTAGGATACTGAAATACAGTATATAGATTGTCCTCAAAAAGTCACAACCAACTGTTATTGTAGAGTAAAGACTTTAAAAAGGTAGTACTATATGCAAACATACAGAGCAATACTCAACAAAAGGCTTGCACATGATACGTTACAAAAGTAACCGACAACTCAGCCTGGAGGGTTTTCATCTTCCATTTGGCGGCAAACTCAATCCAGAAAATAGATGGGTTCGAT
>JALSMA010000010.1 GCA_026988015.1 Desulfobulbaceae bacterium | reverse complement strand
GAGTATCACAGTATTTGAAAAAACTCCATTAGTTCAGGCTGTTACTGGATCAGCTTACAAAAAAGAGAAACCTCCTAGCGGTATCCAGCTGAAATTATTTGATTAAACGTTGGGACACTAGTGATGTTCAGTAATAATTCAATTAGGAAAATATATGCAGTTTGGCAGTGATAATCAGACTGGGGCGTCTCTGCAGGTGCTGGAAAAGCTTGTTCAGGCAAACAATGGATTTACTCATGGTTATGGGGATGATGAATGGTGTCAGCAGGCTGAAAAAGATCTGGAAATATTTTTTGGATGCCCCCTGAAGGTCTATTTTGTGGCCACCGGAACTGCGGCAAATTCTCTTGCAATATCCTGTATTATGGATCCCTGGGAGATAATTCTTTGTCATCATCAGGCCCATATCTACCAGGATGAGTCAACAGCACCGGAGTTTTTTACAGGTGGTGGCAGGATCACCCCCGTGTCACGTAATGCCGGAAAGATCACGGTTGGTCATCTTGAGAACTATTTCAGGCACATGGGGAATGAGCCACCCCACACCCCCCGCACTGCAGCCCTGAGTATAACCCAGACCAGTGAAGCCGGACAGGTTTACACACCCAGGGAACTCGCAGGGCTCTGTTCATTTAGTCATGATCATGAGATGGACGTTCACATGGATGGTGCCCGTTTTGCCACAGCTGTGGCTTCACTTGATTGCAGTCCTGCTGATATTACCTGGAAATCTGGTGTGGATGTGTTGTCCCTAGGGGCTACCAAATGCGGCGCTCTGGCAGCCGAGGCTGTGGTTTTTTTCAAGCCGGAGATTGCAGAAACGTTTGTCCACAGGAGGAAGCGAAGCGGGCATCTGGTATCAAAAGGACGTCTTTTCGGAGCTCAGTTTGTCGGCTGGCTCAAGAATGACCACTGGCTTGAGCTTGCAAGACATGCCAACGGGCAGGCCAGGCGGCTGGTTGAAAAACTGGCCCGGTTTTCTGCAATTACTCTGCAGTGGCCCTGTGCCGCCAATGAACTTTTTTTAACCATGCCTGCAAAACTGTCAACCCTGCTCCATGATAAGGGGGCAGAATTCTATGAATGGCCGCACCATGGACTGCCGGCGGGAGTAGAACTTTCAGAGGATGAAGTTTTTGTGCGACTGGTTACTTCTTTTGTGACCAGTGATGAACATATTGACCAGTTCTGTGAGTTAATCAACGAATTTTTTACTACCGGGGTGAAATGATATGACACAGTTGAATATTAGAGAGGCAACTGCTCAGGATGCCGGGACCATATTGGGTTTCATCACTGATCTTGCAATTTATGAAAAAGCCGGAAACGAAGTCCTGGCAACGGAGGAGGATATTTGTAATTCTCTGTTCAGCAAGGACAGCTCAACGCATGGACTGATCTGTTCGATGGGTGACGAGGCTGTAGGTTTTGCCATCTATTTTTTCAACTACTCCACTTGGCTGGGAAAGCCGGGTCTCTACCTGGAGGATCTTTATATCCGTCCAGAACACAGGGGGACGGGAACTGGTACCAGGCTATTGACACATCTTGCCGGCATCGCTGTCGCTAAGGGCTGTGGCCGTTTTGAATGGAGTGTCCTTGACTGGAATGAATCTGCTATTAAATTTTATGAATCCCTTGGAGCAAAACCGCAGGAGGAGTGGATAGTTTACCGTCTGACTGGCAAATCTCTGAAGGATCTCGCTGCTGTTACAGAAGCTTGACGGAAGTTTTTGTTTATAGTCCGGAGCAGGCATCTTCCGGTAAGGGGGTACCGGGCACTTCATGGAGGTTGGATATCCTGAATCTGGAGAGTTCCAGCTGGTCGTTTTTGTCTCTCAAGTGAAAAAGCGGCGTCGCACCATAGAATGAGGCCCATTGTGAAAAGGTACTCAAGGGACCGAATATCCAGTCACATCCGGCCATGGCATGCATGTCCTCTGTTGGGTTGCCTGGTCCGGCAGTGACTGATAAACCCTGAAAATCTTCTTTTGAAAAAGCTTCATCGCTGCAGAGCAGAAAAGAGACACGGCGTTCCGGAAACTGTTTTTCCATCTGTAGCATCCATTGGGCATACTGTTCTTTAGAGAAAAAATATTTTCCCTTATGCCACCTGCGATAGTCTCCCCTGCGCATGTGAACGGCAGCCACTACATCGGCATTCTGGCGCAATTTCTCCACAGCACACTGTGCTGCTTCCTCGATTTCCTTCACTGGCTGAAAATAGTTGCGGATGGTTTCAGCATGTTTTTCCACCCAGTTCGGAGCGCGAAATTTCCAGCCATTTGCAAAGACAATATCGGCCTTGGCTATTGCATCAATAACCCGCTGACTTTCCAGGGAAGTTATGGGGGTGCTCATGTCCTCCCGAAGGGTATAGATGGAGCTTTTGCCAATGTTCCATCGTTCTATCAGGCTGCTGGCGGCGCGGGTGCTGTGGAAGAAAATTCTGGTGCCACGGATGATATCTGCTGCACCTGGAATTCTGTCCCAGATACTTTTTTCTGGGGTAACGGGATAGCGGCAGTAGATGTCTTTGCTGGTGTTGACAAATGATTTTGCATAGGAGTGAAATGGGCAGTTGACAATAGTGCAGTTAAGCTCTTCGGCCACTGCTGCAAAGTTTGCAAATAATGCCAGTCGGTTACCCATTCTTCCGCAGCGGTTGACAAGTACAATTCTTTTTCGTTTTCGGCCGTTCAACGTCATATTATTATCATGCATAGTACAGTTTTTTATCGATTTTTACGAGTCCATCACAGGTAACAGAGGGCCATTTTTCTGATTTCGTCAGATACGCGCCTCCGTAGTGCTTCAGGAGCAATGACTGTAGCTCTTGAACCATACTGGAGAATCTTCATGCTGATTTCTCGGTCGTCATTAACAGGCAGAGAAAGGATGATACCGTCTTTCTGTTTTTCAATGGTTTGTTTTTCGTGCCAGAACTGGCGTTTCACCAATTCGGCGGCAGTTCCGGTGAAAGCGATTCTGGCGTGGTAAACGATCTTGCCGGTGAATATTCCAAAGGCATCATTTATAAAGTATTCTGGAGCCGGGCGTTTGGGGGATGTCCATTTTTTTCCGGATTTTGCTTTTTCCATCCGTGCCATATGAAAGAGGCGGTGATCCTTTCGCAGCAGACAGTAAGCCAGAAGGTACCAGCGTCCCTGGTAGTTTATGAGGCGCTGTGGCTCCAGGGTCCTGCTGCTGCTTAGTCCCTGTGCGGAGCGGTACTCAATTTCAAGGAGGCGATCTCTCAGTACAGCATCAATGATGGTTTCGAAAATGGATGGTGCCAGAGTTTCCACCTCTATCCATTGACAGAGTGTATTCTCCATCAGTTTCTCATATCCGGGGGCGACCAGTTGACTTAATCGTTTTTCAAGCTTCTTCATCTCCGGCAGGCTACCAAGACCAGCCTCATCTGCCATTTTATTGAGCACTCCCATGAGGAACAGGATCTTTGGACTGTCCTCAAAGGGCAGGGAAAATTCTTTGTCGGTGTAATAAAATCCTTTTCGGCTGGAGTTGAATTCAAGGGGGGCAAGCAGTCGATCCCGCATATAGCTGATATCACGATGAGCTGTGGACCGGGAGAGTTCAAATTCTTCCATCAGTGTCTGGGCGTTGGGGAAGCTGTCGGCCTTCAGTTTCTGGTGGAAGGAGTAGATACGTTCGAGCTGGCTCATGGATTTTCAGGTGGATGACTGTTATGGTTCTGCTGAGAACAGCTTTATCGCAAGGTCCATGTTGAAGGCGAAAAGCTTGACATATAGTTCCATGGTAGCAGTTCAGTTTTATCAGGGGGCAAGCAGGAGATTATCTGGCTTTGCGGCGATGTTTTACCGGGAGTATTTTGAGCTGTTCCCTGTACTTGGCAACTGTGCGGCGGGCTATTTTTATGTTGTTTTCTCCGAGTTTTAGTGAAATGGCATTGTCACTGAGGGGTTTGAAGGGGTCTTCCTCCTGAATCATCTTGCGAATCCGTTCTCTGATGGATTCTGCGGCCAGTGCCTCCTCGCCCTGCCTCGGGATGGCCGTTGAAAAGAAATATTTCAGTTCATAGATACCAAGGGGCGTGTGCACATACTTGTTGGATGTTACCCGGCTGATGGTGGATTCGTGCATTTCGATGTCTTCGGCTACATCGCGGAGGATGAGGGGCTTTAAGTGGGTAGCACCATGTTCAAAGAACTCCCGCTGGAACTTGAGGATGCTCTCCATCACCTTGAAAATCGTACGCTGCCGTTGATGCAGTGACTTGATAAACCAGCCAGCATCTTTCAGCTTTTCCCGTATATAGGTTTTTGACTTTTTCTCAATTTTCCCTTCTTCTGACTGCAGAAGTTCCTGGAGTTGGGAGGAGAGTTTTAGATTGGGGATATCCTCCTCATTGAGGTGGATAACAAATTCTCCGTCAATTTTCCTGACATAGACATCGGGTACAACGTAGTTAGTGGTCTCGTTGCTGTAGGGTAATCCTGGATAGGGGGTGAGTTCTGAAGTGATAAACTCAATGGCCTTGATCACCTCATTTCGTTTGCGCCCGGTGGCTTGGCTGATGGCCTTGTAATTCCGAGTCTGCATCTGATTAAGATGGTCTCTGGCAATTGTTGCAGCTAGGGAGTCTTCCATCCCCATACGTTCGAGCTGGAGAAAGAGTGATTCGCTGACGTCACGGGCGGCAATACCTGGTGGGTCAAGATCCTGAATCACCTCAAGGATGTATTCTGCGGAGTCGTGGTCGCAACTTGTGGCCTCCATTACATCTTCGATGCTGCATTCCAGGAAACCGTAACGATTAAGATTGCCGGCGATAAAGAGAGCGACTTCCCATTCATCCGGGTCCAGTTCGGAGTGAGCAAGCTGCCACTGGAGATAGGCAAGGAGACCTGGTTTTTCGGAGATGAAATCAAACTGGCTGGGGGCATCTGCTGCAGGTGTCTCGTGAGAGAAGGAAACATTGGTGTCAAAGGTGTTGGCATAATCTTCCCAGTTTGTTTCCGGTATGACATCCTCGGCCCTGACCTGCTCGGTGTGGTCTTGTTCCGTTTTTGTGCCCTTCTGCTCTATAGTGGATGAGAGGCTTTGGGGGTTTTCCCTTGGCTCCTGAATGCTCACATCTTCTTCAAGACCAGGGTTTTGTTCAATTTCAGCCTGGAGAGCATCACCGAGTTCAAGCCGGTTCATCTGCAGTAGCTTGATAGCAAGACGCAGCTGGGGCGTCATTACCAGTTTCTGGGAGAGTTTGAGTTGTTGTCTAAGTTCGAGAGCCATATCTGATTACTTACAAATTACATTGAAAAGTTTTCGCCAAGATACATTTTTCGGGCAACTTCACTTTCAATGATATCATCTGCTACCCCGCTGGTCAAAATTTGTCCGGCATTCATGATGTAGGCAAAATCGCAGACCTGGAGCGTTTCACGGACGTTGTGGTCTGAGATCAAGACTCCCAGGCCCTTGTCTTTGAGTGCGATGATGATTTTCTGAAGATCAGCAACGGCCAAAGGATCTATGCCGGCAAAGGGCTCGTCGAGGAGAATGAAGTTGGGCCGGGTGGCGAGCGCCCGCATGATTTCCACCCGCCGCCGCTCACCTCCTGACAGAGCATGCCCTTTGTTTTCACGCAGATATTCGATTTTCAGGTCTGCCATTAACTCATCTATTCGGTTGTTTATCTCATTCTTTGTCAGTCCCAGCGGTTCCAGGACGATACGGACATTTTCCTCCACGGTCAGTTTTTTAAAGACCGATGGTTCCTGGGCAAGGTAGGATATTCCTTTCCTGGCTCGCCTGTGGATGGGGAGTTTAGTTATTTCTTCACCGTTGAGCAGGACCCGCCCGCCATCGGGACGGATAAATCCGGCTATAGAATAGAAAGATGTGGTTTTACCGGCACCATTTGGGCCAAGCAGACCGACAACAACACCGGTATTTACCTGAAGGCTGACACCGTCAACTACGGTGCGGCTACGGTAACGTTTAACAATTTTATCAGTTTCCAGCTGGGCCATGGTTTTATTGGGGGATGAGGGTTGCTTTTACTCTGGATGATTTTTTTTCACCATCAACTGTGGTGGATGGACGGTTGCCAACTACTTCTGAGCGACCTTCGTCGAGATAGTAGATAATAGTTTCTCCGGTAACTAGGTTGGTGCCCTGCCATGCCTTGGCATCACCGCTTAAGATGACTTTTCGTTCCTTGGCAAGATAATTCATGGTTTTTCCTGTTCCCAGCCATTCACCTTTGGTGATTTCCACATTACCTTCACATTTCAGTCGTTTGACTTCCTGTTTTTTCCCCTCTGCGGCAGCAGTATAATAAACTGTCATCTTGTCAGAACGAATTCGCACGTCAGCCTGGGCAGCGTCCACATTCCCTGTGAACAGAACGTTGTTTTCCTGTTCAAGGGAGGACATATGATCCGCCTCAATGGTTATCGGTGCACTTGCTGCAAGCAGTGGAGTGACTTGAAAGAGAAGAAAAACAAAAAATCCGTTAAATAGGTGTTTTATATAGGTATTATTCACAGTAGTTCTCCGTATACGTAAGAGTGGTAACGATTCCTTTGCAATTACCAGGCCTAATATAATCGTGGTGGGTGAGAAAGTAAAGAAATCCCGGTGCCGGGGGAGGGGAAAGATTCCTTTACTTCAACCAGCTGAGTCAGTAGAATGAATTGGTAATGTGTCAAAAAAAACTTCTATGAGCTTGATTTAAAATGAAAAAAACAGACATTGTTAAAAACGGTGGAGAGATATGCAGGAAAGTATTGACAGGGCCCGTGGTCTGATTGAATCCTTACCCTATATGCAGGAGTTTCGGCATAAAACAGTGGTTATTAAATATGGTGGCCACGCCATGGTGGACGAAAACCTTAAAAAACAGTTCGCACTCGATATTATCCTTATGAAACACATTGGTATCAATCCGGTGATTGTCCATGGTGGTGGGCCGCAGATCAATCGTCTTCTTGACAGGCTTGAGATAAAACCATGTTATGTTCAAGGGATGCGAGTTACTGACGGCGAGACCATGAGTGTGGTTGAGATGGTCCTTGTGGGCAAGGTTAACAAGGAAATCGTAGGGAGCATTAATCATTGTGGGGGCAAGGCTGTTGGGCTTTCCGGTCGTGATGGTGATCTTATCTGTGCAGATAAACTCCGAGTGAATAAGAAAAACGACGAAGCCATGAAAGATGCGCCTCCTGAGCTTATTGATCTCGGCCGGGTTGGGCAGGTGACCAAGGTGAACCCCGAAGTTCTGCAGGCTCTCGACAAACAGGATTTTATCCCGGTGATTGCCCCGGTTGGCGTAGGAGAGGATGGCCAGGCATTTAATATCAATGCTGACCTGGTAGCCTCCGCCGTTGCCGGGGAGCTCAAGGCAGCTAAACTGATACTCCTTACCGATGTGGCCGGAGTACAGAATGAAGAGGGAACATTGTTACGTTCCCTGAAACAGGAAGATCTGGAAGATTATATTGACAATGAAACCATTGGTGGTGGAATGATTCCTAAGGTTCGTTGCTGTGCTGATGCTCTCAGCCGAGGGGTGCAGAAAACACATATTATTGATGGCAGGGTGGAGCATGCCATTCTTCTTGAAATATTTACCCGTGAAGGGATTGGAACGGAGATTGTCTGATGAGTGAAGAAAATGCGAACTGGACCAGGAGGAGTGATGACGTGATTATAGGCACCTATGCCAGGTATCCCGCGACCATGGTTAAGGGGAAAGGGTGTATTCTGACTGATGCTGATGGAAAAGAGTACCTTGACTGTCTGGCCGGGATTGCGGTCTGCAGTCTTGGCCACTGTCACCCCGTGGTGAGTCATGCCATCTGTGCCCAGGCAAATGAGCTGGTTCATGTCTCGAACCTCTACTATACAGCTCCGCAGACAGAACTTGCAGAAATGCTGATAGCCAACTCTTTTGCTGACCGGGTCTTTCTGGCAAACAGTGGGGCAGAGGCAAATGAAGCCGCCATAAAGCTTGCCAGGATTTGCGCCGGGCCGGATCGGTACGGTATTATCTCTCTTGCCGGATCGTTTCATGGCAGAACCTTGGCCACTATGGCTGCCACCGGGCAGCTAAAGCTTCATGAGGGGTTCGAGCCCATGCCTGAAGGTTTCTCCCATGCTCCTTTTGGGAACCTCAATGTACTCGAGGCCATGATAACAGATCAAACCTGTGCCATAATGTGTGAACCATTGCAGGGTGAGGGTGGGGTACGTCTCCTTGAGATTGAATATCTCAAAGGGATTCAGGATCTTTGCCGAAAACATGATCTTTTGTTTATTCTGGACGAGATTCAGACTGGGATCGGCAGAACAGGGACCTTTTTTGCTTATGAGCAACTGGGCATTGTTCCAGATATTATGACCGTGGCAAAAGCCCTGGGCAATGGCGTTCCCATCGGTGCCATGCTCACTAAAAAAGAGCTGGCAGCGTCCTTTGTCCCTGGTACCCACGGTTCAACGTTCGGTGGTAATCCGGTGGCAGCAGCGGCTGCAGTTGCGACTTTGAAAATTGTCCTGGAAAAGGGTTTTCTGGATGAGGTGCAGCAAAAAGGTGATTACCTGTATAATGGTCTGAAGTCTCTTGCCAGTCGTTTTCCGCTACTTGCCAGCGGGGTACGGGGAATGGGCTTGATACAAGGGCTTGTGCTTACGGACAAAGGCATTGAGCAGGGCACAGATATCGTGAACCGGATCTTTGCCAGAGGAGTACTGATCAATTTTGCCGGGAATACAGCACTCCGTTTCCTGCCCCCCTTAATTATTTCCAGAGAGGAAATAGACCGATTGCTGACAACCTTAGCCGAAGTTTTGGCAGAATGCGCGGAATGACAGGTACATTTCACGAAAAACTTTGCAAATCAATCCTGTTTTGGGTAAATATGGTCTCTTTCCCCTTGAAATAATGCGATTGGGCTAGGGGTACAGATTAAAAGGTTTCACTGTTGATGCGGTGGGCCTGCTGAAAAGATATGAATCATGGTACACCATTTACAGTCATTACAAGATTTTAGCAAAAAAGAACTCCTTGGCTTTATCAACCGGGCCATTGAACTCAAAAAAGAGCGTCTTTCTGGAGTTAGTCATCAGCAGTTGGCCGGTAAGACAGTCGGCCTGATATTTGAAAAACCCTCCACCAGGACCAGGGTTTCTTTCGAGTCAGCCATGTATGGCCTAGGTGGGCAGGTAATATTTCTCTCCGGGCGTGATACCCAGCTTGCCCGCTCCGAACCCCTTAAGGATATGGCCAGAGTTATGGCCCGTTACGTGGATGGAATGGTGGTACGGACCTTTGGGCAGCAAGTGGTAACAGAACTGGCCAGATATTCCTCGGTACCCGTGATAAATGCGCTCACCGACCTCCATCATCCCTGTCAGATTCTTTCTGATATCATGACGGTTGTTGAGAAAAAAGGAAATATTGAAGAACTCACAATAGCCTGGGTTGGTGATGGAAACAATATGGCCAACTCCTGGATACAGGCAGCGGGTCGTATTGGTTTTGAGCTGATACTGGCCTGTCCTGAGGGCTATGATCCCAACCCCGAGATTCTTGCCAGTGTATTGGAGGAGGCTGTGAAACCTATCACAGTTGTACGCAATCCTGAAGAGGCCGTTGCTGCAGCGGATGTGGTTAACACTGATGTCTGGGCTTCCATGGGCCAGGAGAGTGAGCAGGAAGAACGGCTTGCCATTTTTCAGCCCTTGCAGATTAATGCCGCACTTATGGCAAAGGCTCCGGCGGATGCTATTGTGCTACACTGTCTGCCAGCGCATCGTGAGGAAGAGATAACTGAAGAGGTTCTGGAATCTGAGCGATGCGTGGCCTTTGATCAGGCTGAAAACAAGATGCATATGCATAAGGCCATACTGGAGCGTTTGCTTGGAGGTAAGTGATTTTTTCAAACATACCTGATTGTCGATTTCGTATTTATATTTCAGGGTGTTAAAAAACAATCACTCAGTCGTCACAGATTCAGTATAAGAGAAAAAGGTAGACAAGTCCTGTTATTGTTTTGTGCAGGAGAGGTGAAATAGAATGGATGTGAAAAAAATAGTACTGGCCTATTCCGGTGGTTTGGATACCTCAGTTATTTTGAAATGGCTGGAGGAAGAATATGAGTGTCCGGTTATAGCGTACGCCGCCGATGTAGGGCAGACCGAAGACTGGGACGCCATCCGGGAAAAGGGAATGGCCACCGGTGCTGAAAAGGTGATTGTCTCTGATCTGCGTGAAGAGTTTGTAGAAGATTATATCTTCCCGGCCTTTCGTTGCAACGCCATATATGAAGGGTCCTATCTTCTCGGGACCTCTCTTGCCAGGCCCATCATTGGTAAAGAGCAGGTACGTATTGCTCATGCAGAAGGTGCTGATGCGGTAAGCCATGGTGCCACAGGAAAGGGAAACGATCAGGTTCGCTTTGAACTCTCTTACCTTGGTATAGATCCGAATTTGAAAATTATTGCACCCTGGCGAATCTGGGATCTGAATTCCAGGACTAAGCTTGAAGAGTTTGCTAGAAAGCATAATATTCCAGTTCCTACCACCAAAAAGAACCCTTACAGTTCCGACGAGAATATTCTCCATATTAGTTTTGAAGGAGGACTTCTGGAGGATCCTTGGAATGAGCCGGATGAGGATATGTACAGGCTTTCCGTGTCTCCTGAAAATGCACCGGATAAGCCAACTTACCTTGAAATAGATTTTGAACAGGGGAACCCGGTGGCCATTGATGGTGAGCAGATGGATCCGTTGCCCATTTTTGAGGCGCTGAATAAAGTTGCCGGTGCCAATGGCGTGGGGCGTCTTGATCTCCTGGAGAACCGCTTTGTGGGAATGAAATCCCGTGGTGTCTATGAAACCCCAGGTGGAACCTTGCTTCGTAATGCCCATCGTGATCTTGAGACCATGTGTATGGATCGTGAGGTGATGCGGATCAGGGATTCTCTGGTTCCCCGCTATGCCGAGCTTGTTTATAACGGTTTCTGGTTTTCGCCTGAGCGGGAGCTGTTACAGGTGACCATGGACGAGAGCCAGAAAACGGTAAACGGCACAGTGCGCATGAAGCTTTATAAGGGGAACTGTGTTTCCGTGGGTAAAAAGTCTGAGCAGTCTCTGTATCAGGAGAGCTTTGCTACCTTTGAAGAGGATGATGTTTATAACCAAGCCGATGCTGGTGGGTTTATTCGTCTGAACGGTCTGCGTCTCCAGATTGCTGCCATGCAGAAAAAGTAGGCTTCTCCAGACCGGAATGCATTGAATACTGGAATAGCACTTACAAAATTTGAGTTTTATTTTACATTAGAGAGTAATGGCAATTAGCGAGAATAATACAAAATCGAAAAAACTCTGGGGTGGGCGCTTTGCAGGGGCCACTGCGGCCTCGGTCGAAGCTTTTACTGAATCCATCAGTTATGACAGGCGACTTTACTCCTATGATATCATGGGAAGTAAGGCTCATGCTACCATGTTGGAGGCAGGCGGCCTGTTGTCCTCCGAGGAGCTGACTGTTATCATTGATGGACTGTCGGCCATTGAAACCAGCATCGATGAAGAACGTTTCTCTTTCAAAAGTGAGCTTGAAGATATTCATATGAATATCGAAAAGGCACTTATCGATGCCATTGGTCCTGCAGGGGCCAAACTGCATAGTGCGAGAAGTCGTAACGATCAGATTGCCCTGGATCTTAGGCTCTATCTTCGTGATCAGTGTGATTGTATTATGGCGCTGCTTGATGACACCAGACGAGCTTTTGTGGGGCTGGCCAGAAGATATATGGGGCAGGTGATGCCCGGTTACACCCATTTACAACGGGCTCAACCGGTGCTGATATCCCATCATATGATGGCTTATTTTGAGATGTTTGGCCGTGACCGGGAACGCATAGCTGACTGCAGAAAGCGAATCAACATTCTCCCTCTTGGTGCAGCTGCCATGGCCGGGACGGGCCTCCCTATCAATCGGGAAATGGTGGCAGAGTTGCTCGGTTTTGACAAGGTGACTGCAAATTCCATGGATACTTCTGGTGATCGGGATTTTGCCATTGAATTTGTCTCCTGTTGTACCATGATACAACTGCATCTGTCGCGTCTTTCCGAAGAGTTGGTACTCTGGTCCAGTCAGGAGTTTTCTTTTGTGACCATAGCCGATAAGTTCTGTACTGGATCGTCAATCATGCCGCAGAAGAAGAATCCTGATATTCCAGAATTAATCCGGGGGAAATCAGGTAGAGTCGTGGGGAGCCTCATGTCTCTTATTACTCTGATGAAAGGCTTGCCGTTGACCTATAACCGGGATTTGCAGGAGGACAAGGAGCCTGTCTTCGATGCCGTTGATACGGTTTCAGCTTCCCTTGCAATTATGGCTGAAATGCTTGGCAACCTTGAGTTCAATACCCGCCGCATGGAAGATGCTACAAAAACTGGATTTATGACAGCAACTGATCTTGCAGACTACCTTGTTCTCCATGATGTACCGTTCAGGGAAGCACACGGCATTGTGGGACGGGCAGTTGCCTCTTGCATTGAAAGGGGTTGTGAGTTGACAGATTTAACATTAGCTGAGATCCGGAAATTTTCTCCGGTGATTGACAATGATATATTTGGTGTGCTGAGTGTGAGAGGATCTGTGGATTCAAGAGTATCCACTGGGGGAACCGCAACGTTGCGGGTTGAAGAAGCGGTTAGTGCTGCTGAAAAACAAATGGGAATTGGAGATTGAAGATGTTGAAAACAACACATGTTGCTGGAGTAATTCTTCTCACCGGAACACTGTTTCTGGCAGGTGGATGTGGGTATAAAACGGATCCCGTTCCTCCTGATTCCATTGTCCCAAAAGCCATTGATGACCTGAGCTACTCGGTGAATGAAAAAGGTGTTACCCTGACTTGGACTTTCCCCAAAGAGACAGTCAGGGGGACAGACCTGACAGATATCAGTACCTTTGATGTCTATCGGGCCGTGGTTCCACTGGAGGATTACTGCGCCACATGTCCCATTCCGTTTAATGAGCCAGTGCAGGTTCCAGGTGGTGTGGTTGATCCGGAAAGTAACCGTCAGGCTACTTACGAAACGGCTCTTTTACGTTCCGGGCATAAATATTTCTTCAAGGTGAATGCAAGAACAAGCTGGTGGGCCGCAAGTTCTGATTCCAACGTTGTTTCTTTTGTGTGGCATATTCCTGCAAGGGGACCTGAAGATGTCGTGGTTGTGGGAGCGGACTCCAGCGCTATCATTAGCTGGCAGCCGGTGACACAGCTTATGGATGGCCAGAACACCACCTATCCGCTTCAGTATCAGGTGATGCGCAGTAAAGATAATGCGGCTTATGCAAATGTTGGAAATCCCGTTGCTGAGAGTCGTTATGTCGATAAAGCACTGAAGAATGGTCAAACCTATTATTATAAAATTCAGTCAATCCTGATGGTTGATGGTAACCCTGTGAGCGGTGGGCTGTCTGAGGCAGTGACTGTGACGGCCGTAGATCAGACGCCTCCATCGCCACCCACCGGAGTCACAGTGGTTCAGACCAGCGGCGGTATAAAGATTTTCTGGGATAAGTCCCGTGAGGACGATGTGAAGGGTTACAGGATTTACCGTCGCGATGCCGATGAGAAAACGGCTAAGATGATCGGAGATGTGAGTGGCGTCTATTCGATTTTTGAGGATGCAGACGTCGCTGCAGGTGGGAGTTTTTATTATTCCGTGACAGCATACGACAAGGCTGATCCTGCCAATGAGAGTGAAAAATCCCGGGAGGCCGGTGTCAGGCATTAAGAGATTGATTGTTCAGGAAGGATCTTCTTTCGGTAGATCCTTTTCCCTATAAAGCTTCAGACGTTTTTATTATGAATCATTTTCAATACAGAAACAGTGAACTTTTTTGTGAAGATACTGCTGTTGCCGATATCGCAAAAGAGGTGGGGACACCATTCTATCTTTACTCCAGAGCTACCTTGGATCGTCATTTTCGGGCTTTTGATGCAGGATTTGAAGGGCTTGAACATATCACCTGTTTTGCGGTGAAGAGTTGTTCCAACATTGCCATCCTCTCTCTCTTTGGCAAACTTGGGGGTGGCGCTGACATTGTTTCCGGTGGTGAGCTGTTTCGTGCCTTACAAGCTGGCATTGACCCTCGGAAGATTATCTATTCCGGGGTAGGTAAGACAGAAAAAGAGCTGCGTTATGGTCTGGAATCAGAGATTTTGCTCTTTAATGTGGAGTCGAAACAGGAACTGCAGCGCCTTAACAGGGTAGCGGCTGATATGGGTGTCAAAGCACCGGTCTCTTTTCGGGTAAATCCGGATGTGGATCCCAAAACACACGCCTATATATCCACAGGACTTGCCAAAAACAAATTTGGAATTCCCATCCAGGAAGCTGGGGAACTGTATGTGCAGGCAAGTGAGATGGAGCATGTTGAGGTTAAAGGGGTGAGTTGTCATATTGGTTCCCAATTAACCCTTATCGCACCATTTATTGAGGCGCTGCGAAAAATAAAAACTTTTGTCGGACGTCTTTCTGAGAAGGGAATAGCAATACAGTATATTGATCTTGGTGGCGGGGTGGGTATCATCTATGATGACGAAAAACCACCCCATCCTCAAGAATATGCGGAGGCCATCAGGGAAGAGCTGAGTGATCTTGAGGCCACCCTGATCTTTGAGCCTGGTCGGGTAATTGCTGGAAATGCCGGTATTCTGGTGACTGAGGTGCAGTACACCAAGACTAATCGTGGTGGAGCCAAGGAAAAACATTTTGTTGTGGTTGATGCCGGAATGAACGATCTCACTCGCCCAAGCCTCTATGGTGCCTTTCATGCCATCCAGCCGGTCATAGAAACTGGTGCTGCTTCACGGGTGGTGGATGTGGTTGGTCCAATTTGTGAGACCGGGGATTTTCTTGCGAAAGACCGGGATTTTGCTGCTGTTCAGCAGGGCAACCTGCTGGCGGTGATGAGTGCCGGTGCGTATGGTTTTACCATGGCTTCCAACTACAACTCGAGGCCCCGCGTGGCCGAGGTGATGGTGGATGGAGATCAGTTTGAGGTCATTCGAGAACGAGAAAGCGTGGAATCACTGATTCGGGGTGAGAAGATTCCTGGATTTCTGGAGAAATAAAATGGATATTGAGTTTCCTGTACCATTTGCCAAGATGAGTGGTACCGGTAATGATTTTATTGTCATTGACCATCGCAGGCCGCTGGTTCCTGAAGAGATACAGGCAGATTTTGTGCGTGGAGTGTGCCGCCGTATGTTTTCTGTGGGGGCAGACGGGGTGATTTTTATTGAAAACTCCGAAAAGGCGGATTTCAGCTGGCGTTTCTTTAATGGCGACGGATCTGTAGCTGAAATGTGTGGTAATGGAGCTAGATGTGCGGCCCGTTTTGCATATGCTAAAGGGATAACAGGTAAAAAGATGTCCTTCGAGACCCTGGCCGGAATCATTGAAGCTGAGGTTTTAAATGATGATGGCGAGGTGAGCCTGCTGATGACTGCACCCTTTGATTATCGCACTGGTCTGGAAGCGGAACTGGGTGGCAGGATGAGTGAGATATCCTTTATGAATTCAGGGGTGCCCCATGCGGTGCTGTTTATGGAGGAACAGGAAGAAATAGCTGTCAGGAAATGGGGGAAGAGTATCCGTTTTCATGAGCTGTTTCAGCCTGCCGGGACAAATGTAAACTTTGTTCAACCACTGGGTACGGGGGGAATCAGGGTCCGAACCTACGAGCGCGGGGTTGAGGGTGAAACCATGGCCTGTGGCACCGGAGCTGTGGCATCTGCCATCTTTGCAGCCGCCAGAGGACTTGCCACTTCTCCGGTGACAGTCACTACCTCGGGTGGGGGAAAATTAACCATTGTTTTTGATTTGCAGCAGAACGGCCGGGCAGAAAATGTGTATCTGCAGGGGCCTGCCAGAATTATTTATATCGGCCAGTTAACTGCCGAATCATTAGAAAAATGAAGGACTGAAGATAAAAGGCTGGTGGAAACTGTTTGTTTCCTTCAGCCTTTATCCTTCCGTCTTCAGTCTACCTAAATAGAGAGAGTCAGGAGAGGAATTATGGAAAAGTATCATGGAGCAATTGTTGCAATCGTCACCCCTTATATCAATGACGAACTTGATGAACAGGGGCTGATTGACCTTATTGAATTTCAGATCGAGGGAGGAACCCACGGGATCGTGCCCTGTGGAACCACGGGAGAATCTGCAACACTGAGTTTTGCTGAACACAAACGGGTCATTGAGCTCACTGTAAAAACGGTAAATGGCCGTGTGCCCGTTATCGCAGGAACCGGGGCTAATAATACCAAAGAGGCCATTGAGCTTACCCAGAGTGCCAAGGATAGTGGCGCAGATGCTGTTCTTTCTGTCACCCCCTATTATAACAAGCCAAGCCAGGAAGGTCTGTATCAGCATTTTAAGACCATTTCCGAGGCTGTGGATATTCAAACCATTCTCTATAATGTTCCCAGCAGGACCTCTATCAATCTTCTACCGGAAACTGTGGCGCGTCTTGCCGAGATTGACAGTGTCATCGGAATCAAAGAGGCGTCAGCATCTCTGCAGCAGATCAGTGAGGTGATTCGCCAGTGTCCCGACGATTTTATCGTTTTGTCAGGTGATGATTTTACCTCCATGCCCACCGTCTTTATCGGCGGAAAAGGCGTGATTTCGGTTACCTCAAATGTACATCCCCGTGGTATGGCAGATCTTATGGAAGCGGCCCTGGCTGGTGATATTAAAAAGGCCAATGAGGTTCATTACAAGCTCCTGCCACTAATGACTTCAATGTTTTCTGCCCCCAATCCGGTTCCAGCCAAAAAAGGTGTTGAACTCATGGGTAAAGTGAAGGATGGCCTGCCGCGCCTGCCACTTACCGAGATCGATGACAAGGCACTTGAGACACTCACTGCCGCAATGAAAAATACGGGTTTACTGTAGTTGCTACGAGGACAAAAGATGATAAATGTAATAATAGCTGGAGCAGCCGGAAGAATGGGGCAGCGCATAGGATATATGGTGTCACAGCACCCTGAACTGAATTATGCTGCGGCCTTTGAAGCAGAAGGGAGCTCAGCGATCGGCCGCGACCCTGGTGAAATGGGTGGCTGGGGAACTGCTGGCGTTACTATCGAAGAAGGACTTGAGGCTGTGATTGACAAGGGTGATGTCATTATCGATTTTACCTTCCACAAGGCGACCATGGGTTTTGCCAAAGTTGCGGCAGCACATAAGAGAGCGATGGTTATCGGAACAACAGGACTCAGTGCAGAAAATCTTGCAGAATTGAAAGATCTTGCCAACTCCTTCCCCTGTGTTCAGGCGCCTAATATGGCAGTTGGGGTGAATGTCCTCTTTAAGCTTGCAGCCAAGGCGGCATCCATCCTTGGTGATGACTACAATATTGAGATCGTGGAACTGCATCATAACAAGAAAAAGGATGCACCCTCCGGAACAGCCTTGAAACTAGCTGAAATGGCAGCTTCCGGGGTGAAACGGAGCCTTGCTGAGGTGGGTGTCTATGAACGTAACGGCATCATCGGTGAACGTACCGTTGAGGAAATCGGTATCCAGACTGTTCGTGGCGGTGATATTGTGGGCGAGCATACTATTTACTACTGTGGTCCGGGTGAGCGCATAGAGATTACCCATCGGGCGCATAGTCGAGACAATTTTGCTCAGGGCGCCGCCAAGGCTGCTGCCTGGGTTTCCGGAAAAGAACCTGGTTTATATACCATGTTTGATGTTCTAGGCTTGCAGGATCTGTAAAGATTGGAAGACTGTTGGCGGGCATGGGTGGCACTGGGATCCAATCTTGGTAACAGTGAGCGTATTTTGCAACAGGCCTGGCTTGAGATTGGCAAAAGCAGCACTGTAGAGACCGTCAGGATTTCCAGTCCCTATGTGACTGAACCGGTTGGAATGGAAAGTGATCATCTCTTTCTTAATGCGGTTGGGATCCTGGACTGTCGGATTGATGCCCGGCGGCTTCTGGCGTTGCTGCAGCAAATTGAGAAGGGTTTTGGCAGGGATAAAAAGACGGGTGTGGAAGGGTATCAGGATAGACTCCTTGACCTGGATATTCTCTATTTTGGAGATAGTATCCAAAACAGCGAAAGCTTGGTACTTCCCCATCCGTATATTGCCGAGAGGTTATTTGTGTTGGCACCCCTTTCTGAAATTGATGCGGAACATTGCGATCCTGTAACCGGCTTGACTGCAGGGAGGATGCACCGGGAGCTTCTGCAGCAGATGAGCTCCGGTACAACAGAGGTTCAGAATATTAAACGCCGTGTGTGGACTTGATATCGATCGACTTTTCTAAAAAAGATGGCGTTGTAAAATCTCTTTATCCGCTTCGTTGTCATGTTTCTTGTCTGATTTCGCGGCACTCTGGTATGATGAAACCAAACAGGAAACTTGCGAGCCGCATATGAGGTTTTTGGGTCTATGCCTACCTGCTCAGCCATCTGATGTTTAATCTTTTAACGAGTGTATCAAAAAAATGATACTATACTAATGAAGTGAGTCCTGTTAAAATAATTATTATAGCAGTCCTGCTTTACCTAGGTTACAGGTTACTGGTGGGTGACTGGAATAAAAAGAAAGATCACGGGGCAGATAAGTCTGCTCTGGATGGACAGGATGAAGGACCGGTGGCAGATGTACTGATCGAGGATCCTATATGCCATAAGCTGGTACCGAAACAACAGGCCATTCGCCTGAAATCAAATCATAATAACGAAATACTATATTTTTGCAGTGAAGAGTGCTGCAATCTATTTGTCAGACAAGAGGGAGAAAACGAATGAAATTTTTTATAGATACAGCCAACCTTGAGCAGATCAAAAAAGGTGTTGCAATGGGTATGGTGGATGGTGTTACTACCAATCCTTCATTGATTGCAAAAGAAGATAAACCCTTTGAAGAGATTCTGAAAGATATTGTTGCTGTGGTTGATGGTCCCATCAGCGCAGAGGTTGTGAGCCTTGAGGCGGATAAGATGGTGGAAGAGGCCAAGGTACTTGCTGCTATGAGTGATAATATCGTGATCAAAATCCCTATGATTATGGAAGGAATCAAGGCAGTGAAACAACTGACTGCCCTAGGGATCAGGACCAACGTTACTCTGATGTTTTCTGCTGCCCAAGCTCTACTTGCAGCAAAAGCTGGAGCGACATACGTGAGTCCATTCGTGGGTAGGCTTGATGATATCGGTACCCATGGTATGGATCTGGTAGGTGATATCATGTCAATTTACAGAAATTACGGGATGGAAACAGAGGTGATTGTGGCAAGTATTCGCAGTCCCCAGCATGTGATGGATTCCGCAGCCATTGGCGCTGATATTGCGACTATTCCACTGAAAGTGATCGAGCAGCTAGCAAAACACCCTTTAACTGATATTGGGATTGATCAGTTCCTGGCTGACTGGGAAAAGAGGAAAAAATAAAATGTCGGGCGGGATGGTGAATGAATAGATCCTTCAGATTATTTACAGCAGTCTTTGTGATCGTACTTCTGCTTGTTTCAGCACAGACCCAGGTGAGGGCAGAAATGTTTGCCTGTGTGGACAGTACCGGAAAAGTGCAGTACACCAATATGAACATCTCAGCAAGTTGTCGTCCCCTGTCCACCAAGGTGGGAATCACCAGGAGGCCGAGCAAAAGCCAGAGCATTTCGCTGCGACCAACCTCCTTTCGCGACTCGTATCGTCAGGACTCTTCGTCCTATGACCGGCATATTTGCAGGTCTGCACGTTTGTATAATGTGGATCCCATTCTGATCAAGGCAGTGATCAAAACGGAATCTGATTTTGACTGCTATGCACTGTCAAAGGCTGGTGCTAAAGGGCTGATGCAGCTGATGCCGGCAACAGCCAGGGAACTGAGCGTTGGAAATCCCTTTAATCCTTACGAGAATATTGATGGTGGAACTCGCTACCTGCGAGGCCTTCTGGATATTTTTGATGGAAATGTGCCATTGAGCCTGGCTGCTTATAATGCCGGCCCGACTCTGGTGAAGCGGTTGCAGAGAATCCCCAGAATTCCAGAAACTGTGAATTATGTAAAAAAGGTTCTGGCACATTATAAAGGCTACGGAGGCTACGTTTCGCAGTCTCAAATCCGGATTGCTTCTGCAAATGAAAAATGATGAAAAAGGGTGAAGGCAGTATATGAAGCAACTCATGACGTGGCCAAACATGTTGACTGGTCTGCGATTTGCGATGATTCCGCTGCTGGTTGTCCTCTTGATGCAGGAGCAGTCGATTCTTATTGCTTTTGTTGCCTGGACCGTTTTTGCTTTGGCAGCTTTCACTGATTGGTTGGATGGGTACCTGGCAAGAAAGTTTGAATGTGAAACGGTACTGGGGAAACTCATGGACCCCCTTGCTGACAAACTGCTGGTGACAGCGGCCCTTATCATGCTCATCCCTCTGGGCCGGGTTCCTGCATGGGTCTGTCTTATTATTATCGGGCGTGAGATTTTTATCACAGGACTCCGTGGCCTAGCTGCTTCAACAGGGAAAGTAGTTGTTGCAGATAACCTTGGGAAAATAAAGAGTAATTTCCAATACTATGGAGTCGGTTTGTTGATTTTTCCTTTGGGCCTTCTTCCCATTCCCTATCAGTATGAATTTGCAATGGTTCTGATTTATATCTCTTTGGTATTAAGCATTTGGTCTGCAGTAAATTATACCTATAATCTCCGCGATATCTTTGTGGAAACTTCGTGATTATGCCATTTTTCTTGACAGTCGGGAGGCAGTTACGGTATTAATCTTTATTCATTTTCAATGTGCCGGAGTGGTGAAACTGGTAGACGCACTGGACTCAAAATCCAGCGATCTTATGATCATGTCGGTTCGATTCCGACCTCCGGCACCATTTGTTATTCTCAGGAATGCTCATATATTCCTTCTATCCCGCGACTATTCTTAGTTCGCGGGTTTTTTGTTTACTATAGCTTCCGATAAAAACTCTTTACTTCCTAGGGGAAAAGCGGGTAAATAAGCGGGTACGATAAAAAGGAACCAAATACCCTTGTCTTTTTACCCGTTTTGAGGTGCGAGATGGCGAAGCTTACAGCTTTAGAGGTTAGGAACGCAAAAGTAATTGATAAACCGTATAAATTACCCGATGGGCACGGGTTATATCTTCATGTGGTAACATCCGGAAACAAAACATGGCGATACCGCTTTCGGGTAGATAACAAGGAGTCCACCTTTACCCTTGGGTCGTACCCGCAAATGAGCCTGGAGCAAGCTAGGGCTGGCAGGGCGAAAGCAAGGGAGCATGTGAAAGCAGGTATAAACCCGGCCAGAGAGCGGCGTAAAAAGAAACAGCAGCTCCGTGAAAAAGTGGAGGCTGAAAAAAACCTCGGTAAAACTACTTTTGAATATATTGCTAATGAGTGGATAGAGATTCAACGGGGAAGCTGGAGCAAAGATCACGCAAGCGCTGTTTATGATACTTTGGCCCATGACGCCTTTCCAGTTCTTGGAAATTTGCAGATCGACACTATTACCCCGCCTCAAGTGCTGAAGGTGCTAAGAAAGATTGAAGGCCGTGGTGCTCTGGAGATAGCCCGTAAGGTTTTGCAGCGGATGAATGCTGTTTTTCGTTATGCAATACAAGTAGGTCTTATAACCTACAATCCGGCCGCAGATATGAAGGGAGCATTGAAGACTAGGAAAGTTGTGCACAGGGCCGCCCTTGCTGAAAAAGATTTGCCGGAGTTCTTGCGGAATCTTGGCTCTGCAGATCTCCATGTGACCACAAGACTTGCTCTTCAATTTACAATACTAACCGCGGCAAGAAGCGGCGAAGTTCGAGGTGCAACATGGGATGAAATAAACCTTGAAGATACCATGTGGACGATACCAGCCAAGCGAATGAAAATGGGTACGCCCCATAACGTGCCATTATCAGTTCAAGCCGTAGGGGTGTTAGCCAGGGTCGGGAAACTTTATGGTTGTGAAGGACTTGTTTTTCCGGGGATCAGAAATCAGAGCAAGCAACTTTCGGAAAATACTATGCTGTATGCTTTGTATAGAATGGGGTACCATAGCAGGGCAACAGTACATGGGTTCAGGGCAGTTTTTTCGACAATCGCCAACGAAGCCGAATGGAATGGAGATGTAATCGAAAAAGCCCTTGCCCATGAAGAGAGAAACAAAGTCAGGGCAGCGTACCACCGTAGCGAATACATAGAGCAGCGCAGGAAGATAATGCAGTGGTGGGCGGATTATTTGGACCAATTACCGGGTCAGTAATTAAGAAAATTTAGGGAACATTTTCTTTGCCTTTAAAGTCTTACTTTTTGTACATCACGAAAATACGAACCTCGTTGATACATACTTACTTTGATCAGTAGGCATTAAAATAGTGCTTTTGCAAAATTTTTTTAAAAAAACTTCAATTATATCCTTATTGGCATAAGTCATTATTTTATTTGTACCTTCTGTTTGAAGAGACTTTTCTCTATTCTACTTTATTTTCTTTATTTTCTTTATTCACCCTTATTACAGTAGGTTAAGTGCTTTGGTTTCTTGACATCACCCTGTCAAAGCATTATTGATGTATGGAAAGATAATTCAATTTAAGAGAGTTATCTTAAGGTGCACTTTGGACAAAATAGAATTTTCTATGCTGTTATAATTTAGAGATGCAGTACTACATTTAGCCATAATTGTTTAGATTTTTATTAATCTAAAAACGATCCAAGACGGAAACCGCAAGAGACCTGGATTGCCTTAAACGCCCCAAAGGGTATTGGCCCAGGCTACGAGTGATAGGCTGATTACTTGTCGATAATTACCGCTGGACCGAGAAGCACGCTACACGTGTGCCTCTACGGTCCAGCGGTTTTTTTTTTGGTTTTTTTCAAGGGTATTAGACGAACAATGAGGAGGAATAATGACACCAGTAGACCCGGTAGTGTCAAATATTTTTCGCACATTCTGTACAAGGTGGTCTCGCTTACTTTCGTTTTTCAATAAAAATCTTTTACCAAAGCTTTCAATTTCCGTTTAAGCTCGTTTAGTAGCGGATTGCAAGGCT
>JALSMA010000009.1 GCA_026988015.1 Desulfobulbaceae bacterium | reverse complement strand
GTGCTATATTCATTGTTCATGGTGGTCTCCCTTGTTGTGGTTTTGGTTATTTTGGTCGATTGCCAAATTTACCATAACAGAGACCACCATTTATTCTCAAATGTGCGAAAATTATTATACGTTATCGTTGGGGATGAGTATGGAAAGGTTGTTTGAATATTTTTTGTATTACACTGCGAAATAGTGGGCTTGAGGATGATGCACGACCATGGCGGAAACACTTAGTTCTGGCACCATTTCCATAGAAGAACTGAGTGTGACGCCTATTTCTTCAGCTTTGAGTAAATCAAAAAGGGGTTTTTGCAGGTCAAGATCAGGACAGGCTGAATATCCAAAACTGTAGCGTTGTCCCTGTGCCTCAATTCCAAGTTCAGTACGCATCATTTCATGGGTGTGCTGTGCCAGAGCCTCCGCAGCCTCAACACCAAAACCGTGTAGCAGCAAGTAGTCATGATACTTGTCGTTATTGTAGAGCTCCTGACAAAATGTTGCCATTTTTTCACCAAGGGTAACAACAAAAAAACCGATTAGGTCACCACCTTGTGTATCTGTTCGAAAAAAGTCAACCAAGCTCTGATGAGGCTCGCGCCGTTGTCGTGGTAATGCAAAGGGAATGTTCCTGGATGAATCACTTACAACCAATGATTCATTATCTTTGTGACAGTGGAACCATCCATACCGTATCTTGGGTACAATAAGCTTGTTGGAAAGGACCTTTTCGTGGATCTCATTGAATTTTGGAATAACCGTTTTATCAAGGAGATCCTGGTATTCAGCCTCATCGAGTTTACCACGTTTATAGCCCCACCGACCGCGAAAAAGGATCTGTTTATTCATGAGCGGGAGGAAGTCATCAGGATCAGTTTCGGGGGTTCTATGTCCAGTAAATGGAGGGCTTGGAATGGTATCAAGAAGTGGGATAGTCGATTTCTGTTTACGCGTTGGGGAGGGTCCCCCCCCCTTGTCTGCAGCCCATTTTGACGACTCTAGAGTTCCTTTTTCATAATCTTGTATTGCTTTTAGCCCGGAGAATGCATCACGGCAGTAAACAACGGGAGCGTCATAGAGTGGAGCGCAATCAGAAGCTACGAATTTTCTGGTGAGTGCAGCGCCACCAAGCAGAATAGGTTGGACGATCCCGGCCGCTTTGTATTTTGCCATACTGTCCTGCATGATCATGGCCGATTTAACAAGTAGACCACTAAGACAGATGATATCAATGTCAGGAGTATTTTTAACCTTGTCTATAATGGCTTCTGCGCTGACTTTAATGCCCATGTCAATCACACGATAGCCATTGTTACTGAGAATAATATTAACAAGGTTTTTACCAATATCGTGGACATCACCCTGCACAGTGGCGAGGAGAATACACGGCGCATCTGATCGGTCATTTTTATCCATGAAAGGTTCGAGTATATCGACAGATTTTCTCATTACCTCAGCGGATTGTAAGACAAAAGGCAGGAGCATTTCACCAGAACCAAAGAGAACACCAACTTCACGCATGGCACTCACAAGATGTTGGTTGACGATTTCCAGGGCAGAGTAACGATCAAGGAGCATCCGTAGGATATCAGGCAGATCCTGCTGATTGCCAAGCATGATCCGTTCTCTTATCATTTCCTCCGGTGTAGCATCATAATTTTCTTCGGTAGTTTCGCTAATGTCATTTTCTTCAAAATATCTGATATATGTCATTAGAGGCTGATCACTGCTGTCACAATTATCGTGGAGAAGATTCCGTGCCAGAGTGACTGCATTCTTGTCTATGGAATCAAGACTGATACAGTTTGTGGGGTCTATAATGACTGCATCGAGACCTGCTTCAACGGCTTCATGAAGAAAAACAGCATTGAGAACTTTTCTGGCAGGCACAGGAAGGCCAAAAGAGATGTTTGAAAGGCCAAGTATGGTGTGACAGCCAGGCAATTCAGCCTTAATTCTTTTTATGGCGTTCAGTGTATGAATGGCTGCATCTCTGAGTTTCTCATCTCCTGAACCCACGGTGAAGGTAAGCGGATCAAAAAAGAGTGAGTTTGCACCGATACCATGTTTTTCTGTAACCAGTTCATAGATGCGTTTGGCAATTTTGAATTTTGCATCACAGTCCATGGCCATACCTTCTTCATCAATGGTAAGTGCTGTGACACAGGCACCATATTTCCTGACCGCAGAACATATCCGGTCCAGATTCGCACCACCATCCTCAAGGTTGATCGAGTTCACAATCGGACGACCTGGATAGACGGAAAGTGCTTTTTCGATAACCTCCGGTGAGGTTGAGTCAATCATAAGCGGAGATTTCAACGTCTTTCCGTACATCTGAACGAGTGTGGTCAGATCCTTCTCTTCATCACGTCCAGCCCAGGCTGCACTGAGATCAACCACATGGGCCCCCAATCGTTCCTGGTCGAGGCCCACCTGCAGGCAGCCCTCATAATCGTCGGCGATAAGAAGTTCGCGGAATTTTTTTGATCCTGTGGGGTTGGAGCGCTCGCCAATGATAAGAGGGGCTGGTTGTTGTTTTATATCAACAGCTTGGTAAAGGCTGGATATCTGATTCAGAATTGTATTGTTAATAACTTTTTTCATTTCACCACCTCACTTCTGGGGGCGGGGGTACACCCCTGCAAAGCCATAACGAGTTCCCTGGTATGATCAGGCGACGTCCCGCAACAACCACCTACTATGGAAACACCTTTTCTGGTGACAAAGTCATGCATATGTCTGCCATACTCGGTTGGTGTCAGGGGGTAGTGGGTCTTGCCATTAACCACTTCTGGCATTCCCTGGTTGGGGATACAGGAAACACGTTTTTTCCAGTTATTACATAGGTAGTCAATGTGCGGTTCCATATCGGTGGGACCTGTTGCGCAATTAAGCCCGAGTGAGAAAACAGGAAATGGGGCGATGGTGGCACAGACAGAGGCAATATCAGTACCCACAAGCATGGTTCCCTGTTGTTCAAAAGTAACAGAGGCAAGTATTGGAATATCAACTCCGGTTTTTTCTAAAAGATCAAAACAGGCGATCAGGACAGTTTTAATTTGCAACAGATCCTGACAGGTTTCTATGATCAAGGCATCAACACCGCATTCCAGAAGGGTATCCATCTGTTCTGTGACCGTCTTGGCCAGCTCAGAAGGTGATATGTGGCCAAGGATGGGCAGTTTCGTCGTGGGCCCAATGGATCCAGCAATGTACCGCAGTGCAGTATCTGAAGTGAACTCAGATACTGCTTTTTTGGCATTTGCCACCGCAGCACGATTAATTTCTTTAACCTTGTTTTCCAGGCCATATTCAGAGAGAACTACAGAGGATGCTCCAAAAGTATTGGTTTCGACGACCATTGCTCCGGCTGCCAGAAATTTGCGGTGTAGTTCGGTGATGGTGTCAGGTGTGGAAATGTTCAGGTACTCATTACAGCCATCAAGGCCATCCCAGACAGAAGGATCTATGTCCATGGTCTGCAGGGTTGTGCCGCAGGCTCCATCAAAGATTAACAGGGGTTGTTCAGAAAATTTCATGGGTAGAGTGATATTGTGTAAAATTTTTGGAATATTATAGGTGAGATCAATCTGCAGTCATTGTTTTTTACAAAAATGGAGCAACGAAGTAGGTGAAGAGTTTTTACCCACATACTTCCAGTTTGTCGTATCAATCTTCATTAAGTTTTAAGGCTTGGGGGACAGTAAGACAGGTGAGGTCGAATGCAAAAGATTCAGATGTGAATACGAGTGTTGAGATCAGAGAAAAAGGAACTGTTTTGCCTGGGGTCATGGTTTGTAGTGGTTGAAATTGAATTGTAAGCAATCGCTTTGTCGGTAATTAAAATTATTAATGGCCAAAAAAGAATCTTGAGCTGTTTCCAATACATCTTGATGGTGTTGAGGTTGTGTTGAATATCACATGTAAACACAGAAACCTGCAGTGTGAAAGGCCTCTGTGGTGGAACGAGATCCCTCAAAAAGAATTTCACCCCAAGAAGGAGGATTTATGCGCCACAAAGATATCAAGCAACGCTTCAATAAACAACTAAAAAG
>JALSMA010000008.1 GCA_026988015.1 Desulfobulbaceae bacterium | reverse complement strand
TAATCCTCCACCAGACGATGAAAATATGGTGAAAAGCCATAGTGGCTTTATGTCAAAGAACAATTTAACGGAAATTCATCCGCCTCCATCATGATGATGGATTGCTGCTTGAAACTCTAAACTTCAGTCACCTGTGAAGAGTAATTTTTCCATTGCTCGCAACCACATTCAATGATCCAGAAGTTTTTCCAGGGCTTATATCAAAATCTCCTCCAGCACCTTCCACCAAAGCAAGTCCTGCAGCCACATCCCATAGCATTATACCCTGCTCCGAGTACATCTCTGATGTACCCTGTGCCACATGAAGAAGTGAAATGGAAGCCGCACCAAGCATCCTTACCTTTCCAAAAGAACTCATTCTTCGAAAAAAATCTGCTGATTCATTTTCATTAAATTGAAACCTGGATGGAATTCCAGTACAAAGAACACCCTGAATGGGATTTGAGATGGTGGAGACCCTTATCGGCCTCTCATCAATAAATGTGCCAAGATTCTTTCCTCCCCAGGCAAGGCTTCCCGAAGGATACAAGCCTAGGACACCAAAAACCGGCTGGTTGTCTTTATAGAGAGCAATGGACACTGCCGCAGGCCCCAGTCCTCTGACAAAATTGACAGTCCCATCAAGGGGGTCAACTATGAATGCATAATCAGACGTTTTACTTCCAGCTATCTGCCCGTATTCTTCACTCAGGATGGGTAATCCCACTGGCTCCAGAGACATCAGGATCTCTTTTTCAAGAGCTTTATCCGCTGCTGCCTTCATCTCCCGAGGCAGAGCTTCATCAAAGCTATGAGCGCGAAAAGAATCTTGTCGAACCTCGCACAACAGTTTACAGGCAGAACGAGTGGTTTCTCTGGTCAGATCCAATAAGCTTTCAAGATCATCCAAGCCTGATAATCCTCATCAAATAAGCTGTTACCAGATGGTCGAGAATCATATGGGCATCCTCAGCAGGACCATACTCCTTAAAATCCGTGGGAACATGAATACCCTCATCAGCAATTTCCTTCATCTTTCCGCCATCAAATGCTGTTAGAGCAACAGTCTGAATGTCATGATCAGATGCATACTGAAAGGCATTGATGATATTATCCGAATTTCCGGATGCCGATATTCCCACTAGAATATCACCTGATTTGCCCTGAATCATCAGCTGACGAACAAATATCTCTTCATATCCATAATCATTACCAAGAGCGGTTAGTATAGATACATTATCGGTAAGACTTACCACCTGAAAAGGATGCTCATATTCATTGCAGCCAAACGAGAGGTCGTTGGCAAAATGACTCGCCGTCGAAGCACTGCCGCCGTTCCCAATAAAAAATACTGTTTTTTTACTTTTTCGGGCATTAAGCAGAATCTCCACAAATCTGGCAATCTCGGAAGGGTCGATATCATCCAGAATCTTTTTCAGATAATCAATATAGGCTGCAGAAAAAGTTTTTATGTCCTCTGTAAACAGACGATCTAAATTATTCATAATTTTTCAGGCTATTTATAGTATTAAAATGTTCATTTTGTTTTTGCATCCGGGTCTGGAATAGCGTATGTATCCCGCCATTTAGGATCAGAATAATATATCCGGTACACAAGCTTCATGGTTTGCAGGGCATCATCCGAAGAACCACTGCTGACATCCTGATCATTAACGATATACTGCACAAAACAGTTTAATCTCTTCATCCCAGGAATAGTCATGATTATACCGAGTTAACTGCTCTCTGGGATCCCCGCAATCGTTATCCGGATCCGCATACACAACCGTCAGAGTTTCAGCACCATAGCTTTTAGAACCAGTCAGAATACCGCCAAGGATCAAGGTGCCTTTTTCAAGATTAATATCAAGGTTAAAGCGATGCCGCCATTGGGTTGCAGAGGAATTAAGCATCCCAACCACTCCCGCTTTATTTCGCATTAGAGCATATGCGTTATCTTCAACATTAAAACCCCAATGACTGTTATCTATGAAACTGTGGACCTCTTCAAAGTCTCCGGCAAACAATCGCATGAGATCCACCATATGAATCCCCTGATCCAACAAGACACCGCCTCCGGCAATTTCACGTTTAGTTCTCCAATCAGGCTGATTAAAAGTAATAAGTTGTGATTTTCCGTAGACACCGCGCAGGTTGATTATCTTGCCAAGCTCTCCATTACGAATAATCCGCAATGCTTCCTGTACAGACTCGTGATATCGATGGTTGAATCCGTACATCAGCTTCAGTTCAGGATTCTCAAGCTCTTTGTCAATAACACTTTCTATGCTGGCCACATCACGGCCCGGCGGTTTTTCACAAAAGACATGCAGGCCCATTTCAATTCCGGCAATAGTAACTTCAGGTGCAATATCATTGGTCAAACAGACTATAAGTACATCCAGATCTTCAGTTAGTAACCTTTTATAATCCGTATAGCAACGTACCCCGTCATTTAACACCCCCTCATCACCAAAACTTCTATCACAGACAGCGACAAGACGCATTTCATCATGCTGCTCCACGCAGTCACGACGTCGTTTCCCAACGACACCATACCCGGCTATCCCTACTCTTAATTCAGCCATAGTTTACTATTTGTTTAGGAAGCCAGCAAAGCTGGCTCAGTTACATTATTGAATCCTGAATCCGTGAGCGTTCAAAGTAACACAGCCTGTTTTTTTTAACACATTACTGTAGTTTACTATATCAATGGGTACAAAAAACAATCATGCCGCCATCACGAACTTAGGACAAAGTTGAAAGAGTCTACGTATTCAAAAATTCGTTTCTCTCCAAAAAAAATACCTTGAATTGTATCCTTGTTAATCAAATCCACACTAAACTTCAAGGAATCATTGTCTCACCAGGATCGACCAAGATCGGTCCATTACAACTTCGCCCGTAAAACATGAAACAGAATCTCAACAGCCACACTTAGTCAGGTACTTCTCCACAACCGGATCATATTGCAGCAGCCGTTCAGCCTCAAGTAATTCTTCACGAGTGTCTACGCCAATGGTCTGTGCCTCAGTAAGCACCATACGTATTCTGCCGCCTGTTTCTATAACACGATTCATATCCACAGATTCAATCTGTTCCAAGGGTGATTCTTCCATTGAATTAAATGCTATCAGGGTATCTCTGCGAAAAGCAATGATACCGGTTTGCATATAACGCGGCAGATGTTTCCACCCTTTCCATGGTGAGGGTATTGCCTCACGGGAGAAGTATAAAGCATCATTATCCTGATTAACCACTACCTTAACATTATTTTTATCCTGAAAAGCCCCAAGGGTTTTGAGCCTGGACATCACATTAACAATCTCAATGCTGTCGTGGGAGAATCCCCCAAGGGTGTCCCCTATGGTTTCCGGTGAAATCAGAGGCTCATCGCCTTGAACCATAACAACGATATCAACTCTCTCCCCTGTTTCCTGTTCAATAATATCAAGAGCCTCTGCTGTACGAGTGGTTGCACGAGTATGACGGTCAGATGTCATAATAGCTCTGCCACCTATAGAGCAAATATAATCGGCTATAGCCTTATCGCAAGTAGCGACATAGGTACTATGAAGGCCTGGTGCCAGACGGGAACGATGGTAACAATGACCAACCATAGGCATGCCTAGCATTTTTTCCAATGGTTTTCCAGGAAACCTTGAAGCACCAAGCCTTGCAGGGATAATTCCAATAGCATTCATTTATTAGTATCCTTTATAAAACTGACCTGAAAAATAAGCAGCGTATCTTACAACACACAAACTCATTGCAAAAACCGTTTATTACACAAGTGATATCAATACTCAATCTGGAGTTTAGAGTTTCACACTGATGTAGTCTGAGATTTAACTAAAATTACATCCGCATAAAAATAATAAATTTTAACAAAAAACGCATAAATATGTTGACATAATAACACGATAGCGGTAGCCGCGCTTTCTCTGCCAAAAAGGTGGAAAAGATATCACTCGGTTTGCTTTTTGGCTGAGAAAGCGCGGCCTTCAAGAGAGAAATACGGTTCATCCGACTAAAGCGTACTTTGTTTCATGAAGAGCCATTATTTTCAGCTTGAAAAATTCATGATCTCTGAATCCATATGCTTGGCGTTTCATAGTTTTAATCTTGTTATTTGTTCCTTCCAGG
>JALSMA010000007.1 GCA_026988015.1 Desulfobulbaceae bacterium | reverse complement strand
TCAAAAAGACTCTTGGATTTGTACAATTGGCCCTTTTGGTAAAAATATTGGCTAAATTTACGGACTGGCTCATGCCAGTAAAATCCATTCAGCTTGTAGCTGGATGACTTATTGAGGAAGCTCTATTCAAACATTCCGGATTCAGTCACTGGCGGGTGGTTCTTTGCAGGTAACAGTTTACCAGTGACTGTAGGGAGTAGATCAGGGATGTTTGGGAGGCTTGGCCATATCTGAGAGAGTTACCTCTACTTCTATTTCCTGTGGTTCACCGTCTTTATTCTTTCTCAGCAGTGTCATGTTGAGCTTGTCGCCCGCCATGGCGTCCATCATTATAATTCCTATGTCTTCCATATTTTTCACAGGTTGTCCGTTTGCAGAGATGATAATGTCATCTTTTTGGAGACCGGCTTCTTTCGCTTTTCCTGCATGGCTGAGTCCTGTTATACGTAGCTGTCCCCTGTCCTTGTCATCTTTTTCAGGTTTGAGGCTGATCCCTATTTTTCCCTTCGGTTCAAGATAGACCGGACTGCTCATAAAGATATAGTCTGCCTGAAATTTTGGATTATCTGGAGGGGTGTCGGCATAGATGTTGATAATGGAAGCCTGGGGGATATTGGTTCGTCGTAAAAGTCGTGGTGGAATTCCTGAGTCTTTTCGGGTGTGCTGCGTTCCTGCTATGACCACTACTGTTTTTTGAGGGTGTTTCTTTAGAATGCCGGTAATGTTTTCAGCCATGGATTCATCCCAGATAGCCTGGGATTGAACAAAACCGGCGATTCCTTTTGCCTTTCCCTTTGACACATCAGAGTGGGCGCCATACACCTGTCTCAGACGCTGTACATATCCATCCATGAAGAGGTCTCTTTCTGAGGCGATTATCTTCGTTTGCTCTGCGTCCAGTCCGTCAGTGTTGCCATCGGTGAAGACTTGACTGACGATTTTTCTGTCAACATTGATTCCGTAGACCGGGATTTTATTTTTGCGGAGAAAGTTAAATGTTGGTCTGAACAGCCTCCAGTCGTAACGCCACACATCAAACCAGCGTGAGGCGCGAAGGAAATCCGCTTCATTCATGTCACTTTTTTTCAAAAGATAATTGTCGAGTGCGTCCTGGCTACTGGCGGGGAACATCTCCATTCCGACAGCAAGATCTACTCCTTTTCCATGCAGGGCTTGAATTATTCTGAGTTGCAGGCGATGGTCGGCCAGTGAATTGTGGGTTTCACCTATGTAAATCACCCGTTTGTGCGACAATTCCGTGATAATCTGGTCAAATGTTTTAATGGCGCTGGTAGCAACTCCTGTGGGCAGGTGTTCCAGAGAAACTTTGAGACCGTGGTTGCTTGGTGCGGTCTCTTTTTTCTGAACTCGCCCTTTTTCAAAGACAAGTGATGAGTAACTTCCATAGTGTCTGAGTTTGTAGGTAACGGCTGCTGTTTCTTCTGTGCTGCTGGAGCTTATGGCGACTATGACATCTTTTTCATTGAGGGGATTATTTTGCACTGTGAGGGAGAATCCCTCTTTGACTTCTGCAACACTTCCAAAGAGGCTGCGAAAAGCCAGGCTTCTGGTGCCAAGAAAGATAATGGAGTTTTCTGAAAGTTGCTTGTTGGAGATGGTATCCTCTTTCAGGATCGGCCAGTCCTGTTGCTTTGCCCACAGTAGAAAAGGAGCGTAGGGATCGTTGGTATCGTTTTTGGGGATAATGACTAACTTTTTTTCTGCTCCCATGAAACGGGACCAGACAGGTGGAAATTCGGGGTCTGCTATTGCCCTAAACAGATCATACTCCGGGTCAATGGTTAAGGAGAGGGGAGGTTCGGTAAGGGTAAGTGATATGGTGGTTTCTTTTTTGTTTATCTCACGAATGAAATCCTGGCTGCCACTCATGGTTTGGACCCGGATTGGGAGTTTTAGTGAATAGGGTTGTTTATTCCTCTGAATAACATTGAAGGTAAGGGTGGACTGATCCTGCTGGTCGGTTGTCTCAATATTCGCAGTCTGCAGTATTGGAACATCTTTTCTGCTGAGTTGTTCTGTGAAAAAACGGGTGAGGTCGCTATCCGATGCAGTTTCAAATGCGGTCTGAATATCTTTCCATGATGCAGGGCTGCCTTTAAATGTTTCTGTGAATAGTTGCAGTCCCCTGGAAAAATCTTCATTCCCCAGTATGGCACGGAGCTGATGGAAAAGCATGGCGGCACGGGTGTATCCGATGGCTCGTATGGCTTTTGCCATGGGTTGATTGTGACTGGCAGATCTGAATTCATGAAGAGTGATGGCAGAATCTGGTTTCACAAAACTCTGATAAGTAACCAGACTGGTTTTACGGTGTGCTGCACCATTGTCTTTGTCCGTGGCATAGCTGAAGTCAGCGAGATAACTGGTTAATCCTTCGCACCAGTTTCCCGAATCTTCAGCCACTGTGATGGAATTTCCAAACCAGGAGTGGAGAATTTCATGACCAAGAGAGGTATTTTTAATAAATGGCAGCCGGAGAACCTGTTGCCCGAGGAGGGTAAAAGTTGGCATGCCAAATCCACTAGGCAGGCGATTGGCAACTATTGCAAAGTGGTTGTAGGGAAAGGGACCCAGCGCCTCTTCATAGCGCTGGATATAGGATTTTGTCGCTTCAAGATAGCCCCGGCTCAGCTCCTGATCTTCTTCGAAAAACCAAGTGGAGAGGAGGAGTCCCTTCCGGATGCTTTCCTGCTCTACCAGGTAGGGGCCGGCGACGAGGTTGATTGATCGGACTGCCTGGGAAAACGACGTTGACAGTCGCTCTGCTTCTTGAACCGGTTGAGTGTCGGATTCTGATATTCCTCTGAATCCTTTTGGTAACGATGCCGTGAGAGAAAAGAGCATAGCCTCTTTGGGAATTGGATGCCAGTTTGAGGTCAGAGCAATGCCACTGGGGCTGATCAGGTTGTCGGGGGCATTGTTAGGAACCGTAAATGAATATTGTATTTTGAGGGTTATTCTGCTGTTGCTGCCGTAAAGCCCGAAACTGTCCTGCAGAGGTAGGGGCATGGTGATAGCATTACCGTTTTCGGGGGTCATTATGATCTCCTGAATGGCCAGTCCTCCTGCATAGAGATGCCACTCTTTTCCACTGGGAATGGTGATGGTGGCTGTACCTTGAAGAAGATGTTCTTCTGGTAGAAAATTTACGTCAAGGTGATATGTAGGCGTTTCGGCATGGCAAAGACTTGTCCAGAAGATGGACATTATCAGAAGGGCCCCTGTAACTGCAGGAAAGGAATATCTACGTGTAAAGACTCGGTTCACATCTTTCTCCTTGAGTGATGATATGGTAAGGTTGTATAAAAACCCCTGAAACGAGCGAGTGATTTTGTTAAACATACCTGATTTACGAATACTATATCTGTATTTCAGTATGTTATCAAAAATACAATCACGAAGCTGTCACGGATTTAGAAAACTATCCATCTTATGTACCATACCATAATGATTCTTTCCAAAGAAAGAATCATTCTCTTTTTATGTATATAAAACTCGTAGCAATTAATGGGCGTTTTACCCATTCCTGTCTTGCACTGTTTCATCTTCGTAATGAACTTGAGGCGCACTGCAAGATTCTCTCCACCGAAATAGTCCAGAAAACCATCCGTGATCCCGCATACGAGGTCCTTCTGGATCTCAGCAGAGGACAACCGGATGCAATCTTTATTTCTGCAGCTGTGTGGAATTCCAGTTTTGTACAAGAGCTTCTTGTTGATCTGCATTCGCTGGTACCAGGCTGTCATCTTGTGGTGGGTGGGCCACAGGCAGAAGTGATTGGCCGAAACCTGACAGCCGGGATCTGCACCGTTGTTCGCGGTGCTATCGAGGCAGTTGGAGAACATTTTTACCGCGACCTGGAAGATCGGGCCCTGCTGCCGCACTATGGCCGCTCTTTTTTTCATCTTACCCGGAAAAAAGAGCGATTTGTTTCACCGTATAAAAAGGAGGACTTTGAAACCCACTTGAAAAATCGTAACGTTTATTATGAATCATCAAGAGGGTGTCCGTTCTCCTGCTCTTATTGTCTCTCTTCTACTGAAAATGGGACTGTACATAAAGATCTTGCACAGGTGCGGGATGAGCTTGATCTGATACTGGCGAACGAAACCAGAGTGCTACGTTTTGTCGATAGGACTTTTAATGACCATCCCGAACGTGCTCTGGCAATATGGAAGCTTGTGTTGTCTTATGACTGCAAGACACTTTTTCATTTTGAAGTTGCTCCGGATCGTATAAGTGAAGAGATGTTTGATTTTCTGGCAACTGTGCCGCCGGGGCGATTTCAGTTTGAGATCGGAATTCAATCCACCAATGAACCAACTCTTGCTGCCATTAAGCGAAGGATTGACCCTGAGGTAGCCCATAAGACAGTGTCACGTCTGGCGGTCCTTGATAATATCCATCTCCATGCAGATCTGATCCTAGGGCTTCCATACGAGACCAGGGAGAGTTTTCTGCGCTCATTTGACGATATTTTTGCCATGGCTCCCCATTATATTCAAATGGGGGTGCTGAAGCTTCTTCCGGATACGGAATTAAGTAATTGTGCTGAGGAATATGGATACCGCGCATGCAATCAGCCGCCCTATACGGTTATGGCCAGTCAATGGCTGGATCCTGAGAGTCTTCAGAACCTGTATTGGTTTTCAGAGTGTGTTGAAAAGTTTTGTAACAATAGATATTTCCCGTCCCTGTGGCGGTATATCCGTAATTCGGAAGCTGCAGGGAGTAATTTTTTCATGGGATTGCTTGAGGTAGCCCGGCAGGGGAGGTTGTTTGAGATGGCTGCCACCCAGGAGTTTTTGTGTAGGCTATTGATGGAATTTATTCAGAGCAGAGCAGATCGGGATCTTGTACAGGAGCTCATTATTTATGACTGGCTCCGTTGTGGTCTGCGTAAATTACCGAGTTGTCTGGTTCAGGACGGGGTTGAGGAGCGTGGCTTGAAGGAAGCTCTTTACCTGCAGTTACCCTCAGAAATTGTGGGCCTCTATTCCCAGAATGGGCGTAACCGGTTTTTCAAGCAGGGTGTATTTTACAAATTTTCAGGGCCAACATTAAGGGAGTTGGGGTATTGCGATGAGAAATCGACCTGTCTGGTATTTTTACCGGAGCGAGAGAACAGTTTGATGCGATGCCAGGAGCTTGTCCTCCTTCCCTTCTGAACAGCCTAAAATAAAAAGGATTTGTGTTAGGCTGTTTAATGAAGTAAGACAATCTCAGAAAAAGGTCAATTGATAGATGGTTAAGTAAAAAAACTTTAGGTGCGAGGAGCATATTTTTAGTATGATTTCGGCGTAATAGGGTACATCGTAATTGGACAAAAAATGCAGCAACGAAGCAGGTGAAGAGTTTTTACGACACCATCAAGCAAAAAGAGTCAGACAATAGGTGAGTTAGGCCCAATCTTGAAATATTTTTCGTTGAAAATATGATCATAAAAAGGAGTAGAAGATGTCGTTTCGAATAAAAACCATAAATGCCATTGCCCCGGAAGGCCTTGAGTTGCTTGGGGATGAATATAGAGTGGATCCGGACGATAGTAATCCACATGGAATTGTGGTGCGCAGTTCTCTGGTGGATGTGGATGATTATCCAGAGCTTCTGGCCATTGCCCGTGCTGGTGCTGGAGTGAATAATATCACTGTCGACAAGGCTACAGAAAAGGGGATCTGTATTTTTAATACTCCCGGAGCTAATGCCAATGCCGTTGTGGATCTGGTTTTTCCAATGATTGGTATCTGGCTGCGAAATATTTATCAGGGGATCGCTTTTTGCAAGTCCCTTGCTGATGTGCCGCCGGAAGACGTCAATGCTGAGGTTGAAAGCCGGAAAGCGGCATTCCGCGGTGTTGAAATTGCGGGAAAGACACTGGGAGTTATAGGTCTTGGACAGATCGGAGTCAGGCTGGCAAATGGTGGTATCCAGCGTTTCATGCAGGTGTATGGCTTTGATCCCTTTCCGAGTCTTGACAATATACACCATCTTCTCCCTGAGGTGACAGTAACCCGGGCCATGCGTGATACCCTCAGCCAGGCAGATATTGTAAGCCTTCATTTGCCAGTAAATGAGAAAACCAGAGGGATGGTGGATGAGGAATTTATTGCAAAGATGAAACCGGGATCCATTTTGGTAAACTATGCTAGGGGGCCTATTGTTCAAGAGGATGCAGTTCTTGCTGCCCTTGACAAGGGTCACCTTGAAGCCTTTATCTCAGACTTTCCGACACCTGGAGTTATCGGCCACCCAAAAGTTTTGACTACCCCTCATCTTGGTGCCTCCACTGCCGAATCAGAAGGGAACTGTTCCCGTATGGCGGTGAAAGAGTTGTCGAGTTATCTGCGCTATGGCAACATTACCCATAGTGTGAATTTTCCCAATATTGAATCTATTCCTGCTTCAACAGTTCACACCCGTCTTATTATTATAAATAAGGATGTCACTGGAATGATAGGATTTATTACCAATGTTCTGGGGGAGTACAGTGTGAATATTGCCAGTTACAAGAATGAATCCAATGGAACTGTCGGGTACAACATAATTGATGTGGAAGCGGCGCTTGATGCAAAAATAATAGAAGCCCTCGAAACAAACAAAGATGTTATAAGGACACGCCTGATAATATTTAGCAGCTAGGATGTATTTGTCTATAAATGGCCTTTTTCTCTTGCGCTCGGTTGTTGTGGGGAAATTATTCTCGAAATGTCAATGATATGCGTCCGTGGACATTTTCTTTGGGGTATCTGTGATAACATTTTCTTTGCGTCTCGATGTAGAGAGAAAATTATTATATAATGGATGGACACTATAACGGATAAAAAAACACAAAGGGGGATTATTGTGAGCATTAGAGTACGATTTTTGGTTGTAATTGGAATTCTCAGCTTGGTGTCAGCTATGATTTTAGCCTATACCAGCTATCAGTTCAGTGTGGAAAATGCGATGGATGACGCCAGAACTCAGGGTTCCATAGTATTTAACATGATCGATTCATCAAGAATGTACTTTAAAAAACATCAACGTCCACTGATCGGAAAACTTGTGGAAAAGGATCGTTTTTATCCGGAAATCATGTCTGGCTTTGTTGTGAGCCGTGGAGTATGGGATATCTTTGAAGAACGCTTTCCCGGATACAAATTTAAGCAGGCAACCCTCGACCCCCTTTATTTACCAAATAAAGCAGACGTGGATGAAATTAAACTCATAGAAATGTTTGAAGAGAATAAAAATCTCATAGACAAAGAGGGTGTTATGACAAAAGGCGACAGGCATTTCTATTATTTTGCTCGTCCCATTATGGTCACTGCAGCCTGTCTTCGTTGCCATGGAAATCCGGAAGAGGCTCCCAAGGATCAACTTGAAATTTATGGTACGACCAATGGATATGACTGGCATAATGGTCAGATTGTCTCGACAAGTATTGTGTATGTTCCACTGGATCGTGCCATGGCTGCAGCCAAGAAGTCTGCGACCAGTCTCTTTGCCATGGGCGCTACAGGTATTCTGGTGCTCATGGGTGTCATGTGGTTTTTTCTGAGCCGCGGTGTGGTCTCTCCTCTGGCGAAACTGGAGCAGAAAACCACCCAGATCAGCCTTGGTAAAGAGCTTGATGTGGAAATGGGGGTAAACAGTAAAGACGAGATAGGTAGTCTTGCGAGGGCTATTGACAGGTTGCGAATAAGTACTGCAAAACTTCTGGAACGTTGTTCCGGAAAGTAACAGGTGGACCAAAGAGGAAGGGTGATCATTGCGGTCACTCTTCCTTTTTTTGGGATAGGACTGGTATCACCCTGTAATCGTTTTGATTACGGTCATAAACTCTTCTTCCAGATTCTCGTCGTTGATCTCGGCACAGAGTAGTTCAGCAAGGGCAGGCAGGGTAACCAGGGAGGTTGAACCCTGTTTTGCCCAGAGTTCTATGGTGTCTTTCATCACCGGTGCTGCAATGGGGCCAATAGCCATTGCCAGCGCGTCTTTGACTTTCTCGAGAATTTGCGCCAGATCTGCGTCTATTTCCGCCAGATCCGATGGTTTTTCCTGTTGGCTTGTCGTCGTGGAAGGGCTGTCCTGGGCGACTGGCTGACTGGGTGCAGAATATGCCATGGGATTGGACATGGCTTTCCCGATATCCTCGGTCAGCATCCCGGTTGTCATGCTGATAAGTGACTTGTTGGCGTTTGGTTCGCAAATGATTATCAGCAGAGCCTCCTTTGGCAGAGGTTTTATTACAAGTAGTGATTCGTTGTACTTAAATTCAACGCCCTTAAATTCAAGCTGCGCCATGTTACCGATCTGGATGGTTCGGTTCAGCAAGTTGCCGATGGTCTTGATACTGTTTTCTTTGAAAATGGGAGGCATTTTGCTGCCGGCAATCTGTTGTTCATCGTTGAACACGAAGCAGCCGAGTACGCCTGGGAGTATGGTGATTTCCTGAAGCAATGAATCCATTGTGACTTTCCTGATATGGCCTGTGCCATAAGTTTATTGAAGAGTGAAAGCTGCCTGTTTTTTTACTTTTATGCCGAGATTCTGATTCTGCTGAGTACCGGGCGCAAACCGTCCGCGATCGACTCTGGAAATACCGAACTTCCCACTTTCAGACCAACAATTACATCTTGACCGCAAAGAACCAGAAGTTTTGAATCATCGGTCAGGGTGAATATTGAATATTGTCTCCCTGATGCGCCAATGGCTATGCCAATTTGCTCAGCCGCAACAGCAACATAGGTGATGAAGTTCACTGTGTTGCTGTCCGGTTCTCCTGCCTGGTGAAGAACGTTACCTTCTCTTGAGCTTATCGTGGAGCTGACGATTTCCGGAAAGGAATTCAACAGGCTGATAAATTGAGCCAGCACCGGGTGTACCGGTTCGGTCTCAGGCTCCAGGCTGGTAATAGCTGGTGCAGAAGAATTTTTATGGGGAAGGTCGAGATCAAGATCTTCCATGTTCAGGGAGTCAAGGCCGCTCGTGCCTGTATGGTCACTCTCAGGTATCGGGTTTTGGGCAGCGTTACTTTCGTCTTTTCTTCTGCAGCCTTCGAGGAGAATAAATCCGAGTGACTCTTGGATGTTTCTTTCAGTTATTGAGCATTGATTGTCAATTTCAATTTCAACATTTTTCCAGCTGACAATGGCAAATGCTGCCTCACTGCCTTTAAGGTTTTTGACCCTTGCATCGAGCAGGTCGCCATCTCTGAAGTACATGACGCCCTTTTTGCTCCCTGCGTGGATGGTGAGAGTACAGGACTTTTTGTCCAGCTCTAGGAGTTGTAGAAAGGAAGAGAGTGACACCCCTGTGATATAACCTTTGGAAGGACCCGCCAGCCCTTTCAGGGTCTTCTCGACAAGCGTCCTGAAATCGATGGGTTTTTCGATGTACTGAAACGTTCCCATGTCACGAAGATTATCCTCCATCTCCGGGGTCCCAAAGGCTGTCATGACAATCACAGGGATTTCGGAATAGTTGCTGCTTAAATGCGCAACAAGGGCAAAGCCATCCATTCGTGGCATTTTGAGGTCGGTGAGTACCAGGTCGATATCCTCTGATTTCAGTACTTCAACTGCCTCCATGCCGTCACCGGCTGTTGTTATGCTGAATTTATCTTCATAAGCTTTGAAGCCGTCTATGAGGCCGTGCAGGAAGCTCTCGTCATCGTCAACGATTAAAACTTTTTTCATCTGGTTCTCCGCGATTATTCATACTGCCAGGTAGGCTGACTCGTTATCTGTTGTGCAAACCCCAGCGCACCTGTACGGATTGTTCGGTAATAACAATCCGTACAGGTGTTTTTCTGTGTGGTGTGAAAATGGGGACTGTTCCTCTGTGATTTAAGTTTGTTACTGTAAATACAATGTTATTTCGGTCCGGTGCTGAGTGATAGGGAGTAACCCGGGCACATTTACTGAAAATTACCACGGAATCATGTGGAATGTCCAGTAAAAGCAATCAATCAGACGGTCGGAATGATAATTTCCATTCGAGTGCCCTGTCCTTTCTGGGAACTGGCCGTAATGGAGCAGTTCATTTTGGCAAGCATTTTTTTGACAATCACCAGACCAAGTCCTGTTCCTTCTGCCTTGGTGGTGAAGAAGGGCCGAAAGAGATTTCTCACCGTGTCCTCCTCCATGCCGCAGCCGTTATCTTCAAATATAAATGTAATCTGATTCTTCTGCTTTTGTATCAGTGAAATAGTGATGGTTTTATTTTCTGTCTCATCAAGTGCGGCAACAGCATTGGTGGTCAGGTTAAGTAAAACCTGGAGAAAAGCACGTGGATCAACCAGTCCGTGAAGGGGTGCTTGGGGAAGATCCAGTGCCAGCATGATATATCGTTTGGCAAGGTCTTTTTCAGTGAGCTGTATCAGTTTATCAAGCAGGGCCTGCATGTTCGTTTTTTTGATATCGGGACGTTCGAAAATTGAGAAATTTCGCAGTGTCTTCAGTAGATATTCCACTCGGCCGATATCTGAAAGTCCCCTATGGATAAAACGGGAAATGGCTTCGGTATCATAGGTTTCCAGATTAGACTCCAGAATTGAAAGGGATACCTTGATGGAGTTTATGGGGTTACCGAGTTCGTGGCGGATACTGGAGAAAATAAAGCCGATGTTATCCATGAGGTTGGCAGCTTCAGCGATTGACTCCAGTCGTTTATCCTCCGTGATATCCCTTTTGATAATAACCTGGTTGGCAACACGGCCCTCTTGGTCATAAACAGGGGATATCTGCATTTCCTCCTGATAAATACTTCGATCTTTACGAAAGTTGTCAAACTGACCACTCCAAGGTTCTCCTTTTTTAAGAGGCTTCCTGAGATCACTCCAGAGTTTTTTTCTGACGGCAGGAGTGTAGAGGCGCTTGATGGAGTTACCTACAATCTCCTGCGGTGTAAAACCGGTGACTGCCTCGCAAGCAGGGTTTGCGTAAAGAACGGTGCCACTGGTGTTAATGATAATTATACAGTCTGAAGATTGCTCAACAACGGTAACCAGACGGTCACGCTCGGATCTGTCCTGCTGGTTACTTATTGCCATGGAGAGAATATTGGCAATGAATAACAAGCTGTTAATTTGTTGTTGCTGGAAGAGTTTTACTTTTTTTGTTCTGGTCAGTCCAATGATTCCATGGAGTTCGTTTCCGATTCTTAAAGGAATAAGGAGAAGGGTTTTGATGCCCTCCTGTTGTAACAATATTAATTGTTCCGGGTCAAAATTTTCGGCGTGGTTCTGGACAATCTGTCCCTTCCCAAGCAGGTTTATCCATACTGGAACCGAGAGTACCCAGTCATAGTTGTACTTGCTGTCCTGTTTGTTGCAATGAACTGAGGGGAGGGTGCCAGACAGGCTGGCATCGTCAAGGATAAAAATATCATCTGCTTTCAGTGCAGTGCACAATTCAGGGAGGACTTGATTGAAGCAGCTATGCCAGTCAGAGTGCAGTGCATTTGGGTTTGTCAGTTTAAGTATGGTTTTCCAGATGATATCCTCTGGCGAGGAGTTCTCCGGTGTCGGTGGCGGTGGTGGTGGTAGTTTTCTACAAAACAGAAGTGTCAGGGGCTGTTGGTTTGTGTCGTAATTAACCGCGGAAAAGGTTAGCGTGAAATGTCTTGAGCCCAGAGAAAAATTCTTTTTAAGAGGCTGGTCTTCTGTCTGGCTGCCGGAGAGGCCTTGCCGGAGCATTATCCACATCTTTTCTGGGAAAAAGTCATATATTCCTGGAGGACTCCTGAGTCCATCTGGTTCCGGAAAGGTTTCTTGAAAGAGTTTATTTGCCTGAATAAGGAGACCATTGCAGCCAAAGAGTGCAATGGCATCATGGGGTGATTGAAAGCACTTGTCCTTAATGAGGGTCTCGCTGATATCTCCGAATTGTTCATTGTTACCCGGACTTTTTGTGTTCCGATTCTTCTTCGCTAGTCGAGAGAGTAGCAAGACGATACAAAGAGTCTCAATGGCAATAATTGACAGAGGGAGGTCGATGAATGGCATAGTACGTTTCCAGATGTGAGTGGAAGGTTGCCACGAGTTGGCAGTCCATGGCACATTCCAGTACCCTTTTGGCAGGGGTTTTGTAACTTATGTGGCCTTGACAGTATGGCTCAGGAAGCAATATCCTACGAAATAAGCATTTAATTACGAGTACCTCAGTACTTTAACAGGATAGTCAACTAATAGCAAAAAATGTGGGAAAAAACCGGAATTGAGATTGCTTGACTTGGAGACCTCAGGGGGAGGTGTTTGCCTGGTGTTTTGTTGATTTCCCCTTGAGGATTATTTGCAAGGATTATCCACAAAATTGATGGCGTTTTAAAAACTCTTCACCTGCTTCGTCGCTGCATTTTTTGTTCAATTACGACGTACCTTAGTACGCCGAAATAAAACAAGAAAACATGCCGCACATCTGAAGTTTTTTTACTTAACCATCTATCAATTGACCTTTTCACGAGATTGTCAAAATTGAAAAGATGGCTCTTGTGCAAAATTTTTGTCGGGTTGGAAGGGAGATAACGGATGAGGAATCACCTATAGGAATTCAATTTTTTTTACATTTGCAGGGCCGGCAAGATCAGTTTTATGAACTGTTGACTCCTGTAGAGACCCTAACTGTTGGACACTGTGTTGGGAAGGCTTGTTAGTTTAAAAAAAAATATAGTGATAATGTACTGTAATGGTACAGTAAAATTGTTTCTCCCGATATAAAGTATAAAAAATTAAATCGTTTCTTCAGTCGATTGAAAAAGAGAAAAGGCTGTAAGTGCGGGATAATACCGGGCATGTTTGGAGTTGGTCAGGATGGCACGATGTATGCAATAATAAAAATGCTTTATCTCTTCTCTTCTTTCTCCTGGAAAAAGCCGGTTTCGTTCATTCGAATCCGGCTTTTTCTTATTGAGCGCTGTGTTCACATGGGCAGGTCATCGAAAGGGTGGCATTTGCCCTTCCACAATGGTCGTTTTCAGAGTGTTTGTCTGAAAAGTTGAATCTGTGACAGGTTTTATGTCCAAAATAGATGTTTGTCTAGACAGTTGCCTTTCCTATGATAAGGTGGCCCTGCAACGGCTAATGCAACGACAGTTTGATCAGCTTGGTGTTCAGCCGGATCTCTCTGGTAAGCGAGTGCTGTTAAAACCCAATCTCATTAGTGGTGGTGCTCCACCTCTTGCATGTTCGAACCCAAAGTTTGCTGCAGCTGTTGCAGCTGTTTATCTTTCCCGGGGTGCGAAAGTGATGCTTGGCGACTCACCAGCTTTTGGAACAGGGGCACAGGTGATGAAACGTCAGGGGTTTAAGCCTCATTTTGCAGATCTAGCTGTAGAGTATGTGCCATTCAGCAATCGTGTTGTTGAGACCCTCAGTTGCGGTATTCGGATCGGTGTCGCTGCCGATGCGCTGGACTGTGATTATCTTGTAAATCTACCGCGCATCAAGGCCCATGACCAGATGGGAGTGACAATGGCTGTAAAAAATATTTTTGGCATCGTAATCGGTGCTCGCAAGGCCTTGCTCCACATGCGTGTTGGCGGGGGGCGTCAGTTGTTTTCAGAGATGATTCTGGATCTGCACTCCCTGTTACCACCCTCTTTTGTCTGTGCTGATGCCATTGAAGTGATGAATGGTGAGGGGCCTGTGAAAGGAACCTCACTTGTTGTCGGCTGTCTGGCGTCTTCCTGGAATGCAGTGGCCATAGACCGGGCCATGCTCGCCGTCCTGGAAATTGATAAAAAAAGGATTCCGTTAGCAGTATCTGCAGCGGAAAAAGGACTCGGTGGGTCATCCCTGGGGGATCTGACATTTCCCCATAGCAGACCAGAAGACTTTAAAGGATCAGGGTTTGCTGTTCCGGGTTCACTCGCTCCCGTTCGCTTTTCACCGCTGCGCTATGTGAAAAATTCCCTGAAGAGAGTGCTTTTACGCTTGGATCCGTGAGTCGTTGGGGGGACTCTTGCCCTTTTCGGTCATCCCTGGGGCTTTACCAGTGACAAGCCCGGTATCAATGTCTGTGTGGAAAGGATTCCTTTCATGCAACGCAGTGATGAGTGGGTGAACTGAGAAATAACTTCTGCATCAGAAGCAAGAAGATCTCTGCTCAGTGTTGCTTTTATCACTAGGTCGATAGAGCCATGTACAGAGTGCAATTCAACTACCTCCGGCAGGGCAAAAAGTTTATCCAAGAGACGTTGCTCCTGGGTGCCGTCAACATTAACCAGGATGAAGATGGTTATGTCACGTTTCATCTCCGGATAGTCACTTTTTGAGTTTCTGGCCATCTTTCTTCGGAACGCTTCCATGTCACGGGGGATGAGTTTGTCCACACCTATTCCATACTGCCTTTCTGACTTTTTCAACCATTGATGGATAGAGATATAGAGATAGAGATCATCCATGGTCCTGTCAGGGAAGGAGCGGAGTAGCCCGCTGTTCTTGATAAGGGTTCTGAGTGGCAGATAGATGGAGCGATACCAGTCAGCCCCTGCCTCCTTCAGGTCCACTTCCTGTTGCGCTTCATCGGAGAGGAACTGCTGGTGCATTTTGACCTGTTCGAGCAGGTATTCACTCTGGCCCGGTTCGGTGAAATCCACCACCTTCGGAATTCCAACCTTGTCTCTGAAATCAATTTTCTCAAGGTATAGCCTGTTTTCAACAGTTTCGCCCGATGGGAGCAATTCGAGGATTTTCGCCTGGATGTTACTCTGTTTTAACTGTTTTGCTGCAGTGACACGATGATGGCCATCGACAATATAAAATTTATCCTTGATCTGGTACAGAGAAATTGGTGGGAGGGGGCGGCCTTCCTGCATGGCTTGGATCAGCGATTGTAAACGTTCATCTGTACCAGCTCCCTGGAGGCGAAACTGCTTATCAAAGTCGGTGTATCGCCCCACTGATCCTTTGATTTTGTCAAGTGGAACGGTGGCAATGCCACGCTTGACCGTTTCGTAGGCCTTTTCGTCTTCCCGAACCTTATTGAAATCTGCTTCCTGTCCCTTGGGGGGGGGGCATGTGGTGACGTTATTGTCTTCCTGTTTTTCCTGCCACCATTTCTGTATCAAAGAAAAAAAAGCCATAGCTGTTCAGTACCTGTGTTTCACCAACGAGCGTGATGCGCTCGGTAGCGTCGTTAAAAAGTGCATGGATATGACCATGGATAAACCAGGCCGGTTTCTGTTTTTCAATAAGAGGAATGAAGCTTTTAAACCCTTTGTGACAGGGGTCTTCTTTGTCATGAATGAAACGTGGCGGCGCATGCGTAATTATGATGTCCACTTTATTTGACTGTAACAACTTGAACCAGAGGCTGCGAACAATTTTTTTCATTTCCGGTTCAGTGTACTGATTGGTGCCACCATTATACCATCTGCAGCCACTGAACCCCATGATTCTGTGCCCTTGCTCTGTAACTATTCTGGCATGAATATTACTACACCCTATTGGTGGAGACTTGTGGTGGCGGATATCGTGGTTTCCTTCAACAAAGTAGAGAGGTACATTGTAAATGTCGCGCAGTTCCGACAGGTATTCAGGGGGCAGATCGCCACAGGCAAGGATGATGTCCGGGGGGGCTGGGAGGGCATTGACTGTCCTGCTCAGGAGTTGTTGTTCTACTTTGTCTGATACGGAGAGGATTTTCATGATACAATCGGGAAACTAACCGTTCGTCCTGGAGTGATTGAGTGGCAGGAGAGTAGGACTGCTGTGTTTGTCATGGAAGCCTGGTCCCCCCCCTTGGCTTCCCGGGGGGGATATCCCGTGCGGCGGTGGGATGTTGAGGTTCTGGTACTTCTTCTCGAGAAACTAACAGAAATTTTAATTGTCAGCAGAGATTTCATGCTGAAGAAGGCTCTCTTTAAGCATGGCTACTTCCTTCTCAAGCTTCTTAAATTTTCGACGATAATAATTTGCCTGTTGTTCCGCCTCCTTGAATCTCAGGATTAGCTGACTGAACAGGGGTTTGAGGATTGGCAGATCATTGTTGAGCAAGGCCAGACGAAGAGTTCGATCTTTTACCATAATTACCCGAGTGGGTTCGGTTGCGATACCACTTGCACAACGTGGCGCATCGGTGAGGACTGCCATTTCACCAAGGATATCACCACTTGACATCCTTGCGACGATCTCGTTTTTATCGTTGCTGGTCTTGCAGACATCCACGGTACCATTGATAATAATGAAGATAAAATCCCCTACATCACCTTGCGAAAAAAGAGTCTCACCTGCGGCAAAGTCTTTTGTAATAAATTGGGCATTCTCTGGCATGGTTCCCTTGCGGTATTGTGCTGAATATTGAAAATATGATGATAATGAAGAATCTTTCACATAAGAATACTAAAATGGCAATCTGAAGGGAAGATATTTTTCTTGAATTTGATTGATTTATTGACTCTGGCCCATGTAATCTTTGCACTCTTCAGTCTGTTTGTACTTCACCAATCCGTCACGAATTCAGGACAAACAAGAAATCATAGGAAGCAGCAATTATGGCAACGTTATTTAACAGCACCGGTAAGATTGTTTTGGCCTCAGGTTCTCCACGGAGGCGTTCGTATTTTAGCGATCTTGGACTTTCCTTTCAGGTTGTCCCGGCAGATATAGAGGAACAGAGAAAGGCCGATGAGCCGGCGAAGGCATATGTCCGGCGTCTGGCTCGGGAGAAGGCGGCAGCCATTGCTGAAAATTATCCGTCGAGCTGGATAGTTGCAGCAGACACCGTGGTGTGTCTTGATGATTGTGTTCTGGGAAAACCTGACAGTTCGGAGGCGGCAGTGAAAACACTGTCTCTGTTATCCGGCCGGGAACATATGGTACATACAGCGGTTTGTTTACAGAATGTGGAAGAAGATGTGCAAGATATCCTGCTGGTGACCACCGGTGTTCTATTCTGGAATGTCCCGATAGCGGCGATTAAGCGCTATGTCTCGACCGGTGAGTCCATGGACAAGGCCGGAAGTTATGGCATCCAGGGCATGGGAGCTTTTCTGGTTCGGGAAATTCGAGGATCTTATTCAAATGTTGTTGGGTTACCGCTCTGTGAGGTCGTTGAGCTGTTGATGCAACATAAATTGATTAGGAAATGATGTCATTGTGACTTGTCTTGAATCCTTTAAACCAGCAGAATAACAAGTGTCTTTCTTGACTTTTGTGTGAATTGAGTGTAGCTAAATACAATAAGGCCGAGTCCGTATACGTTTACCTGGTGCATCGGCAGCAGGTACTCGGTAGGAAGGCGAGTGAAGTTCCAGCACCTGATTGTTATTGTTTTTTGGTGGTAGATCAGTGTGTTGAGCGGTGAAATTCACTGATCCGCCACGGGTTTCGGGATAAAGAATATAATGCAGCAGCAGTGTAATATTTAAAGGTTTCGCAAACCATCTATCCAATCTTGGTGTTTTTTTATGGCGCAGGGTGATAGGCAACAAGAATGTCTGGAAGCATTAAAACTAATTAATGCAGCCTCCACTAGTCTTCGGCTGTACCCTGAAGATTCTGTCCAGGTGACAAATTCCGTTGAGAGTGCTTACCAGGGGACTAAGTTCTATTTGCGTAATAACAAATTATTACGTTTCTCATATTTGGATGGCGGATACCTGTTGAATGGTGATCCTGTGGATAAGCCGACCCGTGACCGCCTGCGTCTCTTGACATTCAGTGATCAACTGCAGAAAATGGGGTTGAATGAACTGGTCCTGGCCAAAGGTTTTGACCGTACCACCTTTAAAAAAATCCTTTCTGTCTTTGGTGCAACGCCGGAGCAGATACAGCGTGCCGGTGGAAATCGACCTTATATTGAAAGCCTTGGTTTGGGATCGGTATTTCCAGAGGAGTATTTTGCTCCGGGTGAAAGCGAGGAAGAGAAGAAGCAGAAGAAGAGAGTTGACAGAATCCTGAAGGAAATGTCTGCAGGTGTGGTTCGGTCTGATTTTATTCTCTTTTTGATCGGCAGAAAACGGGATGAAGCCATTCAGCACACTCTGACTAAATGTTTCCAGACTCCGGATAATGGTGGGCGTATTATAGCTGTTACCACCTATTCGCTCTTGCAGATTCTCTTTAAGGATCACATTGTTGCCGTGAGTCCAGCGTTTTCAAAAATGCTTGAAAGTGTGAATACACTCCTTGACGACAAAATACATGGAGAGGTGAGTGCAAAGGCGGCACAGTTGCTTGGCCCTCACCTTGACCAGCGTTCCCTACTTTTGCTGATCTGTCAAAAGTTTCCCACACCCTTTGGCGATCATTTTTACCATGCACTGCTTACTGTTACTGATAATGAAACCCTTTTGACGGTCCTTGACTGGATCAGGGTGCAGCAGAAAAAAGATGGTGAGATAAGTGGTAAGAGTGACAAGTTTTTGACTCAACTGCAGGTTCTGTCCGAAGGATATGAGAAGCTGCTGGCAACCCCGCGTGGAAGACAGCTTCTGGCTCTTGAAAACACAAAAGGAGTTTTGCAGAAGACTGAGCAGGGACGTAAGGAGAAGAGGGTTCAGGTAGGGATCACAGCCCTGGCAAATGGAGATATTGAGGGGCTGAGAAACAAAGAAGTGTATCTCAGTCTTCCTGCCACTATCGAAAAACTTCTTGAAAACGATAAGGAAAGTGTTGCCGCGGCCATTATCCAGAATGTGGTGAAAGGTTTTAAGGAGAAAAACCATGAGTTTCGCTCCCAACTGGCTCAGGTTATAGGGGGTGTTGCCCTGAAACTTGCTAATATGGGGCGTTGGGGGTGGCTGGAGAAGTTGACTCCGGTTTGTCTTGCCTGGATACGTGAAAATGAGGTGGTTGATCGCAGTTTTGAACATCATATTCTTGCCATGCAGGCGATGATGACACAGGCCTGGTATGATGAAAATAATGATCTTGCAGAGCGAATATTGAATGTTTTTTACCACATCCGATCCGGTGCTCTTGAAAAGTCTGATGCTGTTCGTGAACTGGTTAGTTCAATTCAGGACAAGAATGTGGATCTTGCTCTGTTGCAGGGGTACCTGGATCGCTGTTTTGTACGGCCTGTCGACGAAATGATTTGCCGGAAGATTGTTATGCAGGGCCCTGTTGCCGCGCGGTTCCTGCTTGATACCCTGATTACTTCTGAAAAGAGATCGGATCGGATTCGCCTCTTGAAGATTCTCAGTGAAATGGGAAGGGACCTGGTTCCCGTGCTGCTGGAGCGTCTGCCTGATCCCATGCCTTGGTTTGGCAAACGTAATGTCATACGTTTGCTGGCTGAAACTGGTGGTGAAAAAGAGGTTGAAGCTGTACTTGGCTATGCCTCTCATGAAGATTTGCGCGTACAGCAGGAAACCTTGCAATGTATAGTCCGGCTTGCTAAGGGAGCAGCTGCTAAGTACCTGTTACAGGTTCTTCCTGATGCAAGTGTTCAGGCGAAAGTCCAGGCTGTGAAAAATCTCAGGCGCGTAGCGGATGACTCAATTGTTACTCCCCTGGCGGATCTTCTTGAAGAGTGCAGGTTATATACTGGTCCTGAAAAGCTTGGGCTTGCTCGGGAAATCAGCAGGACACTCGGTGCCAGTGGAAGTTCGAAGGCGATTGCCGTGTTGCAGAAAGTTGTTGAGGGCAGTGAAAAACAGTTTGGCCGAGAGAGTGTTGAGGCTGCTGAACTGGCAATTATGTATATTCGGGAGCAGGTTTACAAAGAGGACAGGCAGGAAGAAATTGAACGTCAGGATCGGGAACAGCAGGTTACTGTAAAATACCCTGAAAGTACCGAAAAAGATCTGCAGGTTCCAAAGGTTTATAAGTCTATCACTGAGTATCCGGAGGAGAAAGAAGTTTATACCTTCCTTGCCAAAGATAAGAAAGAAACCGCCAAAAAGATCCTTATTGGTCTCATTGAAAAAACAGCCCGCCTCAAAAAATTTACAGAAGCAGAGAAACTGCGGTCTCGGCTGATTGAGGTTGACTCAATGGCGCTGTCTGAGATTATCAAAGCTGCAGAGATTATCGAAGAAGCCAAGAGTAACTCCATTGACCAGGATCATATTCTTATCTGGTCTGACCTTTACGATCTGCTCACAACAGAAGAGTTTAACGCCTTTTATTATGCTCTGGAGCATGTGACCTATCTTACCGAGACCGTAATTGTGAGCCAGGGGGATCCCCCGAGTCGTTTGTTTTTTATCAACAAAGGGCGGGTAAAGCTTTTTTTTCATGAGGGTGAAAATGAAACACTTGTGAGCACCCTTGGATATGGCAGCATTTTTGGTGCAGCATCATTTTTTGATGACTCTGTCTGGACCATAAATGCAGCAAGTATGGAGACGGTTGATACGTCAGTGTTATCTGTGGAGCATGTCGAGTTCTGGCGTGAGGAGCATCCTGCACTTGAATCGAAGCTCCGTGATTATTGTATGCGCTCTGATGTAGTAAACGATTTTTTCACGACCTCCGGCGCAGAAAGGCGGAAGGATGAGCGGCATGATCTGAGTGGGGCAGTGTATATCACTCTACTGGATGATGATGGTAAGGTTACGGATACACGTTTGCGGGGAGACTGCAGTGATATATCCATGGGAGGGATATCTTTTCTTTCCAGAATAACCCAGCGCAGGCAGGCTCGTACTCTTCTGGGACGTCCTGTTATGATTTCTTTCAAAGAGGATAGTGAGGGCGTGAAGGATATGAGCTTTGTGGGAACGGTGGTTGCGGTACGTAACCTGCATTCCATCGAACTTGGGCGCTCCGTTCATATCCGGTTTAACGATGATCTTGATCCCAAAATAATGCTGGACCTTGTGAATGGAAGATGATCCAAGTGAGGCCATATCCCGCCTCTATCAGCAGAATCTCCGCAATACCAGAAGTGAGAAAAACTACCTGATTGGCGACTGTCCTTTTTGTGAGGAGAGGGGTGAGGATCCATATGGGCAGCTGGTTGTTTCACTTCAGAAAGGTGGTTTTTTTTATGGTTATTTCCGTTGCCAGAATCACTGTGTACCGGGAGGTTTTCCGCTCTGGTTTGCAAACCTTTCCGGGATTGATCCTGAACAAATTCCCGGGTTTGATCCGGATATTGATCGGATCCCTGATAGCAGCGACTTTCCTTCAGCAAACATAAACCTTGAAGTTGAGTCCTATGTAGACAGCCTGACTGAAAAACTGCGGGAGAGATTTCGGGCGTCTGGTATTGGTACAGCCAGTCTGACAGAATTGAAAATAGGTTTTAACGGGCGCTACCTTGTTTATCCTTACTTTCAGGAAGATGGTAACTGTTATGCTGCCCGCTGTGTTTTTCCAGATCGCAAGGAAGACTTTTTCTGGCACGGCAATGAGGCATTTTCTGACCCAAAACACCGTATATTTAATGTTCAGGATATTCATCGCTGCGAAAATGGCAGCCTTTTTCTCTGCGAAGGGGAAGATACCCTCCTGGCGTTAAAACAACTGGGGTACCCCGGAGTTGCTGTTCCTGACAGCCAGACTCTTGAGGCTCTTGATCCAGAGGTTTTTTCAGCCATCAAGACCCTCTTTCTTGTTGCCGCCAACAATGCCGAATCAGAGACTGCTGTACGAAGACTAGCTTCCCGGGTTGGATATAAGGTGCGTCCTCTGAAGTGGACTGCGAACCTGGCTAAAGATTACAATCTGTGTCAGCTGGCAAGAGACCAGGGGGAACAGTTTCGGGCTGCTGTTTCTTCAATGATAAAGTCAGCAAAGGCATTTTCACCTTTTGCTACGCCAAAGCGGGAGTTTGCCCTGTTTCATGAGCAGCTTTCTCTGGAAAGAGGTGATTCCTATGCAGCATTACAGTCCGGATTTCCTCTTTTCGACAAAGCACTTGATGGAATTCATGGTATCAATGTGGTGGGAGGGGCTCCCAAAGCTGGCAAATCCACCTTTGTAATTCAGGTTGCAACGGAGATGGCGTTACAGAAAATTCCTGTTCTTTACTACGATTTTGAAAACGGCAGACAGAAGATTTACCAGCGTACTCTGTGTCGTTTGAGCCAGCTCTCTGTGAAAAAAATACGCAAAGGTATTTTTACACCTGAAGAAAAAAATCAATATGAATCGGCACGGAGGCGATTCCAGGGCCTGTTACAATATTTCAGGGTAGTTAATGACCGGCAGGTGACTCCGGAAATTATGCGTCGCCATATTGATTTTATTCGTCATGAAACTAACCGAGATTTTACCGTTGTGGTTATAGACAGTCTCCACAAACTGCCCTTTAAAGATTTCTCCGAACGAAGAACCGGGATTGATGCCTGGCTGAGGCAGATGGAATCTATTCGTGATGAATTTCACGTGTCTTTTCTTGTTATTTCAGAACTTTCAAGAGGGGAAGGGGAAAGCTATAAAGAAACTCCCCACCTTGGGGTTTTTAAGGGATCCGGCGATATAGAATATAGTGCAGATAATGCCATGGTGCTCTATCCTGACTGGGATATGCTGAGTACATTGCCCGAGCAGAAACGGCGCAATAAGCTCTGGCTGGTTGCAAGTCGGGAGCATAGCCCGGGATTGGTTGCAGAATATGAGGTTGATTATCCCTTTTGGGGATTTACAGAAAAGCCGGCTGGTTGAATAAAATGGAATTAGTACATCCTTTCCAACCTAACTGGCCGCTCCGGGTAATGAGTATCATTGCGAATAGTTTCGTGTGAAACATATTGCATTTACAGAGGAAACGTCGCTCGGAGTTAGGAGTATATCTTTCAGGTCTGTTGTTTTTTTGTCGTATTTTTTCACGATAACTTAAGTGATTGAGCGGTTGTGCTCGCAAATCTGTCACAAATTCAGTGAAAAGTAATAAATGGCAGGGAATTCTGCGGAAAATTGCTTGGTAATTTTGGCTCCAGTCATGTATCCTCCATAGAGGAGAAGAGATGAACATTTACATGGATTTAAAGAATCAGAACGTCTGGAAGAGGAGTCTGTTATGAAAATATTTGCGTCGGTAATGATCACCGGTTTATTATTTATTGGGCTACAGGACGCTCAGGCATTTGATGCAAAGGGAGGCAATGCTCTCTGGGGGAAATATGCCATTCAGACCTGCCGTTCCTGTCATAAGGAAAAAGGTCTTACAACTCTGGATCCCAATGAGCGGAGTGCAGAGAAATGGAAAGAGTTTTTTACCGAAGACTATAAGAAACTGAGGGAAATGGATCATGATTTTGCTGCAGTTGGGATCAACGACCGTCAGCTGGAAAATATCCATCGTTATCTTGTGGAGACAGCAACCAAGGGGAGTGGAGTGGTTTCAAGGAAGACTGCCAGAAAAACCACAATCAGATCCTCTAAAGTAAAGACAACGAACAGTGCCAAAGGCGACGGTAAAAAATTTGATATGGCCGCCGGTAATGCTGGAAAAGGGAGATATATTTTCCGTAAGTGTCTCTCCTGTCATAAGAAGAAAAAGGCGCCCATTGTTTCTCCGGGAGATCGGACGAAAAAGGCTTGGGATCGTTTTTTTGCAAATGACTTTAGAAAGTTTAAAAAAGCTATGCCCAAGTTCGACACCTATAAATATTCTGTGTCACAGATGGAGCATCTACATCAATTCTTCAGGAAGTATGCCCTTGATGCTGAAAAACCAAAAACCTGTGAGTAGCTAAAATGTCATAGCGCCGATGGCGTTGTAGAAGAGTCTCATCTGCGTCGTTGCTACGTTTTCAGTTTGTATATGGAATTCTTTAAAGATCCTTTCCAGAAACGGAAAGGATCTTTTTTTTATTTGAATTCTGCTCTTTTCAGAGGAGGATACTCTATGATGATATCTTTGTTAATTTGATATGTCTTTTCTGAATAACCAACCATGGGATGTTCTCGGCCGATTATTCAAACTCATCAGACCATTCTGCCCATGAGCCATTATGGACACAGAGTGTTATCGTAACCCACTAGTGTCCCAACGTTTAATCAAATAATTTCAACTGGATAACGTTAGGCGGTTTCTCGTTTTTGTAAGCTGATCCAGTAACATACTGAACTAATGGAGTTTTTTTTAATACTGTGATACTCAAGA
>JALSMA010000006.1 GCA_026988015.1 Desulfobulbaceae bacterium | reverse complement strand
AAGACTCTTGGATTTGTACAATTGGCCCTTTTGGTAAAAATATTGGCTAAATTTACGGACTGGCTCATGTCAGTAAAATCCATTCAGCTTGTAGCTGGATGACTTATTGAGGAAGCTCTAATTATATATCTGTTCTCGAACAGGATTCTACGGTTTGATAGAGTAGAATCCGTCATTTTGAATGCTAGGGGCAGCAAAGGTACTTCATTCTGGCTCATGTCAGTAGTACTTCCGTAGTAGTATGCGTATAGCTGAGTTTGTGGCGGCTTCGTATTTGTTTTTTGGATAACTTTCTGAAATACAGATGTAACAGCCGTAATCATGCATGTTTAAAAAAATCTCACCTCTCTTTGGGAAGTTGCTTGGCATTCAGGGTTATGAAAAATCCTGGCCGAAAATCGATTAATCCCAGATTTTGATGTCTCATGCCAAGCAGCGAAGGGGCCTCATACAGTTATGAAGGACAAAAATACAATGAAAAGTGATCTTTTTTGTGCAGGTGCTCACTCTGTGAGCACCTGCCCCTGTTAGACTCCCTTTAAATACATCTGAATCCGTGATAGTTACGTGTTTGGCTTTATGACAACATACAGAAATGTGGATATAAAGCCTGTAAACAGATATTAAAAAAATCATGTTGCCACGCATCGAGAGCTCACGGATCCAGGAAATAGAAAAAGGGAGGTAACATGAAAGAGAAGGGCATAATAAATCAGAGGTATACTTTTTATACTGTGCTTCCAACACGAGGCTGGGCCCCTGGAAGATGTAGAAGAAAAGGAACAATGAGGCGACTGGTGGAAAGGTATCAGAAAGAAATTGATGCGGTTCTTGCCGCTACGGCAATCGGGGTGATGTTTTTAATGGGAATATGGGGTTTTTTGAGTCAGTTGGCAGAGTTTTAGTCTCTGGTGTAGAGATATCGTTGAAGATATTTTTAGAATAATTTATTATTTGATTCTGAATCCGTGGTCACTTGATGCAATGTGTTCTGGTTGTTTTCTTTGGTGAGTTGCTGACAGATACCCTGCCAGCAGCCAGTGGCAGGAGGCATGTGAATTTTATAGCTGATTGTTGTTGTTTTTCCAATTATGATGGCGTCGTAAAAACCCTTCACCTGCTTCGTTGCTGCATTTTTTGTTCAATTACGATGTACCTTAGTACGCCGTAATCAAAGAAAAAATACGCGCCTCGCATCTGAAGTTTTTTACTTAACTATCTATCAATTGACCTTTTTACGAGATTGTCAATAATAGTCAATGTGTAAAAAAAACCCAGGATGTATTACCATCGATCGCTTGCGTATTCAGCTAAAAAAGCAGTCGCTCTATGGTCGACTTGAAAGAGAATCCATTACTTTATGGCCATAATACGTTATTATGAGGCATAATTTTTAGATCAATTGTATTTTCAGTATTTTTTAACGGCTCGAGGATAATATGCCAGATTATACTTCAACATCGAACCATACTTTTCATATTCCGGTTATGGGGACAGGTTTTACTATAGATACCCCGATAAAGGTGGCAAAATACGGTATTTCATCATCAATATCTCTAGTGGATGATGTCCTTATTGAGCAGGTGCGGAAGTTTTATTGTGAAAAGGAAAACGAGCCATACGAAGAGATTTCAAACACCAATGAGGATCGTCGAGCCAGTCGGATTACGGCCTACCTGAATCTTGTTGATCGTCTGGTAAAGCGACAGGTTCAGGAATTGCAGAACTCACCATTTGAAGATGGAAGTGAGATCAGTAAATATTATGAGCTGCTACCCGACGATACGCCATTGAAAAAACTGTATCTGGAGATGCTGGCCAGTACCAATGCTTCCACAAAGAGAGAGCTGCAGAATACCTTGCGAAGTAACGCTGTTCCAGGGAGCATAGATGTAAATATCATGACCAAACTCGACCGGGATCAGTATGCAAAAGGGGAGAAGCTTCCGGCTCTGTACGCTGACGCCATGAGTGCTTTACGTGGCTTTGCGGAATCCACACTCTCATCTGCCATCGTCTTTTCTGCGGGAATTAACAAACGGCTCTACAGGTACATGACGGAGTTTAAGGATTTTTATCCCAATGAAAATGGTGAGTGTAAAAAGAAAATTATTCTCAAGGTAAGCGATCATCGGTCTTCAGAAATACAGGGCCGTTTTCTCGCAAAGATGGGACTGTGGGCCTCGGAGTTTCGTATTGAGTCCGGGCTTAATTGTGGTGGCCATGCCTTTGCCTCCAAAGGGTATTTGCTCGGAGTCGTACTTGAAGAGTTCAAACGAAAGAAAAAAGAATTGTTTGATAAGCTGGTGCCACTCTATGAGAAAGCTCTTTTGGCAAAGGGAGCCATCAAGGTCAGGTTACCCGATGATTTTCGTATCACCGTCCAGGGTGGTGTGGGAACCGCAGATGAACATGAATTCCTGCTTAGCTATTATGGTGTTAACAGCGTTGGTTGGGGAACACCATTTATGCTTGTTCCTGAGGCAACCTGGATGGACAGCATCAATATTAAACGTCTCATGAATGCCTCAGAAGAAGATGTCTATCTCAGTGATGCCTCACCCCTCGGAGTTCCATTCTGGAACCTTAGAACCTCCACCAGTGAAGAGAAGCGGCGGCAGCGTATAGAAGAAGGAAAGCCTGGATCCTCCTGTCCCAAGGGGTTTGTTGGTTTCAGCACAGAATTTACCAAAAAACCGATATGTGTCGCCTCCAGTGCTTATATTCGTAAGAAGCTCGAGGTACTGCCGGAAGAGGGCCATTCACCTGAGGCCTACGAGAAAATTAAGGAGAGGATACTTGCCAAGGCCTGTATCTGCCATGAGCTTGGAGGGAATGCTACTATACCCATGGGAATAGAGCCAGATGCAGAGGCAACGGTCTGTTGTGGTCCTGGAATTGTGGATTTTTCAAAAATTGTCACTCTTCAGGAGATGCTTGATCACATCTACGGGCGTATTTCCCTGCTGACTTCTCATGACAGGCCCCATATGTTTATAAAAGAACTGGGGCTCTATGTCGACTATCTCAGAAAAGAGGTTGAGAACTATCCAGCCGGTCTGGCAGTAAATAGCGCGGCTTTTCTTGAGGGAATGCGGGAGAACCTCTTCAAAGGTATTGACTATTATCAGACACTTTCAAGTCAGTTTGTTGAGGAATCCCGGCAAAAGTTTTTGACGGGATTGACAAAAATGCGGAATGCGTTGGAACCGCTTTTTCTTGAAAAGGCTGAGATGTAAATTTGTAAGTTCCTTACGGTTCTGTGTAGTAAAAAAAGGCTGTAATATCATTGGTTCATTGATGTTACAGCCTTTTTTTGCTGTTATCCCTGGAGCACAAGCACAAGGTCCGCTGGCAGCGGAACTATTTTTTAGCGGAGCGGTTTTCCTGATAATAAAGGGCAAGCCCCTTAAAAAAATGTCGCAGGAACTGGTCTCCACACTCCTGATAGTGCTTATGGCCAATTCTTCTGAAAAATGACGAAAGTTCAGATCTGCCAATCTCCATATCGCCACGCTTGAATATTTCCAGCATGTCGCTTTCCTGGTATTTCAGGGCAATCCGTATTTTACGTAACACATCGTTGTTACATAATTTCTCTGCGGCAGCCACAGCAGGTTTTTTCAAAGATCCTCTGTGGAAAATAATCAGGCCGTCAAGAAAGGTTGCCAATAAGGACTGGGAACAGAGTTGAAAGTTGGCTTCATTCTCTTTTTTGAGTAGCTGATAAAGCTTGATATCCTGCGGGGAAATGCCGGTTGCTGTGAATATCTCGAGCATTTCTTTATCGTTGAGATCAAGGCTATAGCGAATTTTGCGCAGTATGTTGTTGGTAAGCAATGGGGTGCACAGGTTAAGTTGAGAGAGAGCAGGATATACCGGCAGTCAGTATCTTTGCAGGGTGTGACTGCCGGCGAACGAGACAACTCAGGAGTTTTTTTCTTCCTTCCAGTCGGGGCGCAGGTACAGCTCAGTGAGCTGTTTTCGGGAGACGGCTGCCGGTGCCTCGGTGAGGGGGCAGGTGGCCCGCTGAGTCTTCGGGAAGGCTATGACGTCACGGATGGAATCACTACCGGTGATGATCATGAGCAATCTGTCCAGACCAAACGCCAGACCACCATGGGGGGGGGCACCAAGCTCCAGGGCGCGGAGGAGGAAACCGAACTTGTTGTTAGCCTCTTCCTCATTGATATTGAGAGCTTTTAAAACCTTAGCCTGGGTATCCCGTTGATGAATACGAATGGAACCACCACCAATCTCAGTACCATTAAGTACCAGATCATAAGCTTGACTGTAAACCGAGGCTGGGTCACTTTCAAGTTTATCAAGATCTTCATCCTTAGGGGCTGTAAACGGATGGTGTAGTGCCTGAAAACGTTTTTTGTTGTCATCGTACTCCATGAGTGGGAAATCAGTGACCCAGACGAAATTAAAGGTTGTCTTGTCCCGTAGCTCGAGGCGGCGGGCAAGCTCAACGCGCAGTTCGCCGAGCACTGGGAAGACAACTGAAGGTTTATCCGCACCAAAGAAGAGAAGATCTCCTTCTTCAGCTCCAAGTGCCAGAGTCATTGCAGCACGTTCCTCATCGCTGAAGAATTTGGCAATGGGAGACTGCCATTCACCATCTGCTTTCATCTTGACCCAGGCAAGCCCTTTGGCACCAAACTGGGCCACATACTCGGTGAGTACGTCAAGGTCCTTTCTAGAGAAGTTAGCGCAGCCCTTGGCGTTAATGGCACGCACTGTGCCGTCCCCATCGGCAATGGAGCGGAACACTTTGAAGGAACAGGTCCTGGCGATATCAGTAAGGTCGACCAGCTCAAAACCGAATCTGGTGTCGGGACGGTCCGTACCGAAGCGGTTCATGGCATCATCGTAGCTTATTCGCTTGAAGGGTGGAGCTACATCAATGTCCAGGGTATCCTTGAATAGTTTGCGGATCATCCCTTCTGTGATTTCGATGATCTGCTCCTCAGTCATAAAGGAGAGCTCCATGTCGATCTGGGTAAACTCGGGTTGACGGTCGGCCCGAAGGTCTTCATCGCGAAAGCATTTTACAATTTGATAGTAGCGATCCATGCCACCAATCATCAGTAGCTGTTTAAAGAGCTGAGGAGACTGGGGAAGAGCGTAAAACTTACCAGCGTTGACGCGACTTGGTACCAGGTAATCTCGAGCTCCCTCAGGAGTTGAACGTGTGAGCATGGGGGTTTCCACCTCAAGAAAATCATGGTTGTTCAGATAGGTGCGGAGGGATTGCACAGCCTTGTGACGCTGGTATAGCTTGGCAGCCATTTCCGGGCGTCTGAGATCCATGTAGCGATACTGGAGGCGGATATTGTCAGAAACTTCACTCTCTTCATCAAGGGGAAAGGGGGGCGTTTCCGAGGTATTCAGGATGCGGAGTTCATCAATAAATACTTCAATTTCGCCGGTGGCAAGTTTCTTGTTGGCCATGCCTTCAAGCCTTGCTTTAACCTTGCCGCGAATGGCGACAACCCATTCACTGCGGAGTTTGTGCGCCTTGGCGTGAACTTCGGGGTTCACTTCAGGGTTGAAGACGATCTGGGTAAGACCGTGTCGGTCACGCAGATCAATAAAGATTACTCCGCCATGATCGCGTCTGCGGAGCACCCAGCCCATAAGGACAATTTCTTCACCAATATTGGTACTACCAAGGTCGTTGCAGGAGTGAGTCCTGCGTAATGTTCCCATTGATTCCATAAGATTTTGTCGGTAAACAATCTGCAGTAGTGCAGATTGTTTCCGTTCCGTAGTTTGAGTGTTTTGTTTGTAAGCGTAAGTACTAATTATCGTGAGTTTGTGCTGGATTGCCACCAGTGCTATGAGGAAGGATAATGCTCAATAATTCAGTGGATAAAGAAGTGATAGCAATCTCTTGCTGCTCCTGACTTTCCATATTCCTGAGAACTGCTGTACCTTTTTCCAGCTCATTATCTCCAATAATCAGCACATATCTGGCATTCACTTTATTGGCCTGCTTCATCTGACTTTTCAGACTTCGCGCCTCATGATCCATGGCTGTAAACAGACCTTCACCTCGTAGCTTGTGGGCAAGGGGGAATGCCAATTCTGACGCCTTTTCACCGAGTCCGGCCACAAAGATATCAATCTGAGTGTTATCTGCTGATTCTTCCTGCTGCTGCAAAAGCAGAATAATACGTTCCAGTCCCATGGCAAAGCCAATTCCTGGTACTTTGGGACCGCCGAGTTTTGCAACGAGACCATCGTAGCGTCCGCCTGCACCAACAGCTGCTTGGGCTCCCAGGTCTTTGGTGATAAACTCAAAGGTGGTGCGAGTATAGTAGTCAAGGCCTCGAACCATGAATTTATTGAGGCTGTACTGCACATTCAGTTGTGTTAATCCTCCCTGCACTGCGTTGAAGTGTTCGTCACATTCAGAACAGAGATGCTCCTGAATAGATGGTGCCTCCTCAACCTGTTTCCTGCATGTGGGATTTTTGCAATCCAGAACCCGTAAGGGGTTGGTCTTACTGCGCCTAGCACAGTCCTCACAGAGGGCGTCTTTGCGGTCGTCAATAAAGTTGAGCAGGGCTTCCCGAAATACAGGGCGACATATCGGACAGCCAAGGGAGTTCATCTCCAGGCTCACGGTGATTCCCAATTCCTCAAGGATCATGGCTCCCATGGCCATGAGCTCGGCATCAACACGTGGATTCGGGGTGCCGAGTACTTCCACGTCCAGCTGATGGAATTGCCTGAGACGACCCTTCTGAGGGCGCTCATGGCGAAACATAGGTCCTATGGTAAAGAGGCGCTGAATGGGTTTCTGGACATGGAGGCCATGCTGGATATAGGCACGCAGCAGGGAGGCCGTGGCTTCAGGACGCATGGTGATCTGCTTATCAGCAAAAGTGTACATTTCCTTTTCAACAATATCAGTGGCCTCACCAATGGAACGGGCAAAAAGTTCAGTTTTCTCCAGAATGGGCATCCGAATTTCGTTGAAGTTAAAGCGTGCAAAAATATCACGGGCAGTGGCTTCCACCTTTTGCCACAATTCAACCTCACCGGGTACGATGTCTTTAAAGCCGTTTAGAGCCTTTATTTTCACTACAATTCCTCCAGAAAAAATCATTGTCAAAAACCGTAAAATAAAACGCAATTACAGTAAAATGTCAAGAAGATGCGGGCCTGTTTGAGAAAAATCCTTTTTTCTGCTTGGATTCAGGGGTTTTTAGATGATACAGTACAGCTACGGGCTCCAGTTCTCTTTTCTGGCTTGAGCCATGTTCCTTGACAAACAGGGGCAGGCAAGTCATTATCGTAGACTTAAATAACCCCTTAGCATAAAAATATACCCCAAGAGAACGCTCTCACCAGCCATGACTTTTTTCAGTACTCCCAGAATCATAACCAGTGATGATCATCCCATCAGGCATCACATGATTGATCGGGATGCGATGAAGGTTCTTCGTGTATTGCGGGATAACGGCTATGCCGGATATCTGGTTGGTGGCGGGGTAAGGGATCTCTATCTTGGAAAATGCCCCAAAGATTTTGACATTTCCACCGACGCCAGACCCGGCCAGATTCGGAAACTCTTTCGCAACAGCCGTACCATCGGCCGGCGGTTTCGGCTGGTACAGGTATTTTTCCATGGCAAAGAGATCGAGGTATCCACCCTGCGTTCCCTCAGTGAGTATGATATTGATGGACCTGAGGTTGTTCTTGCCCCCAATAATACCTATGGCAGCCTTGCCGAAGATGCGCAACGGCGTGATCTCACTGTCAACGGGCTTTTCTATGAGATAGAGAACAACACAATTATTGACTATGTGGGTGGAATTGAGGATCTGGATAAATCAGTTGTTCAGTTTGTGGGTGAGCCGGAGCGACGGATCACTAGGGACCCGGTACGTATGCTGCGTGCCATCAGACACGCAGGAAGACTGGGATTCAGTATAGCTCCCGCAAGTTGGGATGCCATCTGCAGCAACCATGAGAAGCTCAGCCTTTGTCCTCCTTCTAGAATTCGGGATGAGTTTTTCAAGGATCTGCATAGTGCTGCCCTTGCAGATTGGCTGGAGCTGGCTCTTGATTCAGAGCTGTTTTTTGATATTTTTGCGATTTACCGAACAGCTCTTTTCAAAAAATCAGACAGCGGGGAGTTGTCCTATCGGGAGCAGCTTTTATCCCTAGTGAAGGTTATAGATCGTGTTTCATTGCTGGCAAAGGAATCGCGCAGGGTGACCCTGAGAAATGATTTTCTTCTGGCGCTGATCCTTATTCCCTGGGCCAATGCACGATTTGATCTGGTGAATCAAAGGCTCAAAGGAGCTGCAGCATTTAAATTTTCAAAAATTCTCCGTGAAGAACTGGATAGGGAACTTGGGGCGCAGTTGAACTTGAGAAGATCTATCCGGCAGGAGATGGTGACACTTCTTGCCAGTCTGCCTCAGTTCCTGGCGCATCATAAAGAGAACTCATGGCCCAAATGGCTCAGAAAAAAGAGTTATTTTAAATCCTGCTCTCTCTTCTGTGAACTCTACAGCGAGGCCATCACCGGTGGTGATGAGACTGATCTATACCTTAGCCCCCTGAAAAAAGAGATTCAGCGCTCAGAGAATATGAAGTCCTCCCGTTCCAAAGGACGGGGACGACGCAAAAAGGGGTACAACCCCGCATTTTCATCAAAGAAAAAAGGGATATTCGGCCTGAAGAAATCCTGAGTCCGTCAGCGGACGCCCCCGAGAGGAGGCGAATGTTTTTTTCAAACATACCTGACCGCTAAACGTATTCTGTATTTCAGTATGTATATGTTGCCACGGCAGCCATCACGGATACAGTGAAATACCTGTTTTACTCCACGCCCTTGCTTCTCAGGAAGGGTCCATATCTGGTGTCGGTCTTTTTTATATGATTAATCAGCCAGTCTTTGAGAAATTCCATTAATTCAACTGAAATATCGGTTTTTCCTGTCTTGAATTGAGTTTGAAAATCCACCAGCTGGGAGACCAGTTTTGTGTGAATTTTAATGTGGGCCTCTGTCTCTTCGTAACCATGCTTGTTAAACAGATCCTCTTCAAAGCCAAAGTGTGTTTTAGTGTAATCAATCAGTTTGGCAAGAACTCTGCCTATGGTTGCCTCTGCAGCTCCTGCATTCATCTGCTGATACAACTCATTTATCAGGTCAATGAGAACCTTGTGCTGGTCGTCAATGCAGGTAAGTCCCACGGAAAGGTTGGCGTTCCAGCGAAGCAGCGGACGGGTGGTGGTAACTGCCTTGGGCCCTGACGGCTGCCTGGAAGCGGCACCTAGATTAAAGCGACCGGTCTCGCGACTGATGGTGTCGGCAATATTTTTGAGGTGCTCAGCGCTTCCCTGGAGGCGTACACTGCTTTCACGAGCCTCTTTGGATACCTGGCTGACATCCACAATATCCCTTGCAATCTCACCGGCAACCATCGACGCCTGGGAGACGTTTTCGTTCACCTCGCTGATTCCATTTGCTGCATCATTAACGTTTGAGGAGATATCAGAAGCGGTTACTGATTGCTCTTCAACTGCTGTGGCGATGGTGGAGACTATTTCGTTGACGCTGTCAATAACTGTACTGATTTCAGTTATCTCTGTGACTGTTTCGTCGGTTGATGACTGGATGGATTCAATCTTGTTTTTAATCTCACCGGTGGCCTCAGCTGTCTGTTTTGCCAGCTCTTTAATCTCATTGGCGACAACGGCAAAGCCCTTGCCGGCCTCTCCTGCACGAGCAGCCTCTATGGTTGCATTAAGAGCCAGGAGATTGGTCTGTTCCGATATCTCGGTGATAACTTCAGTGACTTTACTGATTTCACGGGCCGCTTTACCCAGGTGGTGTACTTTCTCCGAAGAGTTTCTGGCGTGTGTCACAGCTTCTCCGGTCATACTGTTTGCCTTTTCAGTATTGGCAGCAATTCCCTGAATGGCAGCAGACATCTCTTCCATGGCATTGGCCATCACATTCACGTTTTGTGCCGCCTGTTCGCTGGCCATGGTGACTGTTCTCATGTTGACAGACATCTCTTCAGTGGCAGCTGCCACTGTATCAGCTTTTGCCGCAGACTGCTCAGCACCGCCTGTCATATCTTCAGCAGCAAGTGCCAGTTCTGTGGAGGTGGCGGAAAGGGAACGGCCTTCCGTTACGATGTTTCCTATGAGGCTGCGCAGGTTAATCGTCATATCCTGCAGTGCGGACTGGAGGCTGCCGGGTTCGGATTGGCCGGTCTTATTGTCACTTAAATCACCATTGGCAATGCGTGTTGCCAGCTTCACCATGGCTTCCGGCTCACCACCAAGAAGTTTGAGGACAGATCTTGCATTGAGCAGCAGCAGGGTAAGCAGCAGAATGAAGCCGATGATGGAGCCAATAACAAAGAGGTTTCTGGTGTGATTGCTAAGGTCATCACTCATTGCGGTGATATCAGCAACTGTCTTACCCGCATTTTCTGCAAGTTGTTCTTTGACAAGGCCAACAACATGATGCAGGTCTTTTGCGATACCCTTGGATTCCTTACCAAGGATTGCGTAGATCTGTTCAGAGTTGCTCTCCACCATATCATCAAATTCATCTTTGAGGTCTATGGCCTGTTCCCGTGCCTGGGTCATATCAATGGCCAGGGTGACATCGCCTATGGACTCACCGTCAGATTTAATTTCCTTGGTGAGGGTAAGGACATTGGGATCATCACGTCCTGCCTGGATGATTTTGCCAATATCCGGTTTTCCTTCGGGCAGCATGGATTTTAATTTAGGGCTTTTTCGGTTCATGTACCGGGTGAGGGGTTTTTGATTTTTGTCACGGTAAAATAAAAAAACCACGTCAGGATTATTGTGAGCACTGCGAACATAAGTATTCAAGGCGGCAAGATCCCTGGTTATCATGCCATTGGTGGCAACCAGAGCCAGGAGTTGCACCAGATCGTTGCCGCTCTGACGTCGAATTAAACGAAGACTTTGTTGTACGGATCCGGCAGTTTCTTCCAGGGCTTCACTGGAAGACTCCTCAAGGGCATCTGCGGTTTTTTCCTGCATTAATTTCAGTTTTTCATCGAGATGAGAGGAGAGCTCGTTCAAGTCAGTGACAATGGTTTTGTTAATGGTGGTGAAGGAATCAGTAACTTTTGTATTGAGTTGGGTGCTGCTGCTGGTTTGCATAATGACTGTGAAGGTGACCGCACTGATAATCATTACTAACAAGGCACCTGCTACCGGGGCAATTAATTTAAAACGAAAGCTTTTAACCATGGAACCTTTCATATTTTCCCTCCGTGCTGAAATCAAAACAATAAGTATGCTGCTAAAAGTCTATCACAAACAGAAAGGAGAAGAAAAGGTTTTGGGAAGATATTTTTTAATATGGAGCGTTTTGGTTCTGAAGGGTGGAGCAGGTTGCCCCGTCGGCCTGATTGATATCTCTACGAGGAGGTCAGTGGGGTATGATTTTCGTGAATGAGTCGAGGCCCCAAGGTGTTTTCTTTGTGGTTACAACCTGAAAACCTGTTGACAAGTATCTGTTATTATCTATCTCACTTCTGAAATTGCAGCCATTCAGCGTAATAGCAGGACACAGAAGAAATCACAGGCCGTAACAGAGTGCCTTATATTTGTTCTTTCGGTGCCTCGAAGCGTACCTGTGCAATTCGAGAGGAGCAGGCTGGACGAAAGGTAAGCGAGCTAGGAGACTCCGTATGGTGGCTGAATGGTTATCTGGAATTTTTGTTTAACGGATTGGACTGCAACAAGCAGAGGGCACTTAACTGGAACTCATCAGTTGGGGTAACCTGGTAGTGGTTTGGTCTGTTTGTGCTTTTCTCAACCCTGAACGCGCTTAATGTCTTCCAATATCGCTTTGCCGCCATTGTTAAGGATATACCTGCCCAATCGTTCACCAATGGCATCGGCGGCGTCTCTGGGGCCTTCTTCGGTCTTTGTTAAGACTGTCTGGCCGTCAAGACTTGCAAGACCACCGCGGAGGGTAAGGGTTTCCCCATGCAGCACAGCAAGTCCGAAGGCGGGGATGGAACAGCCGCCTTCCATGGTGCGCAGGTAGGCACGTTCGGCAAGGAGACAGGCTTCCGAGTCGGGGTTATTAAGGCAATCTCGGACTTTGGCACGTTTTTCAGGATCCAGTGATTGTGCGGCCTCAATGGCAATGCAGCCTTGGCCGACCGGTGGAATAAACTCATCTTCTGGAAATATTTTTACTATCATCTCTTCATAGTCCATGCGTTTGACTCCGGCATAGGCGAGCATAAGAGCATCGCAGTCTCCAGCATCCATCTTTTTTATCCTGGTCTGCAGGTTGCCACGCATCTCAACAGTTTCAACATGGGGGTAGAAGTGTTTCAGTAGAGCAATACGGCGTACGGATGAAGTGCCAATGCGGATGGGCCTGCTGTTGTCGTCAAGCTTGATATCCTTGATCCGGGAAACGAGTACATCATTTGATTTTTCTCTATCGGTAAAGGCTATCAGTTCAAAACCATCAGGGAGTATGGACTGCATATCCTTGGCACTATGTACCGCAATATCCGTTGTACCGCTAGCTAGTTGGTCTTCAAGTTCTTCAGTGAAAACCCCCTTACTGCCAATTTTTGCGATGGAAACATCGAGGATTTTATCCCCCTTGGTTTCCATGGAGCTGATGCTGGTGCTCATGCCGTTTTTCCGGAGCATGTTGGCGACGGTGTCTGTCTGCCACATTGCAAGTTTACTTTTACGTGATCCTATATTTATTGTGGTCATGGTCGAAGTCCTGTGTTGAGTAATCGTACTGTCCGGCAGTAATTTTATATAGTGTTCATCCTACCACATGAAATGGAGAGAAAAAAGGCATGATTGCAATCAGTTTCAGAAACCGCTATCATTGTTCATGCGTTTTTTACTTTATAACATACGTTATGCAACCGGGCATGGTGTTGCTTATCACCTGCCCCTGCCGTTTACTGGATTTTTCAAACATTCCGGTACCACACTTGGAGCAATAGTTTCTTTTATCCGCACTGTTGATCCTGACGTTATTGCCTTGATTGAAGTGGATTCCGGTTCCTACCGTTCCCGCAAGTGCTGTCAGGTTCAGGCCATCGCCCGGGAACTGGATCATTTTCATGTAGTGGAAACAAAATATGGAGATACTTCACTGGCCAACAGGGTCCCGGTATTAAATAAGCAGGGTAACGGGGTTTTGACCAATCAAAAGATTATCCGGCATCACTTTCATTACTTCAATGAGGGGGTAAAACGTCTGGTCATTGAAGTGGAACTTGAAGAGGTGTGTATTTTCACCGTACATCTATCGTTGAAGTACAAACACAGGCAGCAGCAGCTTGAGCATCTGCACCGTATTATTTCTGAGCGTGGAAAACCTGTGATTGTGGCAGGAGATTTCAACACTTTTGGAGGTGAGCGTGAAGTTCAGCTCTTTCTTGCTGCAACAGGACTTGCAAATGCTAACCAGGGAGGACTCCCTTCGCACCCCAGTCATGCCCCAAAACGTAACCTTGATTTTATTCTTCACAGTCCAGAAATAGTGGCCTCAAATTTCAACATTCCCGATATCCGTCTTTCTGATCATGCGCCCCTGATCTGTGATTTCATTTTTCCTGAAAATAGCTGCAGTCGGAGTCGGGAGTAATACTTCAAAGCTTGAGCCTTCCAGGATCCTGCTGCTTACGGTTACTTTCCCGCCGTGGGCTTCCACAACCGCTTTTACATAGTTGAGCCCCAGTCCCAAGCCCTTTTTGCTGCGACTGCGATCGCCACGGTAAAGGCGGTCCCAGATTCGAGATATTTCAGAGCCAGATATTCCCATGCCATCATCGCAGAACTGGATAGCAACGTGGTCTCCTGCGGTCTCTACGGTGATTACCACCTTTCCGGATTCGCGCCCATATTTAATTGCGTTGTCAATAAGGTTAGCCCAGACCTGACTGATACGGGTTTTGTCGGCAAGAATTAGGACGTTACTATCTGTCATCTTGAGGGAAATTTTAATTTTTCTTTCTTCGGCTACATACTGATAAAGGCTGATAACATCATCGAGTGTATCTTTGAGAGATATTTTTTTGGTATGAAGACGCATGGTGCCGGCTTCTGCTTCTGCCACACTCATCATGGTGCCAAGCATGGAAAGTACTCTTTCTGATTCCTCAAGGCAGTCTGAGAGTCCATTGCGATAGAATTCAAGGTCATCCCGGTCTGACTGCAAGGCGTACTCGGCAACGGCACGCAGTCTGGTCATAGGGGTACGCAGATCGTGGGCTACATTATCGAGGGATGATTGCATTTCAGAAATAAGCTGTTTGTTCTGAGTAAAGGTTTTATCGAGCACTTGACATACCTCTGTCAGATCATCATTTTTATTTCGAAGTTTTAAAAAGTTGGAATGCTTGTGTCTGAGGGACTGGGTGATGGCATAGCTCAGCTCATGGAGTGGTTTCTTCTGCATTTTCCGTAAAAGAAGGGCTATGCCCAGACAGGGTAGGGTAGAGAATAAAAAAAGCAGCCAGGCCGTGGTTACTGCAGATTTATAAATGGCAATACCAGTGGTGAGATCATTTCTGCCTGCCTGAATAATGGTGCCATCAGCGAGTTTACGGGAGATGAGAATCCAGTCACCACTGGAATCGGGATCTATGAGACTCACCCAGATACCGTGAGACTCTGGGGCTAGATCCACCAGACCTGCAAATGGGATGTTTTTGTTGTCAGTGATCAGTAGCTGATCCCTGTCTGTGCTAATGCGTATAAAATCAATAGAATCCGGAGGGCTGATCTGGATAGTGAGGTAATAGTCGAAGGAGCTGTTGCTGGAAGTAAGGAAAGTTTCCAAGGCCGCGTCCACACCAGCCAATTGCTGTTGTTTAATCTGTCCCTTTAACAGCAGGCTGTGGGTGAAAAGATAGAGGCCGGATGAGATCCAGAGGGAGAAGAAGAGGATAAGAACAGTTTTTGAACCTGATCTCAGGGAGGGCAGGCTATTCGTCACGAAGGACATAGCCCATTCCTCGAACAGTATGGATATATTTTTTGTCATAATCCTTGTCGATCCGGTTACGAAGACGGCAGACAAGGACATCAACCACATTTGTCTGGGGATCGAAACCGTAGTCGTAAATTCGTTCAAGAATAGATGTCTTGGAAAGGACGCGTCCGGGATTTCGCATCATCAGTTCGAGAAGCGCATATTCTTTGGCAGGTAGGTCTATTTTCTTGTTTTGGCGTTTTATTTCATGTCTTATGGGATCAAGTTGAAGTTCACCAATATGGATGACGCCGGAGTCCACATTTTTATGGCCGCGTCTCAGCAGGGCCTGGATACGGGCAAGAAGCTCATTAAAAGAAAATGGCTTAATCATGTAATCATCACCACCCCTCTGCAGCCCTTCAATACGATCGTCCACGGACTGCCTGGCACTGAGAATCAGAACCGGGATGTCAATATTACTGGAACGAAGCTTTTCGATGAGACTGAGTCCATCGAGGCCAGGAAGCATAATGTCAATTACAGCGGCTTCGTAAGGTTCTGTCAGTGCAAAGGAAAGTCCTTCTGTGCCAGTATGGCAGACATCGACACTGAATCCAGCCTCCTGGAGTCCCTTTTGGAGGAAAGAGGCGATTTTTTTATCATCTTCAACAACGAGAACCCGCATGCTAAAATAAAATTGGTAGAGTGAGGTGTTAGCGAAGGGCAATCACTGTGCCACCGCGACCAGTTTTTCCGTCACCTGCACGGCAGGCACGACGATAGGAAAAAAACTCAGGTGAACACGATGTGCATATACCGGTGATCACAATATTTTCGTCACGAAGTCCAGCCTCAAGTAACTGCATTTTCGAAACCTGCCAGAAATCAAAATAATTCTCTTTTACCTGAAAGGCAAGGAAGGAAGATGGAAGTTCCTGTGGATGGTTCTTGAATTCGGCACAACATGGCCCAAGTGAGGGGCTGATGATGGCATGCAGGTCAGCAGGGTCTGAATTGTAATGCCTCTTCATGGCAAACACGGTCTTTGCGAGGATATTTAACACAGACCCCTTCCAGCCACTGTGGACACATGCAACAGCACAGGCTACCGGGTCAAAGAGCGATATTCCCTGGCAGTCAGCTTGCTGGATAAGAAGTCCAATGCCACTGATGTTGGTTAGTAGAGCGTCATATCCATCGACCTCTAGGTCATTTAGTAAGGGATGGTCAGCAATAAAAATTTTATCTCCATGGACCTGCCTAGCAGAGAGGAGGATGGGAATTGAGTATTTTTTTTTAAGTCTTGACCGGTTACGGTGAACCATTTCCTGCTTATCACCAACCCCGTGACTGAGATTGAGAGAATGGAAAGGGGGATCACTCACCCCGCCATGTCTTTTCGTGGAAAACTGGAGAGACTTAGATCCGGATGTGGAGGATATTCCGGACATATGTTTATGTGTTACTTCCATGAAACGATGGGTGAGAAACAAAACAGGGAAGTCACCTTGAATGTAAGGAGACTTCCCTGCTTGATACTGTACTTATACTGCTGTGTGAATCAAGTACGACCTAGAAATATGCCTCGAAGGTCACATAGATCTGATCTGCACTTTCAACAGTAGTCCTTCCTGAGTAGTCATTAAAGGCATTCAGGTAAGCAACTTCCTGAGCATCATCAAGATCGTAGGGTTTCATGTTCCAGTCCATGGATCCTGCGTAGTCATACTCATAACGCTGGTAACCAAAACGGATAAAGGTTTTGGCATATTTGGAGATGGCTTCACCGGCGGGCAGATCATAGATACCGTATACTTCGTAAACATTACCGCGGGCGGCAAGCTTACCAAGGTACATATCATCATGACCAGGATTCATGGCTATCCAGTACTCGGAACCGTAGTTCCATTCAAGACCTAGTTTCAGGCCAATGGAGTTGATATCATAACGGGCACCAAGGAAGATGGAGTAACCATTCTCGCTGTCAGTATGAGGAGTTCCTTCCATCCCCATTGAGGCGAGAGCACCATTAATCATTTCCTGGGACATTCCCATTCCAGCCATCTGCTGAGCAGCACCCATTCCAGCATAGTCATTGAACATACCGTTGCTGTTAGGATCGGTGATGGACCATCCACCAACTGCAAAGAAATTTACATCAGCAATCTTGTCTTGGTAGACAACAGAGTTGTGGACGATATTACCTGTATCAAGTTGTGGGCCATAGCCACCCTGATCTGGGGAGAAACTGGCAGCGTAGTTGATGAACTCGCTCTGGAACGAGGGGTAGTTGAAGACGTTGAAGGCCATGAAAGACTGGATGTTGATGAAACGATTTCCCTTCTTCATTACATCCCAGCTCAGACCGGCGAAGTCCATGTCGTTCTGGTTTGCATCGGTATCGTCATTTTCAAGTCCATCCTCAAATCCACGTCCATAACAGAAACGGATACGACCGGTTCCCATGGCATCGCTTCCCCAACGGTAGGCATAACCCATGGAAATACCGTCAAAAGGCCAGTCCATGTAAGAGACGGGAGTAGCCATACGCTCGTCAGCACCCATACGAATCTGTGCTGGAGGTCCGTCGGTGGTAGGACGTCGACCAATGGAGAACCAGATAGGAGCGCCACCGATATTGTTCCAGTTTACGAATGCACGATCAACACGCAGTGCATTGTCTGAAGGCTGACGGGTGGAATTTCCATCCCACATGGGGTATCCACCACCAAGTCCCTGAGGAGTGGATTCCATACCCCAAGCTTTATACATGGCAAGACGTGCTTTAAACTCTACATTTTCAGTAGCTTTGACACGCATGTTCAGGCGAAAACGATTGGTCCAGAGAGTATCACTGCTGGAGCTGGTACCATCAATGTTATCGGCATTGTAGTAGTCGTGACGGGCGCGGAAATCACCATAGAATTTTATGCGGGCAGCAAGATCCCAAGACTCAGAACGATCTTCAATATCATTAACAGTATCAGTAAGGTCGTTAAAGTCAGCCTGACTAACACCGCCACTACCTTTACCTTCAGCCATCTGTGCTTTCAGCTGATCAAGCTGCATGCTTAATTCTTCGATTTTTCTCTCAAGATCATTAGCGTTTGCTCCACCGCTTGCAGAAGCTACTGCAGGCAGTGCAATGAGACCAGCAAGAGCCAACATGGAAAATTTTTTAACCATCTCGTTTTCTCCTTCCTCTTTTAATTGTTGCGACCCAGCCCTCCTGAAAAGCTGTGGTCGATGTCTGTCCTGATACCTTTTTGCAATAAGAAAAAAAGCTAACACAACTCAGACTTTCAGTTTCACATAAACCAACTCCTGTGACGTGATGACCTACGTGTACAAAAATTTTTACTTCATTTTATTGTACTATCGTATTTGCCCCGTAGTGTCAACAAAAATGGCGATTTTCTTGATATTGCAGTTTGATTTTTATTTCTATGAGGTACGCTGACTTTTGTTCATACAAGATGTGGTATGAGGGAGGCCGTTTTATTGGGGGAAACTCAGATAAAACTCTTTGTAAGAAGCGTTTTTTCTACCCCTTTACTGATCAGTGTTCCATGTATTGAATAGTGGAAATGGTACTGATACCAGCGGGCCATCTGACGAGTCACCAGCCAGATACCATCTCTGTTTTTTTCATCTGCCCATTTTTCCCAGCATTGGACAAGCCCTGAGGCAACCCCATGCCGTCTGAATTCCGGGAGAACCATAAGTCCGGTACCGCATGCATAGGTTCTGAGAAGTTCAATGCTTGCTCCAGTTACTTTTACTGGGGGGGGAGAGTAGCTGATGATGGTCGCAAAGGCAATAAAACGTTTTCGATATCTGGCAAGAAAAAGTGCCCTGTCAGGTTTTGCGGCATACCGCTCAAGTTTGTCCAGAAAGACATGGACAAATTCAGGATTCATGTCCCTGTTCAGGTCGTGGAAGGCCTGAACAGTAATTTCAGGGGTTCCTTCCAGGAATAGACAAGTGGGGCCTGGGTTCTGTTGATCAAAGTTCATCCAGAATAGCGCGTTTTTTTTGATTGTATTCGTCGGTGGTAATAAGTTCCTGCTTACGCAGCATATCAAGGACTTGTAGTCTCTGTTCTACGGTCTGGGGTCTGGTTATCGGAGTGAACGTTGCTTCGGGGACGGTGCTGTCTGCAATAAACTCATCCTGTGCCTCAGTGTCACGTACCGGGAGGGCACGCAATGATATGGAAATTACTTGTTCCATCCATGAACAACCTTGGGATTTAAAGTTACAGAATGCACCTTTTGAGTCATCTGTTTCAGAGGCCCAGACCAGACTGCTGCTGAGTGTGAGCACCTTGCCTTTTCCCTCAACCTTGGATTGTATCAGTCCCTGGAGTTCAGATATTGTCGGCATACGCCAGTCATTGAAGCCACCTCCACTGTATGAATTGCAGTAGTCCAATGCTTCCTGGCGGTTTAAATTGTTTTTATTGTCGTTGTTGGCCCACATTAGTTTCGTGTTTTTGTCCAGAACCGTCTCTTCTGTGATCTCAAATTGAGTCAGTTTCGGGCTGTTGTAATCAGCGCAGCCAGGAAGTGTGAAAAGGCAGAGGGAAAATAAGAATATGTTACGCATTTGCTTACTCCACAGAGGGTTAATATATGAAAAAATTTAAGGTAATTGTAGTCCAGGTCTGTGTTGTGTGTAAATCGAATAAAAATTTCGACAGGGAAAGTTACTACATCATGTTTCCCAGTGCCTTGTCAGTTTTTCGTATCCTTTTCAATTGATCCTGAAGGTCTGCAATTTCTGCTTTCCAGTATTCTGTAGAGCTAAATCCGGGGACGATGGGAGCAGTGCCATCCGCAACGTATTGATGCGTCAACCAGGCAATATAGTGGAGAAAACGCATGGCCCGAAGAGGTTCTATAAGGCGCAGGCTGCGTCGATCAAAGTGGGTGAATGTTTCGTACCCTTCCAGAAAAAGGTCAATTTCAAGGAGGGATTCCTGCGGGGTTCCGGGCAGCAGCATCCAGAGATCCTGAACGGGGGTTCCCATAACCATATCATCAAAATCGATCAGGAAAAAGGACTCACCTGGTCGGTAAATGATGTTTGAAAAATGGCAGTCTCCGTGAATTCTGCCAAGTGATGTTTCCTCAAACAGAGGAGTTATTTCGGAGAGTAATTCCTGGGAGAGTGTGGAAAATGCAGTGGCAAGATGCTGTTGAGAAATAACATCACTTTCCAGAATAAAAGCGATCTGATCTTTTGTGGAGTGGTTTGGAGTCATGGTTATTCTGTCTTGCGCAGGATGTACGGCACCAACAGCGTGACAGCGTCCCAGCAGCCGTCCAATCTCCAGCCATTGGTCTTCATCGAATTCGTCATAACTGCGCCCGCCACAACGCGGAAAGACACTGAAATATAAATTGTTATACTCCCCGAGGGTCTCTTGGCTTTGTAATATCAGGGGGGGGATAACCGGAATTTCCTGAGCACTAAGTTCCAGGAGAAAATCATGTTCATCCTGCAGGGCTGCTTTTGACCAGCGGCCGGGTCTGTAAAACTTTACCACCAGGCCCTGGCCATCGATTGTCTCAAGCTCGTAGACACGATTAATGTAGCTGTTGAGCTGTCGGCAGAGGTTGTTGCAGGAGAGGCTCAGGACGCTTTCAACGAGGTTGAGTATGGTTTCCGGGTCAAGCTGTGGAAAGGCACAGGGATGGCTGCTGTTTTTGATATTATTCATGTTCTACCGTTTGTGTTTGTCAGTTTTTACGTATAGTGTGCTATTATAGCAATATCTTGAGCCTGTGACTGCTTTGTGAAAATCTCTGATATGTTGCACTATGGTCAAGTCGTTCAAAAAAGAGCAGGCCACATTATCGTCGAATGTTTACAGATTTTCAGGAATAACTAATACCATATTCTGATCTTTTTTGGCATGCTCAGGATTTTGTTAATTGTTGTATCGGTCAGGAGAACTGACCAATTGATATAAAGGATGATAGAATGGCAACGTGTGAAAAGTCTGCATGGAAATTTGAGCTGAGGCGTCTTGAAGAGGCTCGTGAGGAATTAAGAGGGGTAGATGCACCTTCCCGGCCTGAACAGGGAGAAGCGCACTGCATTAATCCCACCCTGTCGCTTGTGGTAACCGGGTGGCAACATCTTCCGGAATATCTTCATGGTAAAGAAGAGAAAAATGTCCCTGAAAAAGGTCAGGAGTTTGTGCTTGTCTATAAGACTCCGGACGAGGGAGCCATACGGGTTGTTCCGGCAACAGATTTACAGCTTCTTGCCCTGAAATTGCTAACAGAGGGGCTGGACAGGCATGCGGTGGCCGAAGAGGCTGGAGTTGCCATAGGAACCGTGGATGCAGCTGTAGAAGATGCCTGCTTGAGTGGAATTCTTCTGGCACCTCCGTCAAAACTTGTACGTACTGCAAGCCATTATCCTGAGGCCGGAACAGCTGACTGGAGGCGCCATCTTCACTCTGATTATTTTACGTTGCAGTGGCATGTGACTCAGGCCTGTGATCTTCACTGCAAACACTGTTATGACAGATCAACAATATCTCCTTTAACTTTGGAGCAGGGGATAACTATACTTGATCAATTCAGGGATTTTGTACTTGAGCAGAACGTGCATGGTCAGGTGACCTTTACCGGTGGAAACCCGTTGCTGTACACTCATTTTGAGGAGTTGTATAAAGAGGCAGCAGATCGTAACTTCAACATTGCAATCCTTGGTAACCCAACCAGTCGGGAGGTGTTGGAATCTTTGCAAAATATTCATCCCCTTTCTTTTTATCAGGTGAGCCTGGAGGGCTTGCCTGAACATAATGACTCCATCAGAGGAGTGGGGCACTTCGACCGAATAGTGGAATTTATTGCAACCCTGGATGATCTTTCCATCTATTCCATGGTCATGCTTACCTTGACCAGGGAAAATATGGGGCAGGTGTTGGAGCTTGCAGAGTTTCTCAGAGGCAAGGTCGATCTTTTCACCTTTAACCGGCTCTCCCAGACGGGAGAGGGGGCTGCTCTCGCTACGGCGGAAAAGAGAGAGTACCAGGTATTTCTGCATGATTATCTGGAGGCTGCAAAGTCGAATCCGACGATGGCTTTAAAGGATAATCTTATCAACATAATAAAAGCGGATAACCAGGAAAAACCCTTTGGAGGCTGTACTGGTTTTGGCTGTGGCGCTGCCTTTAATTTCTGCTCCATTCTACCAAATGGTGATATGCATGCCTGCCGTAAATTTCAGTCGCCCATTGGCAATGTATTGCAGGCGACTATTTTGGAACTCTACAAGTCAAAGGTAGCGGAGCAATACCGGATGGGGCCATCGGAATGCAGAGGTTGTAAGATTCGTCCCGTCTGCGGCGGGTGCCAGGCGGTCATTCAGTCAAGCGGCCTTGATGTAGGCTTGCACCGGGACCCGTATTGTTTTATTGATTTAGAAGGAGAGTAGGTTCCAGCATCATCGAACGCTCATGGATTCAGGTATACCGGTACTGGTGTCATCCATCGCACCTCATCGTCTATTTCTTCAAGTCTTTTTGAAAGATCCGGTGAACTTCTTTTAACAGTTTCTTTACCTCCATGGCCGCATCTGAGCTGCGGTTGTGTTCAATAACTGATTTTCCATGCATAAGCGATTGGGCGTAGGCAACCCGGTTGTGAAGCCGAGACTGAAGCAGAGGCACAGTGTAGAGCTCACGGATGTAGTTACCGATTTCTTTACTGAGTTTGGTTCGCGGGTTCACCCTGTTGAGTAGAAAATAGCAAGGTATCTCACGGTCCACTTTTTCCTGTACCTTCTGGCAGGCATCAATGGTGCGTTTGGCGGAATGGATATCCAGGGGTGAGGCCTGCAGGGGGATGATTATGAAATCAGATACTGCCATGGCTTTATGCATGATATGGTGGCTGTGTGGCGGGGTATCAATGAAGATAAAATGGAAATCATCTTTCAAGGTGGCCACAAGATCCCCAATGTCTTTGCCAGCCTCATATAAGCTGAGGTTTGCTTTGGGATATTCCTGCAGGGTATCAAGGCAGCTCCTCTGTTCGTCTGCATCAATGAGGGCAGTTTTGTAATTCAGTGCAGCTGTTCCCAGGGCAAGATTCATGGTTGCGGTACTCTTTCCACAGCCGCCCTTCTGGTTAGTCAGTGTGATGATCATTGTTTGTTCCCGAGGATTGAGATGGTTATTATACGTACTATATTGAAAAAGTCGTATGTTTTCAACGAGAAAGAAATGATCATACAGGGGAATACCCTGTTTTGTGATTTCTTCTAATACACGTGATTGTGGATTTATAACTGCATTTCATTATCTTATTGAAAGAACAATCATGAAGTCGTCACGGATGCAGAAGAACGGCTTGAAGGAAGGAAGGTTGTGAAAAAGCGGACTCACCTGGATGTGGTTTGAGTCCGCTTTTTTTATGCGGTCAGGTTTTGGAGAAGAAGCCGGGTTAAAAAGAGAAAATATTGTTGAACTGCTGCTGATAAGATTGATACCCGAACTCTGCTTCAAGTTTGACAATTATACCCGGGGTAAACTCACGATCAAACTCTTTAGGAAAGGCCACCTGTGGTGCCACTTCTACCACCAGCCAGTCTCGATAAAAACGTTGTCGGTATCGGAGGCGGAATACAACGTCATTGAGCTGATAGCTGGGGCTTGTTTCGAGGTAATTTCCCCAGTCGTAAACAATGGCACGGTCAATTCTAACCACCTGGTAAATCGCGAAAATCACGGCGTGAGGGATGCCGTTTTTTGATTCCTCCCAGTTCGCCTCAACGGTGGATCTGAAGAGCAGGTTGGCTGAAACCTGTCTCTCGATATCGTAGCGGTTTCTGGATTCAAAGCCGTCGTCAGTGTAGTAGCGTAAGCGACTGGTAAAACGTCCCTGCCAGGAGCCATAATCGTATAAGCCCCGGTAGCGGATACCGGCGTAAACGTAACTGGTGGAGATGCCGGCGGAGGCCGACAGATTCATACTTTCCGTCTGCTTATAGAAATACTGCAGGGCACCGGACAAGGTTGAGTCGTTGTCACGGCTGCTCAGGGCATTGTTCCCCCTGTCCACTTCAAAGTCTTCATCGTCGTTGGCGGTTACAATGAAATTAAAACGATTTTTGGTGCCGGGAAGGTGCAACCGTATCCTGACTCTGGGGTTAAAATCAAACTCACCATCATTTTCAACTCCCGCCATAAGTTTAAGCTGGGCTCTGGTTCTGTTTGCTTCGGCAGTATACCGGTTGCTGTCAAAAAAAGAGTCGAGCCATGTTGCTGCACTGATAACCGTATTTGAAATTCGGTCGTATCCTTTATCAATACTGTCTTCAGTTGCCTGATCTATCAGGGGGAATTTGTGTTTTTCACCTTTGATTACTTCTTTGGCTTTGCTTCTGTCAACGACATCTATCTTTTTAGCTGCACCGTATGCTTGACTGCAGAACAAAAGAGACAAGATGACAGGAAACAAGCAGGAGAGGCACCGGGAAACCTGGGGACTTTTGCCATTATCTGAAGATAGCATTTGTTTCCATGGTTCTATTTTAGAAGAGGGATGTGAATATGTGGATGGCCTGATAAGTGGCTCAGGTATACTTTTCACAATGAAGAATCACACAATAGAATACCATAATTAGGATAGGTGTAAAGTTATTT
>JALSMA010000005.1 GCA_026988015.1 Desulfobulbaceae bacterium | reverse complement strand
CTTCAGGATTTGCTGTGTCCAACTCAAAAAGACTCTTGGATTTTTACAATTGGCCCTTTTGGTAAAAATATTGGCTAAATTTACGGACTGGCTCATGCCAGTAAAATCCATTCAGCTTGTAGCTGGATGACTTATTGAGGAAGCTCTATATAATCAGAAACCATGCGTGTTTGGAACGATCTTTCGTCTCCTTTCTGAGTGTACGCTGTTAGCGCATGCGGTTTTCTTTGAACCTGCTTACCATGAGGGAAAAATTCACTTAGCGGCAGCCCACTCAACAGCATTCTGTAGAAACAACATAGGAGGCGGAAAACGGTGCGGTTTTCCGCCTCCTGTGGAGGGGGGGTGATCACAACAGATCAATAATATATTGCCTGGAAAGTGCTATGTGTAAACAGTTTGTAGTCCTTTAGAGTTAGTCTTCTATGCTGCAGTCACCTTCCTTGCACTTAACCTCAGCAACCAGGAAAAGCGCTTTATAGCCATTTTTCTTGAGTTCCTCTGCAGCCATTTCTGCCCGGGCTCCGGTGGTACAGTGAATGTAAACCTTCTTTCCTTTTGGAATATCGGTTAGTCTTGCACCTACCTGATCAAGTGGTATTGTAATTGCGTTCTCAAATCCACCTTCTCCTGCTTCGTCAGGTGTACGAACATCTAAGATAATGGCATTGAGATCAGCTCCATTGATTGCTTTCAGGAAATCATCCTTGCTGACTTCTCCTTTACCAAGTTTTCTTGTCCAGTTGATAGTAGTAACAATTGGTCCACGGGTTGTTTTACCACCAGATTTAACCCACCCGTTGAAATTGCCAGGAACGAGGGAAACTTTCTTAAATCCTTCATCACGGAGATCCTCAAGGGCGTCAGCAGCCTCTTCAGCTGAGTCGCTATAGAGAACGACAGGGGCCTTTTTAGGGATATCCTCAATGCGATCGTCCAGTGTATTGTATGGAATTGATATAGCACGTGCGATACGACTTTTTTTGGCTTTTTCGGCGGATCGTAAATCAATGAGAACAATGTTACCTTTTTCAATATTTCCCTTGCTTGCATATACAGGGTTGCCAGCTTTTACCCAGGCAGGTTGCCCCTGAAGGTATACGCGAATATTGGTGTAGCCATCTTTTTTCGCCAGACCGGCGATTTTAGTTGACATGCCTCATGTAGGACCTCCGCAGTATATCAACAGTAACTTATTTTTGTCAGTTGGCAGCAGGGAAGCAGCCTTATCCTTATAAGCTTTGGTGTCGATAGAAATGGCACCTGGAATATGACTTGATGCGTATCGTTTCGCAGGACGGGCGTCGATGAGAGTATAATCAGCTTTTGAGTCAATGAGTGATTTCAGCTCATCTGTTTTGATTTCAGTGACATCCTGCGGTAACTTAGCCAGTTTTGGTTTGATAATTGTGGCCCATGGCTGGCCATCTCTCATTTCATAGAAGATTATTGCGGCATGGCCTTTTGAAGCGTGCTCGACACCTTTGGTATTGTCATCAAACTTGACCATGATGGTCTTGGCTTCTTTATCTTTCCCAACAACAATAGATATGCTTTTTGCCTTGTTGGATTTTCCAGAGATTTTTCCTTTGTACTTTGGTCCCATAGGCTTTTGGGCCTGGGTAGTTACTGCAGGTTTGATTGCTGCGGTGGTATTGCTGGTGTTCTGATTACATCCGGTCATCAGGAATGATGCCATGATGACAAAAGGGATAAACTTTACCATCTTATTCTTCATACTTCCTCCAAATAAAAGAGCCATGTTTATGCAAAGACAAAATTCTTTGCACAATTGTTCGTCTGGAGAAAAGGATAGCAAAATATGATCCAATTCTTAAATAAACATCTAAATTATTGTTGCTTCGGGGATAATAGATTTCGACTTTCTTTTGTATGGGTGCAAATAAATTGAACGGTTGTTTCGTGTCAAAAAAGAGTTCTGTTCATGGGTACAGCAGCTAAAATGCTACGTGGGTGTCTTTGATTACGCTATGTCTCTATATTATGCATTGTTTTTTAGTCGTATAGTTGATGGATGTTTTTAATTTGTTTTTTGGAGGGGGGAGGTGGGGCTTTTTTTTCGGATTTGTGAGAGGGGTGGTTGTCAATAAAATTGTCACCACTACCGGAGGGTACATGGAAGAAGGGGACTTATTGTTGGTAGAGTATTCTCAGGATTTTATCTCGACCATTCTGTTTCTGATTGAGGAGAATAACAAAGGGGTCTTTTCTCTTGCCACGATTGAAATAGCCAGCGTAGCAAAATACTCCGGATTCTCTGAGGGTACCGGATTTCATACGAACACCATATTTAACAGGAATAAGAGCTGCATAAGGAAGAAACTTGCGGAGGACTTTTATCATGGCTTCAGGAGTGGCCCTGTTTTTCATTGAAAGTCCGGATCCTTCAACCATGATTACCTGGTCATTGCTGAGTTTGAGGTTGTTTTGAATGAAATCATTCATTGCGAGGCGACTTTTTTCCCATGTAGCCGGAAAGCCGTATATGGCCACGCCAACGGCAAGATACAGCTGGTTTGCCATAAAATTATTTGAGGAAAAAAGACAGGATTCCACAAGCTCGGCGACACTTTCTGCGGCGTTGAATCTTAATAAAAGAGGTATCCCGGAAGGAACTTTTTCGTGGGAAATTCCCCCCTTTACCTTAATCCCCTGCTCTTCCAACATTGCTTTGAAGAGTTGACCACAGTAGGTGAGACTGTTTGAGATCGAACCTATTTGTGGAAATGCGTCTATGTTAACGCGGTGAAACCCTGAACTGAGTTCTTTGCCGATGACACCCATTATTGGAATAAATGGTGTCTGCGGTTCCGGAGACTTGATTTTTGCCCCCTGTACTATTTGTAAGGGTAAAGCATTAAAGTTGACAGCAAGGGCAGATGAGTTGCTGTCGTAAGGGTTCGTGGAGTTCCCGGCCCCTTTAGTCTGTTTATATTCCAAGGAAAAGGCAGAACTGTCGAGTACAATATTATTGATGTCTGTGATGCCGAATGAGGCTATTTTTTCTGCTATTAATAGTATCTTTTCCGAAACCAGAAACGGATCCCCATATCCTTTGATGTATAGAGTATTTGCTGAATCAAGATAAATGTCAGTACTGAAGTGAAAATCAGGGCCAAGTATTTCAAGGGCCGCTAGGGAGGTTATCAGTTTGATGGTGGAAGCTGGGATGAAAGTAGTGCGAAGGTTTTTTGAAAGAAGGGTATTCCCCTTTTTATGAAGGGCGTAGCCACCGTTTGTTATCAGCTTGTTCAGCTCGGGTATTTCCCTGGCATTGAGTTGAAGTGGAAAAGCAATGAAGACGAGGATAAGAAGAACTGCTCCGGGCAAGCGATATGCTTCCCGGAGTCGTTTTTGAAGATGTTCTGCCAGCACAGCGGACTGCTTGTTATATCTTTGGCAGTTTTGCCATGGATTCTTCAATGGCTTCTTTGGGGTAGTCGTAATTGTGAAGATCCCCTGAAAAGTATCTGTCATAGGAGCCCATATCGATGAGGCCGTGTCCCGAAAAGTTAAAAAGAATGGTCTGGGGCTTATCAAGCTCACGGGTGGCTTCTATGATGGCACCGCGTATGGCATGGCAGGTTTCCGGCGCAGGAATTATACCTTCTGTTTTTGCAAAAAGAACACCAGCTTCAAAGCATTCAAGTTGATGGACTTTGATGGGATCAATTATTTTCTCACGTACCATTGCAGAAACAATAGGTGCCATTCCATGATAGCGCAGACCGCCTGCATGAATTCCAGGAGGAATGAAATCATGGCCCAGGGTATACATATTTAAAAGTGGCGTGGTTTGAGCGACGTCACCAAAATCATAGGCAAGGGTTCCCCTGGTAAGAGTAGGACAGGACGCGGGTTCCACCCCGACAAAGCGGATCTTTCTGCCCTCAAGGTAGTCGGGTACATAGGGGACAGCAAGACCGGCAAAGTTGGACCCTCCACCACAGCATCCAACGATTACGTCAGGATAATCGCCGGCAATCTCCATCTGTTTTTTGGCTTCAAGACCGATGATGGACTGGTGCAGTATGACATGGTTTAACACAGAACCCAGGGCGTAGTTGGTATCATCCCGCCCAGCGGCATCTTCAATGGCTTCAGAAATGGCTATGCCGAGAGAACCAGCGGTGTCTGGATATTCTTCACGGATCTGGCGTCCGATGTTGGTATCAATACTTGGGCTTGCAACAATATCTGCTCCGAAGGTGTGCATCATCGATTTACGGTATGGCTTCTGGTCAAAAGAAACCCGGACCATGTAGACTTTACATTCAAGACCAAATTTCTGAGTTGCAAAGGAGAGGGCACTGCCCCACTGTCCGGCGCCTGTTTCAGTTGCCAGGCGTTTGATTCCTTCCTTGGCATTGTAGTATGCCTGGGGAACTGCAGAATTTGGTTTATGAGATCCAACCGGAGATACGCCTTCATTTTTGAAGTAGATCTTGGATTTTGTTCCCAGTGCCTTTTCAAGACTTCTGGCACGTACCAGAGGGGCAGGGCGCCAGATCTTCAAGACGTCAAGGACTTCATCCGGAATGTCAATGAAGCGTTTATCGGACATTTCCTGCTCAAGAAGAGCCATGGGAAAGATAACACCAAGTTTTTCAGGGCCCATCGGATCTTTTGTTTCCGGATCAAGGGGGGGTAATAGGCCATTTGGAATGTCGGGGCCTACGTTATACCATTGGGTTGGCATTTCATCATCGCGAAGGATAATCTTTTTGGTTGTCATGGTGTTCTCCTTGTTTGAAAAATGGGGGATGGTATAGCGTTATCCCACACTCCTGAATTCGTGACGGGTTCAGGATACTGATTAAAAATGTATACACACCCGTACCATAAGGGGAAGGGTTGAGGCAATAGAATTAGTTACTTGAATCAGTGCCGGATTTGTAATTATTGTTTTGATAACATCTTGAAATGTCAAGGACAAAATGTACAATCAGGTGTGTTGAAAAAACTCGTATCTCCTTGGCTGGTTACAGTTTTTTCCATCCGGTTTTTATAACGACAGAGGCCAGGAGTTCAGCTTGGTCTTTTCCGATAATTGCACTAACAGCCTCTAGTGGCTTGACACTGGCCTGACTGGCTTTGCTGATAAGCTCAAGGGTAATGTTGCCATCATCAAGGACAGTAATCTCCTGGATCATCGGGCGAAAGTCGATCTCCTTTATTTTTCCTTTCCTTGTTCGTTTTAACGTGAAGTGTTCAGTATCAAGAAATGCTTTTATCAAGGACAGATCCTCAGCCGAAAGGCTGGGGTGCAGTGTTATCTTATACGAACTGACAACTTCCTGGGGAACTTTGCCATTACTGAGGTTGATCTCCAGAACTTTCAATCCCGGGGGCATCTGTTTGTTCATCTGGGCCATGGTTTCCGTCGGGTCTTCAAGGGGATCCGGCAGGTCCATTATGAAATATTCAGCCACGCTCTGGGTTCCCACGGGCATGGCCGGCCCAAAAGAGACCTTGGGAGAAGGGTTGAATCCCTGGGAAAAATTAGTTTTTATCTGTGCCCTGCGCAGAATGCGAAAGACTATCTGGAGGATTTCCAGGTGGCCGAGGTAGCAGATATCTCCAAGGCGGGAATAGGTAACAGTGTAATAAAAATGTTGTCCCTGGGGGGTGTGTTGTAAAGGAGTTTTCTGGTGATTGCCCTGGGTGATCAGGGGGGTATCTCCCATCTCCTGTTTTCTGTCAATGACAATGGGTTTAATGGTTTTGAAATCACAGAGGCCGCATTTCTGGCAGGCGTGATAACGGCAGTCAGGGGTGTATGTTTCCTGGTGAGCTTTTTCCAACTCCTGTTTCAGGAAGGAAAGGTCAACACCACTGCTGAGATGCTGCCAGGGAAGAATTTCATCCAAGTTTCTTTTGCGCAGGAAATCATCCAGTACCAGAGAGCATTCTTCAGCAGCCTCCCGCCATTGGGAAAGGTCAAAGTAGTCGGACCAGCCATCAAGGCGTGCCCCCTTGGCCCAGACAGTTTCAAGAAGTTTTGCCAGACGCCTGTCCCCACGAGAAAAAACACCTTCAAGAAGACTCTGTTCCGGGTCGTGCCATTTCAGGTTTATACCTTTTCGTGGGAGTATCTTTTTAAGACGTGATATCTTTGCCCTGCTATCATCAATGGGAATCTGGGCGTCCCATTGAAAAGGGGTATGTGGTTTCGGAACAAAGGTTCCGATGCTTACATTGATTTGCTGACGTCCACCACCACCGGCTTGGTTTCCGATCTGCTTGGTCTTTTTTGCAAGTTCGGCAATGGCGTCAATATCCTCTTCGGTTTCAGTGGGCAGGCCAATCATAAAGTAGAGTTTCATGACTTTCCAGCCAAGTCCGAAAGCATCTCTGGAGGTGGCGAGGAGGTCATCTTCAGTAATACCCTTGTTAATAACCCGGCGCAGTCGCTCACTGCCAGCCTCCGGGGCAAGGGTGAATCCGGTTTTCCTGACCCGCTTGATCTGGTCCATGAGCTTCTGGGTCAAGGTGCCAACCCGCATGGAAGGCATGGATACGGAGATTGCCTCGTCTGCAAATCTGTTCATAAGCTGTGGCAGGACAGAATTAAGGCATGAATAGTCACCAGTAGAAAGTGAGAGTAGAGCAAGTTCATTGAATCCGGTGTTCAAAATGCCATTTTCGGCGAGTGTAAATATCTGTTCAGGGCTTCTCTCCCTCACCGGCCTGTAGATTATTCCGGCCTGACAGAAACGGCAGCCTCTGGTGCATCCCCGTGCCACCTCGACACCCAGTCGGTCATGAACTATTTTTGAGTTTGGGACAAGGGGGTGGAGAAGATGGTCAAATTGAGAAAGGTCACTGAGCACGCGGCGGGTTATGGTATCGCTGGCCGGATTCAGTACTTTTATTGCTTGTATAGTACCATCTTCATTGTAGACTGGCTGGAAATGGGATGGGATGTAAACACCGGGAATTATAGCGAGTCGTTCCAGGAGATCTGCCCGGGAGAGGTTCTCTTTCCTACTTTTTTGAATGGAGTCTGCTATCTCAAGTATGGCTTCTTCTCCATCACCTAACAGGATTGCATCAAAAAAGTCTGCCACTGGTTCCGGGTTCAGGCTGCATGATCCACCGCCCAGGATAATGGGCATTTCTTCGCTACGCTCGGACGCATGCAGAGGAATCATGGCCAAGTCAAGGATGGTCAGGATATTGGTGTAACAGAGTTCATAGGGCAGGGTTATTCCAATGAGGTCAAAGTCTTTTAGTGGGCGATTATTTTCAAGGGAACAGAGGGGCAGGTTGCGAGATCGCAGAAGTTCCTCCATATCCTTGGCTGGACAGTAACAGCGTTCAGCAAGGATATTTTTCTCATTGTTTAAAATATGATACAGTATCTGCAGGCCCTGATGGGACATGCCGATTTCATATAAATCCGGGAAGATCAAGGCGCAATGTATGGTTGTTTCCTCCCATTCCTTTGCAATGGAGTTATACTCGTGTCCAAGGTAACGTCCTGGTTTATTAACGAAAGGAAGTGTCTCGCGCTGCTCAAAGTTTTGTTTCATGGGGGCATCTGTTTGATTGTGAGGTCCGGCTTGATCAGCAGTAAATCGGCTGAGAAGCGGGGGGTTATTGTATTCCATGCTAGTCATTTACTGAAAATAGGTTGACTTTACAAGAGGGGATAAGGTATGCAAGAAAGTATCTGATTTGTTCCTTAAAAAATAGAGGGTTACATAGGTATCTTTTATGAAAAGTCGTAAAGTTGTTTTTTCTTTGGGTGTGTTGTTTTATCTCTTTCTGTTTTGCGGGTCACTGCATGCTGCAGATGGGGTGATAGAAAAGGTGAATTTTAAAAAAGATGATGGACGGGTAGAGGCAGTTATTTTTCATCTGAATGGCCCTTGGTTACCCAAGGTGTTTGCGTTAAAAGGTGAAAATCCGCGTGTTGTTTTTGATTTTCTTGATACACGCATGGCAAGAGGTGTGCCAGCTTCCATTGATGCCCATGGTAAGATGATACGAAAAATCCGCATGGGGCGCCATAGCAATAAAACCCGGGTGGTGATAGATCTTGCCGCAGGTAGTGAATTTAATTTTGATCAGCAGTTTGATGATGGAAATAATATACTTACCATTCAGCTTTTTCCTGCGGACTATCCCGCAAAAGAGGATCTTGAAATTCCTCAGCAGGAGGAGATCGTTGCTGATACGGTGATTGTGGCCAAGGAGGTTGTTACAGAAAAAATTGAAGAGGAAAAAAGTAGTGAACAGGAAGTAACACCTGCAGAGGTTGAATCGGAAGTTGCTTCTGTCGAATCCCTGAGTCCTGCTGTTGATCCGCTTCTCCTTGATGTCAGCTATGAGAATACTTCCAACAAGGGAGAGATGGTTCTCTTTAAGCTGAACGGTTTTTATCCTCCAGTTGTCACAGGGGAAGAAGAGGGGACACCGCTTGTTATCTGTGAGTTTTCCGGAACAAGACTTGATGATGCTGTCAACAAAACCCAAGAGATTCAAGGCGAATACATAGAAAAAATAGAAGTTGAGCAGTTGGTTGATGGGGACAGGATACGGGTGACCCTGGAACTGGTACCAAACAAGAATTATGATTTACAGCAGGTCTTTTTCAAAGAGGATGATCTCTTTGTGATTATAGTAAACTCTTATGATCCCATTGATAAAATGAAACTGGAATAACCCCTGAAGACATTGGGCGGTCTACCCGGTGTTTCGATGTTCGTTCTGTGACTCCAAAGAGATTCCCCCGGAGAGCTGTCAGGGTTGGAGTTGTTTGTAGTAGTTATCAGGAACCGGAAGAGAAAAATCAGCATCTTCAAAAGGGGTATCTGTTCTGATATCCTTGAGTTTTAGTGTTATTTCAGTTCCCCACTGCAGCCCTGTTATCAAGGTTGTATGTTCAGGGCTAATACAGCTGTTCTGCATTGTATCCATTTTCTTATAAGTTATGTCTGCAATCACTGAGCCCTCGTTATCCAGAAAAAGGTAACCTAGAACCTGTCTTTTGTGAATATCAAGATGGAGCCATCGGCTGTCAGAGGTTTTATTCCTACCTGTTTGGTCGAGCTGGAGCCAGACAGTCTGGTCACGACTGTCTCTGGTAATTTTCCTGATTTTCAGTGGTTCTGCTGGAAGAGCGCCAATGATATAGGCAAATAGATCACCCTGTGCCAGGATAACCGGCACGTTCTTACGAATGGCAAGGGTTCGCAGGTTTCCACTGATGTGACGACGCTGGCTGATATCCAGGGTTTGAAAGCTTTGCCCATCACTTGCAAAGGCATATAACACCATGCCAAGCGGACTGTTGATGATGAGTTTCACAAAGGAGGGAGAACGAAGCTGCAGGTAACCATTGATTCCAGAACTGGAGAGTGGCGTTTTCCAGAAAACAGTGGCCTCGGCATCAAGATTGTTGGGGCAGAGTTTGTTTTCTTCCTGCATCCTATACACAATATCAGTTATTTGAACTTCTTCATCAAGAGCTATCTCAGACCAGCGTGGGGTGGCACAAGCACTGAGAAGTGAAGCCGCAGCGATGGAGATGATAAGCAGAACAAGGTTCCTTGTTTTGGCAAGGCCTCTTCTTGAAGTCATGTTAATGGTATAGTGGTTACCGTTCAACATATTGATTTAGTGTTGTAAGGAAGATCAACTCACACTCCTGTGGGGGAATACCGATAATGTTCCAGACATTATTGATGGCGTCGTAGAGACTCTTTACCCGCTTCGTTTCTGCATTTTTTGTTCAATTACGACGTAGCCTAGTACGCCGAAATCAAACAAAAAATACGCACTTCCTATCTGAAGTTTTTTATTTAGTCATCTCTCAATTGACCTTTTTGGGAGATTGTCATTATTGAACAGCATTAATTTTCTTTAACAGTCGAGTTTCGTCGCTGCTGTCCTGGTACAGTTCGAGAGCCCTTCTATAGGACTTTTCTGCTTTATCGGGAAAACCCTGTGCTTTGTATATATCTCCAAGGTGTTCATGGATGTTTGGATCTTCCGGCTCCAGTTCAAGGGCCTTCAGTATCTCTTTCCTGGCAAGATCCAGTTTTCCCATTCGGAAATAAACCCAACCAAGACTATCTTGAATATAACCGTTGTTTGGTTTAAGTAACATTGACCTTTTGATATACTCCAGAGCCTGGACGAGGTTTGTATTGTTGTCTGCCCATGTGTAGCCCAGGTAATTTAACGCTTCTGCATGATCAGGGTTGACCTTCAGAACGTTTTCCATGGCGATGATGGCCTGCTGGCGTGAGCCGGTTTCTTCATGGAGAAGGCCATATTCAAAGTAGATCTGGGCATTGTCGGGGTGTTTGAGAAGAGCCTTAGACAGCAGTGCCGCACATTCCTGGAATTGCTCTCTTTCCATATAAAGTGATGCCAGTAGAGTATAGAGTCCGGGCGTTGCAATATCCTCATCTTCAATAGCATTTTTCAGAATATGGATAGCCTGGCTGTCAAGCCCGTCTTCCATGAGGATCCGAACCTGCAGATAGAGTGATTCTTCGAATTTATTGCTTCCCTTTTTAAGAGTAGTGAGTAATTCCATGGCCATACTGCTTTTGTCCTGCTTGTAGTAGATTACCGCAAGCATATAGGTCGCTTCAGAGTCGTTCTGCTCCAGTGCCATGGGCTTTAGTATCGCAGCGGCCTGATCAAGTTTTTTTGCACGGAGATAGAGTCTTGCAGTTATGATATCGATCTGCACTGGATCCTCACTATATCCTCTTAACTCTGAGAGAACCTGCAGCGCTTCATCTTCCTTGTCCTGAAGCAGCAGGGTGTGGACTAGAGCGAGTCCGGCACGGATATCTCCCGGATCCTTTTTCAAAATTGTGTGGTACAGGGACTTCATCTTATAAAAGTCGTTCTGTTTTTCGTAAAATAAAGCAAATTCATAAGCAAGTTCTGCTGACCAGTTGATGGCAAGCGTTTTCTCGTACCACTGTTCCGCTTCACGATAGTCACCTTTTTGGGCCAATAATCGTGCAAAATAGAGATGGGCAAACAGGGATTCAGGATTGATCTTGAGAGCCTGCTGAAATATTTTTTCTGCTTCTTGTAATTGATTTTGTTCTGAATAGAGGAAGCCCAGCCGAAGAAAAAGTGTTTCATCGTCTGGTGACATGGCGATGAGTTCATTGTAAAGTCCAATGGCTTTTTCTGTTTCATTATTGCGAATATAGATACGTGCAAGCAGGAGCCTGTCTTGGAGTTCCTTCGGGTATTTCCTGATGATTTTACGCAGCCATGAGGCAGCTCCGTCATAGTTTCCCATCCTGATTAGCAGAATAGGGAGCCTGCGGATGATATAGCGGGATTCCGGATCACAGATCAGTGCCTTTTCAAAAGCCTCTTCAGCCTCACTGTAGCGTGTATTGTTTTCGGCATGTGTTCCCCAGAGAAAATAAAAGTAGGAACAGGAACTGTCCGGGTGTTCTGCAGAAGGATATTGGTCTTCCTCATCTACAATGGGTTGGGGCCTTGTAATATTAACTCCTTCAGGACTGATGTGTGCACAAGCGTTGAAGAGCAGCATGACAAGGACACAGACGAACAGAGGATAAGGACTTTTAGGTAATAGCATCATTTTTCGAGGAGTTGCAAGACGTGGTTCAGAACTGTTCTGTGAACCGCATCAATTGAGGCGGAGGCATTAATTCTCCGGATGCAGGGAAGGGTTAACTGTTCAAACTGCCGGGCCACTTTCTGGAGATAGTCCTCTTTCTCAAAATCATTTAAGGTGTCGCCGCGGCCTTTTGTTATACGCTCAACTCCAGTTTGTATAGGGGCATACAAGAGAAGGGCAAGGTCGGGTACAGGAGCAAAATTGTTCCGTTTGAGTATGTCTGAAGGGTCAAGGCCCGCAGCACCCTGATAGGCTACTGTTGAGAGGTAATAGCGATCACAGAGAACAATTTTTCCTGAGGCCAGAGCAGGTGTGACAAGAGTGTCTATATGCTCTTTTCGGTCTGCCAGGAACAGTTCCAGTTCTTCATTCAGGCTGAGTTTTTTACGATTATTATAAAGATCCCTGATCTGTCTTCCGTACATTCCTTCGGTGGGCTCCCGGGTGGCAACCACCTCAAATCCCTTATCTTGAAGTACAGAGTGTAGAAGGTCGAGCTGGGTAGATTTCCCGGTACCATCGGTTCCTTCAAAGACAATAAGGGAGCCTGGGCTGTTCTGTGACGTCATGATATATGCCTTTTTCGGTTTGTAATTATTGTTTGAGCCAGTTGAATGGCGGCAATAAGGCTTTCTGGAGTGGCGAGACCTTTTCCAGCGATGTCATAGGCCGTTCCGTGATCCACAGATGTCCTGACAATAGGGAGCCCGAGTGTCACATTAACTCCATCCTTGAAATGGAGCAGTTTGAAGGGGATAAGTCCTTGGTCGTGATACATGCAGATGACTGCATCATAGTCACCTTTCACAGCTTTGTTGAAGATAGTATCAGGGGGGAAAGGGCCATGGAGATTGATTCCCTCATGTACCCCTCTTGTTATGGAAGGGCTGATGAGTGTTTGCTCTTCGTTACCAAACATTCCAGCTTCACCAGCATGGGGATTGAGTGCTGCAACTGCAATTTTCGGTGAAGGAATATTGAAGTCTCTGATCAGGCTCTCACTGGTGACATGGTAAAGTTCAAGAAGTGTGCTCTGGCTAAGTTTTTCAGGCACCTGTGCTATGCTGCAATGGATAGTTGCCAGGGTTACTCGGAGAGAACTTCCTGCCAGCATCATTACCTGCTTATGGGATCCGGTGAGTTTGGCGAGCATTTCTGTATGGCCAGGGAAAGGGTAGCCGCTGCATTGTAGTGCCTCTTTGGATATGGGGCAGGTACAGATCGCTGAAAAAATTCCTTGTTCTATGCCATGGACTGCAGAAGTGATGGCCGTGGCCATAGCATTTGCAGTTTCAGAGTTGTATTTTCCAGGCACGATATGTTTTCTGGGGAGTGTGGAAGTTTCATAAACTGGAATGAGACCTCGCTCGTATCCGGCAGGATTGCCAGGTTGCCAAGGGATGATGGATGCGCTGATATTCAGTATTTCGGCATAATGTTGCAGAACAGCGATGTCGCCTGATACAACGGTTGGCGGTTGCTGCTGCATGTTGTGGGAGCAGCAGAAATATTTCAGGATGATCTCTGGTCCGATTCCGGAGGGACATCCAATGGTAACAGCTATTGGCAGCATAGTGAGTGAGTATTGATGGGCTCGTAAGAAATCATCATCCCTTTCGTTGCGTGCCCTTCAGGGGTGCCCTTGGGGTATAAATTTCTTATTTTGTTACCGTAGCTTTCAGCACGTTGAAAAGATAAGAAATATCCGTGCCACGGATATGAAGTTTTTTTACAAGACAATCCTGTTTCTGATTTTATTACACGTTTGTCATTTATGGGTACTACTTTTGAGTATTGCTGCACTACCAAGGTACCGCCTCAAAACAATTTGTGAGATGTTCAATCTGTGGTTTTCTGCCATGTATCATGAGGACGGAGATCACATCAAAACGGATTGCCTGCTGAGAAATTTTGTTCCGACTGATGTAATCCATGGCAACTCGCGTGAGCTGGGCCTGTTTTTTTCTGGTGACAGCTTCAAATGGTAACCCGAAGGCCAGATTCTTTCTGGTTTTTACTTCCACAAAAACCAGACAATCACCATCCTGAGCTATGATATCAATTTCCCCGGTTTTTTGCCTGTAATTTTGAATTTTAACATCAATTCCCTGTTCCTTCAGATACAATACTGCCAGATCCTCACCTCTCTTTCCAAGGGTAATACGTTCCTTAGTCAAGATTTTTTACTCCCTTATAACTGAGGCGATGATGGGGACATATACCATATTGCTGGATGGCATTTCGATGTTCTCTGGTGGGGTATCCCTGATTTTTGATAAAGTTGTAGTGCGGATATTGGGTATGAAGTTCTGCCATGATCTTGTCACGGGTGACCTTGGCTACAATGGATGCTGCAGCAATGGAGGCAGATCGGGTTTCGCCTTTAATCAGTGGCTGTTGCGGAGTGATAAGTGGAACTGGAAATTTTCCGTCAACCAGCAGGAAGTCGGGCTTTGTGGAATGTTCGGAGAGTTGGTCAACACCGCGTTTCATAGCAAGCAGGGATGCCTGGAGGATATTGATTTTATCTATGGTTTTGGGAGATACAATGCCAATACCGATGAGGCAGGGGATCTCATGGAGATATAGAAAAATCTCCTGACGCTTTTTGGCAGTGAGTTTTTTGGAGTCAATAAAACGCGCATGATGACAGGTATCGGGAAGAACAACTGCAGCGGCAACAACCGGACCGGCAAGGGGACCCCTGCCAACCTCATCAAGACCTGCAACAACAGAGTATCCCTGTTGCTGCAGGTTGCGCTCAAGAAAGAAGTTATCCTCCCGGGGGAGATCAAACAGTGAGAGTGGCTGCTGACCACACTGATCTTGAGTTTTTTTCTTTGGGGCTGTTTTTTTAGCGCACAATGCCGCGCTCGCGGATACGTGCTGCTTTACCACGTCTCTCACGAAGGTAGTAAAGGCGAGAGCGACGAACACGCCCGCGGCTTATAACCTCAATCTTCTCAATCCTGGGATTGTGCAGTGCAAAAGTTTTCTCCACACCAACACCATGGGAAATTTTACGAACAGTGTAGGAGGCACCCATTTTAGCTTTCTTGCGTTTCATTACTACGCCCTGAAAGATCTGAACACGCTCTTTGGCGCCTTCAATGATGCGAATGTATACTTTTACAGTGTCACCAGGACGAAAGTCAGGGTGATCCTGACGCATCTGTTCCATTTCAAGTCTGTCAATAATTGTGCTCATGATAGTTTCCGTTGTTTCTCAGTTTATGATAGGATTTTCCAAAAAATAACACTGGTGAAGTGTGAAAATGTGGTGTCAGCCTATCTGAAATTTTAAAGTTGTTTTTTTATATGTATGGTTCAAAGTTGAAAATGTATTTAACATCCATTTTCAGGATGCTGCTATACCATTTTCCGGGACGCTGAGCAGCCTGTCGAGAATTATCGACACTGCTGAACGTACCGAAAGATGATTGTAACCAGTTCCTGCACCGACTGGTGGCAGACAATAATCTGTCATTTCCATGACCTCTGGTGCCAAGCCATGTGCTGTGCCAAAAAGGAGTAGTATCGGCTTCTTGCGATCAATCCTGGCACGCACCTCTTCGTAGCCTAAACTTTTTTCCTGCACTTTGGCACTGGTGGTTATCAACAGAGGTTTACAGCCACGTTTTTTGCTGATTGATTCAATCACACCCTCAAGACTAAATTCCAATTTAACCATTTCAAGAGCCTCTCCCCTTGCCGGATTATATGTGGCTCCATGACCACTTTTCCAGTGTTGAAGAATCTCCATAACCAATTTATGCTGATCTTCGTAGGGCGTTACAATATAGTAGTTATCCACCCCATATGTCTTTGCTGCTCTGGCAATATCATGGATATCCAGATTGGTAACTGCAGAGCCAATGGTCTCACCAATCTTGTTCACCACAGGGTGGTGAATGAGGACAATATCCAAGCCGCTCTGGTCATTACTCACTGTCTTGTTCCCAAAGCTTTTATTTTCTCGTAGAGTCCGTGTTTTCTCAAGAGCTTGGCTTCGCTTTTGCTAAATGATCCAAACTCTTTACGTATGAGATCAGGTCTGCGTTCCAACGTTCGTTTTACAGATTCCAGAAAACGATACTCTTCTATCCTGGCATGATCTCCTGAAAGAAGTACCTCAGGAATCTCGCAGCCATTAAAGACCCTTGGCCTTGTGTACTGAGGATGTTTTAGCAACTGCCTGCTGAAGGTATCTTTTACGGCAGAATCAGCACATCCAAGAACACCTGGCAATAACCTGCTGACCGAATCCACAATAATCATGGCAGCAAGTTCTCCTCCAGTGAGAATGTAATCACCAATGGAGATTTCATCATCAATATTTGCTGCTCTGAAGCGTTCGTCAACGCCTTCGTAGCGTCCGCAGATAAGAATGATATGTTTTTCCTGCCCCAACTCTCGGGCAATTTCCTGATTATACTGTCTTCCCTGAGGGCTTAACAGTACAACCCGACCGGAACCGTTACGCTCTTTAATTGTGTCAAGAGCAGCACTTAGGGGTTCAGGTTTCATCACCATTCCTTCGCCACCTCCAAATGGCCGGTCATCGGTCATAGAATGCTTATCTGTGGCAAAATCACGAATATTGGTGATGTTTATATGTACCAGTTCTGCTTGCCGGGCCCGTCGAATGATGGACTCATTCAGGGGTGAATCAAGGAGATCTGGGAAAATTGTTACTATGTCAAATATCATGGGGTTTATCTCCCCTGATACTCTTGTCTGCATTTACGTCAAGCAACCCGGGTGGTGGTGCTATAGTCACTTTGTTATCATCTCTTGCTGTAATCATCCCGGGAACCAGTGGAATCAAAGTCTCTTTTTTTCCACTAACGACAACGAGAATATCATGCCCCCCGTTGTTAAAAAAAGCATCTATGGTTCCTATTTCTGTGCCATCTTCAGTCTGTACCAGAAGCCCTTCGAGCTCATGAAGATAAAACTCGTCAGCTGCCAGGGCAGGGAGGTCGTCTTTATAAGCAAGAACCTCAAGGCCGCAGAATTCCTCGGCACGGTTACGGTTATCCACCCCTTCAAGCAATACCAGTGCTTCTTTGTTTGCAGTTCTGGCACGCTCTACCTTGTAGGGTTTCGGTTCGCTGTTCTGTCTGGAGACAAGCAATAGGCGATTGTGCCTAGTGATACTGTCCAGTTGCCCGGAAAAGGAGCGAACCTTAAGCTCACCTTTAATTCCGTGAGCTTTGGTTACCTTACCTACCAGTACATATTTTTCTGCTTCGAAAGAAAGTTTGTCAGCCATTTTTCCGGAACTTATTCCAGAATATTAAGGCGGGACTTTTTATCTTCCTTTCCAGCAGCAGCAGAAAGCAGGGAGCGCATGGCCCTTGCTGTTCTGCCCTGTTTCCCAATCACCTTTCCAAGATCATCCTTGGCGACGGCCAGGTCCACAAGAATGGTATCATCTTCTTCAGTGACAGTTACCTGTACATCATCAGGACTATCTACCAGTGATCTGGCGATATAGGTGATCAGCTCCTGCATAATATATTACTCGGCTGCTGGAGCTTTTTTGAGAATGCTTTTCACAGTTGTTGTGGGTAAAGCACCACGTCCAAGCCAGTCCTGAAGTTTGGTGTTGTCAAGTTTGATGACAACGGGATCCTTGAGGGGATCATAGGTACCAATAACATCAAGAAATTTACCATCACGTTTGCATTCTGCGTCAGCCACAACGATACGATAAAAAGGTTTCTTCTTTCTGCCAAGTCTTGTTAAACGAATTCTAACTGCCATTTGCGGGTGTATCCTCAGGTTTTGCTGGCCCACGAAAGTGTGCCATGATTCGGGCATTATGCCGTTATCTTTTATTGTTATCTACGCATGCCCTTGGGCATTTTTCTTCGTTTCTTTCCTGTCACCAGACCAGGCTTTCCACGCATTTTTTTCATCATTTTGAGCATTGCCGAGTAGCTTTTAATTACCCGGTTTACCTCGGTAACAGAGGTGCCAGAACCAGCAGCAATTCGTTGTCTGCGGCTGGCATTGATGATCATGTAATTCTTGCGTTCCTTTTTGGTCATTGAGCGGATAATGGCCTCTGTCTTGGCCAGTTCCTTCTCATCCGGTTTCGGAGCGTCTTTCAGTTGCTTCAGTTTGTTAATCCCTGGGATCATTCCCATGATCTGGTCCAGGGAGCCCATTTTCTTGATCTGCTGGATCTGGTCCAGGAAATCTTCAAGGGTGAAAGTGGACTGTCTGAGCTTTTTAGCGAGTTTGTCTGCTTTTTTCTTGTCTACTACTGCTTCAGCTTTTTCGATCAAGGTCAGAACATCGCCCATACCGAGAATTCTTGAAGCAATACGATCAGGATGGAATATCTCAAGTGCGTCGAGCCCTTCACCAATACCAACAAACTTGATAGGCTTTCCGGTGACACTTTTTATTGAAAGAGCGGCACCACCACGGGCATCACCTTCCATTTTGGTGAGAACGACACCACTGATTTCAAGATCCTGATTAAACTTGTCTGCAACCGTGACAGCATCTTGGCCGGTCATAGAGTCAGCAACAAAGAGTACCTCGGAAAGTGGTACGGCCTGTTGAATCTCTTTGAGTTCACCCATAAGATCTTCGTCAACATGCAGGCGTCCTGCAGTATCAAAGATGAGTGTGTCGTAGCCGTTCTTATCGGCTGCAAGCAATGCTTGACGGCAGATCTCAACTGGTTTCGTGTCAGTGGTTGAGGGGTGAACCGGAACATCCAGTTTTTTTCCAAGTATCTGTAACTGTTCAATCGCAGCAGGGCGGTATATGTCAGCAGGGACCAGGTAAGGCTTTCTGCCTTTTGCCTTTAACATCCTGGCAAGTTTACCGGATGTGGTTGTCTTACCAGATCCTTGAAGCCCTGCCATCATGATGGTTACAGGTTGACGACCGTCTAAACGTATCTGTTCAGTGGTGCCACCAAGGAGTTCCACAAGTTCCTCGTGGACAATCTTTATTATCTGCTGTCCAGGAGAAAGTCTTTTTGTGACTTCTAGACCAACAGCCTTTTCTGTAGTTCGGGCAATGAAATCTTTAACAACTTGAAAGTTTACATCCGCCTCAAGAAGAGCCATGCGGACTTCACGCATGGATTCTTTGATGTTTTCTTCTGTGAGCTTACCGGTACCCCGGAGCTTTTTGAAGACTCCTTCCAGGCGGTCTGTTAAATTGTCAAACATATCAGTTGTTTTATATTTTCTTGGTTTTTCCTGGGAAAACAGGTGATTAACCCTGAAAAACGTGGGGTAATTACGCCATGTGTCTGTCTTAAATTAGTATTCCCACAGGGAACAGTATGTAAAAATACAGTTGCAAAACAAAGAAAAATACTTAATAAAAAATATTCTGTCAAGCTGTGAACGGGAATGAGGTGAAAAAAATCAATTCTTGTGACGAGAATATGAATGTTTTGCGGTCTATCGGCTAGGCTTGAGGTGTTGTGGATCGACTGAAAAGTCCTGTGATTTTATCAATTTTTTCTGAAATTTCTATTATTGCCCTCGAAGATGGTGCGTCTGGACTAAGTTCAATTACAGGCATGTAGGCCTTGAGGGCATCTCTGATTGCAGGGTCTTCCGGGATTTCACCAAGCGCTGGAATGTCGATTCCCAGGTATTTTGCCACTAGCTTTTTCAGTTTTGCCTTGTTGAGTTTGGTGTTAGGGATGTCCCTGTTTACGATAAGCAGCGGATGAAAGTACCGTAATGCCTCTTGAGCCTTCAGCCTTGCACCCGTCTGTGTTTTTTCAGCAAGATCAAAAACCTCCGTAATCGAGGAGAATGTCTGTTTTTTCAGGACAATTCCTATTTGGCTGTGTGAAAGAAAACTGCTGAGCACTTTTCGGATTGTTGCCAGTTGCAGGAAACTGTAAAAATCCATTATTGAAGTGGGTTCAGGCATGGTCACACAAATCTGAATGTCACTGAACATAAAGAAATCAAGGGAGTGATAGCTGGTACCTGCCCCAACATCAATGAGGATAACATCAACATCGAGTTGACCTATGGCTCGTAACAGTCGCTGTTTTTCCTGGTAACTCATGTTGGCGGTTTGCAGGGTGTTTCCTGTACCCGGGATTATCTGTAGACCGTTGAAGGCATAGAAGGTATGTATGGTCTCTTGAAGGGTGGCAACGCTGCGATTTAAAAAGTCTGTGAGGGAATATTTTGGCTCAAAGAGGCCAAAAAGCAGGTGAGCATCGGCTCCACCGATATCAAGATCTACAAGGCAGACCTTTTTGCCTTTCTTTGCTAGCTGTAAGGCAAGATTACAGAGCAGCATTGTCTTCCCTGTACCTCCTTTTCCGGAGCCTATGGAGATGGTGACACTCATATCTCTGAGTCCGTGATGGATTTGTGGGTGATTTTTTTACGGGGGATTGAAAGTATCATATAAAATTCGTAACCAGGTATGTTTAAAGTAATGCTCACTCCCCCGACATGTTGGATACCGGTGTACACAGCTTCCTTTGAAGCAATGGATATGAGGTACTGGATCAACGTGTTGGAAAAAAACAGGCTGTTTCGTCATCGATTGATCGTTGATTGCAGGATATTATCAGTTTATGTATCAACTTAATTGATCTCGCTCACTTTTTCTTTTTACGCCTTTTGCGGATATTGTAAATGAGTTTTGCTCCTTTCATGATTGACGCCAGCTCTGTCTGGCTTTCAACTGGTGCGCTCCAGAGCTGCCAGCCTTCCTTTGAACGCAAAATTATTTTCCCGTTTTCGACACAAAGAATCGATTCGGCAAGAATGCCATCGCCCTGCTCAGGGGTGACTGTCTTTGGGGGTGGTGCTTTCTTCCTGTGCTGGATGCATGAAGAACACAGGCTTGATGTATCGTTGCCAAAGAGGTTAAGAACTCCTCCACAGTCTGTACAAAATTGCATATAATGGTCTTAACTGCTCCTGGGTGGTTAAGTGGCAGATGGCTGCTCTTAAAAGTAGGTTTTTTCCTTTTCTTTTCGGTCAGGTGCAGGAAATTATTTAGGTTCTTTTCTGGATCCTTCAGTTAATGACAGTCTCGAAAAAAGGTCACTTGATAGATGGATAAGTAAAAATCTTCAGATGTGAGGCGCATATTCTTTGTTTAATTTCAGCCTACTAGGGTACGTCGTAAGCGAACAAAAAAAAGCAGCAACGAAGCAGATGAAGAGTTTTTACGACGCCATCAGTTAATGGTATCCCGACTTTTTGGTACTGGCAAAATATAGTAGGCTCCAGGAATCTTTATTTATGATAAGTGGACTTGCGAGAAATGTAAATATTATCCGATACTATTGCCATAAATTATATGCGTATTGTGGGATATATACTTACTTGGGTGGCTGTCCTGTTTTTATAGCACCGTCGAAGCGGGTGGCAGAGGGGAGCTCTGGGGGCTGGACGTATCGTAACCTGTCTAACAAAAAGTAAAGGTTGGGGTAAAAGATATTCGCTAGTTCGGATGAGTGATATGGAGAGCTGTGGGATGGGGTATTCTCGACAGCTGATTGGAGTATGGAGGAGGATTCGATAAATGCCCCTCAAAGAGTACAACTGTCTACTGCGAAATATCCTCCTTTTCCTCAGTGGAACCCTTTCGTTTTTCAAGTTTTCGCAGTTTTTTTTCCTCTTTCTTCTTTTTCTTTGCCAATTCTTTCTGGCGCTTTTCGTATGAATAATTTGTTCTGGCCAAGGAGTTTTTCCTATTAATGGTTTAAATTTTGATCCGAATCGTTGACAACGAAGTGATCTTTTTTGTGATTTGCTGAAGTGTAAGCCTGAAATTCACAATCAGGTATGTTTTAAGAAAAGTTTCACCTCTTTTCAAGACGACCATTGCATACCCATCGTCCGCAAAAGAGGGGGCAGGGGTGAATAAAAAAAAATACAAAAAAAAAGACCCCGCAAAATGAGAGGTCTTTTTTCAATTATCAAACAGAGTATTACTGTTTGACAACATTCTCAGCGGCTGGTCCCTTGGGGCCATCAACAATATCAAAGGTCACTCGAGCGCCTTCATCGAGAGATTTGAAACCATCACCCTGTATTGCTGAATGATGAACGAAGACATCTTTGCCTCCCTCTTCCTCGATAAAACCGAAACCTTTTGAATCATTAAACCATTTAACTGTTCCTTCTGCCATTTTGTACTGCTCCTTTGTGTTGGTTCATTTAAGAACCTTTGTGTAATAGAACCGGATCGTTAAAACACGACCTACGACCCTTTAATAGTTTTGCTGTCAAAACTGGATTGAATCTGCTTCACTACAGCAAAAATTCTGGAATAATTTTTTATCTTGGACAACCACCTTTCTTAATAACCCTGATGGATGGTTGTTACATGTATCTTTTTCAGGACCTCTGAATTCCACTAGGAGACCTTCACTCTACTATATAACATTTTATAACGTAAATAAAAGGGGTATTTATAGTTATTGTAAGCATTAATAACAGGTAAAATGTAAATCGTCAACAAATTGTCTGTAAATAAAAAAAACGGGTTAACGTAACTTGTATCTTCCAATGAATAATTGAGGGTTAGCAAATTTGGTAGACATTAAGAGGTATGAGTGACAATCATTCCACTGCAAGTTGAGATATAAAAATAATTTACTAGTGTCTATCCAAGACAACTTCTCGAAAACGCCAGATGGTTGTTGCATCCGGAACCTTACTGGCAGCATGGAGTCCAAGGAATCTAGAGAAAGAGTAGCGATCAAGGATTTGAGATTCCAGTGCCTCATCAGAAAGATTATACAACGATTGCAGTATCAGAATCTTAAACAACATAACGACGTCAAACTCCTTGGCATCTGCTTTCGATTTTTTTGGGCTTGCTCCTCGCTTCTTCAAGAGTAGGCGGAATATTTTCCAGTCAACAGTATTGTCAAGTCGAACCAATGGGTCACCTGCTTTATCGATGCGATCAAGGCAAATGTCAAAATCGAGAAATCCAAGCTGTCTCATGTTGAGGCTCCATACGAGAATAGGTTAATGAATGTCTCAGCCCTAGCATAACATGCTGTTATTGCACTATTTGATTAAAGAAATGTGCGACAAATAAACTTTTAATTTTTCAAGGAACCCTAACAGGTAATCATGTAACTCGCCAAAATTATATGATTAATAATTTTCCGGAGCCACAAAAACGATGCGAAAAGCACGCATTCAGTAGTTACCCCTTGTAGAGGTAACCCCTGATCACCCCCAAGGCGAAAGAGTTGGCAAGGATCAGCGAGATTCTTTGCAATAACAGTAGTATATACGATCTGGTATTACAAGATCTCGGCGGCCCTGACACTAATGAAGTTGGAGCCAGGGGTATGACAGCCGAGCAGGTTCTACGAGCTGCTATTATCAAACAGATGGAAGGATACAGTTACCGTACCTTTCTTTTCACCTTGTCGACTCAAGGGCTTATAGTCGGTTTTGCAGGATCGGGTTCGGCAGGTCGTTCAGGAAGTCGACCCTGCAGCGATGTATTAAGGCTGTATCCGACGGCACCTAGGAGCAAATCAATATAAACCTGATTGAGTATGCTGACGGTGCTGGAATTGAAAAAGGGCGTAAAGCTAGGGTTGGCTGCACCGTGGTGGAATCAAACATCCATGCATCTACGATTCCGATCTGCTTTTTGATGCCGTCCGCGTGTTGGGCAGAGTGATGAAACGGCCGAAGATAGAAGTACCAAGGCTGAGCTTTACGTTTGCCGATAATTACCGCTGGGCCAAGAAAAGAAACCTGGGTACCAGAACGCCAAAAATGGCGCAGAGCGAAAGAAATGTCGGTCGAGCCAGGGAGCATCTGTTGCATTTCCTTTTTCTGGCACGTCAGGTTGTCTGCCAGGCGAAGCAGAGGATATTTGATGATGACTCTGTTCCAGCCCAGGAAAAAACTGTTTCCATCTTTGAGCCTCATACCGATATCATCCGTAAAGATCAGCGTGACACCTATTATGGTCATAAAATTTGCCTGACAGGTGGTGCTTCAAACCTGATACTTGACTGTGTCATCCTTGAGGGCAACCCGGCTGACTCGGCATTGACGAAAATGATGCTGGATCGACAGAATGAATTGTATGGATAATACCCGCTCAAGGTGTGCCTTGATGGGGGATTCGCTTCAAAAGAGAATCTGGTTTGTGCCAAAGACAAAAAAGGCTTGAAGGATATTTGTTTTTCCAAAGGCCGGGGGCTTGCTGTGGAAGATATGTGTCGGAGCAATTGGGTATACAAACAACTGCGGAACTTTCGTGCGGGCACTGAGTCGGGCATTTCCTGGTTGAAACGCAGCTTCGGTCTTGACCGGTGTACATGGAAAGAATTTGATTCCTTCAAAAGTTATGTGTGGGCCTCCATGGTGTCAGCCAACCTGCTGACAATTGCCCGCAAACAACTGGCCTGATTTCTTTCCAGAGACCCATGCGTGACGCTATACGGGAGAGGTGTGTTCTTTTTTTGAAAACGTGCTCCAGGGGATAAGTTTCTTGAGTTTGCGGGAAAATAATGGAGAAAGCTTCTTAGAGGAAATACTATTTGAGAATTAATGCCGAATCGTGCCGGCCGGAAATTACTATTTCTGGACAGACACTAGTTGACAGGCAGGACAGCACGAGAATTTCTAAGCTGCCTGTGCGGCAGTGAACACGGTGTGGTTGGCTAATGGATGATGTTGACCTTTCTAAGCTGCCTGTGCGGCAGTGAACGCGCAATCCTTATGTTCTGCAACGCTCACATCATTTCTAAGCTGCCTGTGCGGCAGTGAACTGATTATATGGTGCTCGCGAGATACCCTAGGCAGTTTCTAAGCTGCCTGTGCGGCAGTGAACGAGGATGCTGGAGTGGAAATAGACTCCTATCTTTTCTAAGCTGCCTGTGCGGCAGTGAACATCTCTATAAGCTCCTGGCCTCCTTCTGTAACTTTCTAAGCTGCCTGTGCGGCAGTGAACGATGAAATGGTGGAAATACAGGAAACCACTGGCTTTCTAAGCTGCCTGTGCGGCAGTGAACGTAAACTGCGGGGA
>JALSMA010000004.1 GCA_026988015.1 Desulfobulbaceae bacterium | reverse complement strand
TTTGTAACGTATCATGTGCAAGCCTTTTGTTGAGTATTGCTCTGTATGCTTGCATAGTGTACTACCTTTTTAAAGTCTTTACTCTACAATAACAGTTGGTTGTGACTTTTTGAGGACAATCTAAATAAATACTATAAATTCAGACAGGTACTCTTTTTTTTAAAGAAAAACCGTTGCTGGTGAACAAACAGTTTTTTTGTGAGAAAAAAAGAACTCTCAGAGAAAAGGTCGATTAATTCTGGGGTGGAAACTTATAGAGTTTTCTCTGCAGCGTTCTTCGATGGATACCCAATCGTTTTGCGGTCTCCGAAATATTGCCATTGCAGTCGGACAACACCCTGTTAATATGTTCCCACTCAGTACGAGCGAGAGAGGGAGGGGTGATATCTTCAACTTCAATCTGAATATCAAGATCAGGTTCCCTGGAAAAAGCTTTCAAAATACCACCGACATCCACTGGTTTAGGGAGATAACTATAGGCCCCTAAGCGAATAGCATCGGTGGCTGTCGCAATACTACCGTATCCGGTTAACACCACAATCTTCATTTCCCCATGGATTTTCAAGCCATCACGAACAACCTCCAACCCCGATTTCCCGGGCATTTTCAAATCAACCACTGCCATGGACGGCAGATGCTTTGCTATCATTTCCAAGGCCTCACCATAGTTACAGGCCTGGCAGACGGAAAAACCCCTTTTCGTAAAGGCTTTAACCAGTCGTTCCCTGAAAAAGTCTTCATCATCAACAAGTAAAATACTATCTGAGTCCGACATAAATTCTTTCCTTAGCAAAACTTAACGTGACAGTGGTCCCCACCGAAGAAACCGAAGATATCTGCAGCGCTCCGCCAAAACGGTTGGCCAGGGACTGGGCAAGATACAGGCCCAACCCTGTCCCTTTTCCTGGTGATTTTGTTGTATAGAACGGGTCACAGGCATGTTTCAGTGTCTTCTCGTCCATACCTTCCCCACGATCTCGGATGGTGAGGATAAATTGTGATTCACTTTCATGGCAGGAGAGAAAAATATTTTCATCTGGAGCCGAGGCATCAATGCTATTTTTCAACAATCCACGCACCACCCTGCGTAAACTCAACACCGGCATGGTCAGGAGCTGGTCACTCACCTGAATATTAATCTCTATGCGTTTTTTTGTCTCTTCATCGAAAATAACAAGGGCATCATCAATAAGTTCCCTGATCGAGAAAGAGATAATCTCCTCCCCCATATGTTCTCCGGCCCCAGCAGCTAACTGATACAACAGTTCTTTGCACCTGTTTACCTGATTACGAATAAGAAGGATATCGTCATGGAGATCCTCTTCTATTATATTGTTATCTTGTAAATCGTGAAGGATTTCTCCAGACGCTATGGCTATGGTTGCCAGGGGCGTTGCAAGTTCATGGGTTGCACCAGCGGCAAAGGTGGCCAGCGCTTCAAGCTTTTCACTCTTGGCCTTGTACTCCTCAAGGGATTCGTTGGCATCCAGCATTTTATTTATGGACTTGGTCAACTTTCCCAGATCATCGTCAAGCAGGCTTTCTTTCACACGCAGGCCGTGGTCAGAACTCCTCTCAATCTGATTAATGGCAAAAATAATTGCTGTTAACCGCCTTGAAATAATAATATCGATGAAGAAAAAGAAAACCAGCCCAAACACAAAACTGATAAATATAATCGCATAAAGGAGAAAAAATATTGTTTTCTGACTCTGTTGATGGCCGCGCCTTTCAACACTGATGGCAAGGAGCAGCACCGCATTGCCTGACAAATCGTCAAGAAAGGTATACCCCTTTACAATTTCATCAGAAACAGCTGCTATGTGATACGGACTCTGTGAGGAAAGAAGTGCATAGAGAGCGCCCACGGCCTCTGGATCAATATTATGAACCGGATATAAATTCACCGAAGTGAGCGTGAGTTTCTGGAGCTGGGCAATACGCTCCGTGTTCAAAATTCGCCCCATGACCAGAATCCCACGGGCAGGCCCCTTACCATTACTGTCGAGAATAGGCCTGATGGCGATAACCAGACATTTGTTGCCAAACTGGATGATACCACTTTTGCCACTATGCTGAGACATGTACTCGAAAAAATTTCTCCGCGTCACGATGGTACGCAGCAATTCGGGGTCCACGTCTTTTGTCTGATTCTTTTCCTTGTCAAAGGTTACCCCGAGCACCAGACGTCCTTTAGTATTCAAAATGAGCAGCAGATCAATATTAGCACGGCTTTTCAAGGTATTTTTAGCAATTTTAGATGCGATATACTCTTTGTCATGATCCTTTACAAAGGCGTAGGTCTCGTCACTGCTGGCCCAGCCATGGGCTAATGCATCCAGGGCCTTAGTCTGAGACTTGAGAGTCACTTTCACCCGCTCAAGACTGTCAATAACCATATTTCTCTCTAACTGGTCAAAATTATCATATATAACAAAAGAGATAACGACATAGAATATGACAATAAGACAGAGCGTGAGACAGAAAATAGTGATGAGGAATTTTTTTCTAATGCTCATAGACGAGAATGCTGTTTTTTCTCCCTTTATCAGGGACGGTGCTGGCTACAGTTCTTTTTATACCACAAATCCGTGGCAGCTTCATGACTATTCTCTTTGAGAACAGACTGTAACACAATTATATAACGCAGAACCAGCTATGATGTTAAAAAATACTCGCTCTCTTTGGACTATGGGAATAAAAAAAGGCTATCCCCAGATGGGAATAGCCTTTGTACAGATTGCTATCTGAAAAATATTACTTTTTCTTTGGATGGCAGGTAGCACATTTTGTCAGCTCTTTTTTACCTGTTTCCTTATGACAACCCTTACAGTTTTTATGGGCAGCTTTCTTAAATGTCTCGACGTCTTTTGATATTCCCGCAGCCTTATTATGACAAGACTCACATTTCTCGATTTTCATGCCTTCTGTGTAGGCAACCTGTTTTCCATCATCACCTTTGGAATGATGACAATCGGCACATTCCAGTTTTTCCTGATGCTTGGCATGGGGGAAAAGTACTGGTTTTGGTTTTTTTGCAGGATCAACAGTTGACTGCAGAGTCATCTCAGCAGGACCTTTGTCGCTGGCAATAGCAACCAGTGCAGTGGTACAAAGAAATGCAAACGCAACTCCATAAACAAGAACTTTTTTCATGATTTTCTCTCCTTCCTTCTAATTAAATTAACGTTAATATGAATGAAAATTCACCATGTTTTATATAGCTCGTTGCCCATTACTTGTCAAGAAGAAGGATAGCAGAAAAGAGTGCTGCCAATCCTGCTCAGACTGATACAATTCAGAACATTCCACCCAACAATACGTCTTTATCTTTCCAATGGGGTCACATTCCTAACAGAAGAGTCTCATCTGTCGAGGAATCTGCAAAAACTGGACATAAAGGCTCTGGGTACCTACCCTTCAACATCTTGTGACAGGGGTTCTTTTGGCTTACAGTGACTTTATGGAAGGGGGGGACAAAAAATGCGGCAACCAGTTACACAACCGGTTGCCGCATCCACGAAGAAAAGATGGTTACTCTCTTATCAGGTCAAACAAAACAACTACTGTATCAGATCTTTTTTACATGGGAGGCTCAGGAACATCGTCCCCATGACAATCCATACAGTTAGGCTGAGCAGTAATACCAAATTCCTTGGAAGCAGAATAATCGGAAGTTGGTTTATACTTACCGTCTTTCCAATCATTCAAGAGTTCAACAAGACGATAGGCGGTACTTGCTGCAACCCTGGCACAACGGTCTTTTCTCTCTTTGCTCTTTAACGGATGACCAGTCGCTTTCATCCACCTTCCGACAGAAATGTGACAGAGGGGAGAATCACTGACGGTGGTCTTTGGATTTTCCTTTAATTTAGGCTCTTTAGGAACATATATCGGCAATTCTTCTTCCGAATACCATTCCATAATATCGTTTACGATCTGGTGAGCCACCGGACTGCCTGCAATACGTGGTCCGATGATAACATTGGCGACAATATTTGCCCCGGCCGGAGAACCGCAGATGGTTCCCCATCCAACCTGCCCACCCTCAAGAAAAACAAAAGCATCGTTTGGAAAAGAGGTGTAAGGCTCACCAATGGACTCACTGAGCTGACCGAACACACTATTAATAACTGCACAACCACAGAATACACGATACCATTCATGATAGGCAATTTCAGCTGTTTTTGCTGGATCAAGTTTCTTATACGGCCATGGCCATTTTTCTGTTGGGCCGCCCTTAGCCATTGCCGGCTTCAACATACCACTGAACTGGGTCAGAGCAGCGCCTGCTGCGAGTGCCCCGGTACCAATAACCACCTGACGTCTTGACAATCCATCTTTTTTCAGTTCTGTCTTCTTCATAGAGCCTCCTTTTAGGATAGCAGGAGCGTTCCCTGACTGAAGGTCGGAAAACCATTCCTGCCGGTACTTTTACCTAGAAACCATGGGATATGAAAACACCCCAAAAAAGCTTCTGTAACATTGTGGTATATAGCAGATTGGGAAATTATGAGAATGTGGCAAATTGTCGCAGGGCGTGAAGCTCTTTATATGATGGAAAAAGGGCCGATTTTTTTTATCAGACTTTATTATTTTATTAAATACAGTAACTAACAGCCGCCTTAAATAGCTGTTAGTTATGCCCGTTCAATAATTAGAGCTTCCTCAATAAGTCATCCAGCTACAAGCTGAATGGATTTTACTGACATGAGCCAGTCCGTAAATTTAGCCAATATTTTTACCAAAAGGGCCAATTGTACAAATC
>JALSMA010000003.1 GCA_026988015.1 Desulfobulbaceae bacterium | reverse complement strand
ACGGTACCTCTTACCAATTCTCCAAGGTGATCTTTTATCTGTCCTTCGTCTATCTGAATGATTTTATCCAATTTTGTGCTATATTCATTGTTCATGGTGGTCTCCCTTGTTGTGGTTTTGGTTATTTGGGTCGATTGCCAAATTTACCATAACAGAGACCACCATTTATTCTCAAATGTGCGAAAATTATTATACGTTATCGAGTGCAACTGTTATTTGATTTTGGCAACATGATTAATGCCTACGAAGAGCCACTGGAGGCCCTGCAGGTTATGGCTCCCCACATTCGGCATGTCCACCTCAAAGGAGTCAAGAAGATCAGTGACGGGTCGGGATTTGCCCACCAGGGAGCAGCCGAGGGTGAGGACGATCTCCCCCAGATGATGATGCTATTTGTTCTTCTTCTGTTGGGAGAGCAGGAGTCACAAATCAAAATTTTCAGCCTGGAACAGGTCATGGACTATTATGCCCCTGCGTATCGTTCAAAGGATGAGGAGGCCGATCCAGTGATCCCCACCAGGGGGCCAAGCCGTACGATTCTGGACCCTACTACTTCTCTTAGTCGGTGCCTTTTGAATGAAAAAAGAAACTCATGTAAGCAGCTTCTTTTTGTGCGGCGCGCACTTGAGCAGTTCAAAACCATCGCAGAAATACGACTGATACGGGGATAAGACGTCCTTCATTGTGTATTGCTTCTCCTGCGGAAGAAAATGACAATGTAACATAAGCTCTTTTGCCGAAGCCCTAGCGGAGCGGAAGCGGTACACCGCTTTTCCACCATCACCAACTATAGGTCAAGCAGTGTCAGCCAAAAAATGCCAAGGCTGCGAGGCACGAACTCCCGAAGGGCTTGCCTTGACGTTTTGGGCTGGCAGTGCAACACGAAATAACCAAAAAGGATCGAAAGGAAAACGAATTTGCAGAAAATATGTTGCTTTATCAGGAGTTTTCACGAATCCATCAAGGTATGAACCGATGATATTACCAGGCCTGATCAAAAATCAGAGAAATTTATCAGACAAAATCTGGTTTAAACAGTTCAACACCAAAAATCACTCCTTGTAACGAAGATATTGTTATTCTTTGAATGTTTTATTCCAGTTTCCGTGACGACTCAAAAATTGTTTTTTCGGCATAGGGTCAAAAAGCGTTGAGAAACAGGAGGTTCAGGCATCCTATACAAAATCCCAACAACGCCCCAAACAAATTAATATACTTAAACTGTTCCTCCATAATGGAGAGAAGAAGGCGCTCAAGACGCATCAGATCCAGAGAATTCACCTTATCTTTAACAATTTTCTGGATATTCAATGAATCAACCAGACCTGGTACCTCCGCAGCCAGCATAGTCGAAGACATACGGCGCAGGGATTCATAAATCCCTTCACGGACACCCGCAGGAAGGATTCGTGACAACTTCCCCACCCGATGACTCAGCAGCTTGTTCAGCATACTGACAATCATGGTATCCAGTGTTTTTTTGGTCTTCTCCGCAGTCAACATGCCAAGAACTTCTTTTTTCAACCACTTCCTGCCACGAGATACACCTTCAGGTCCAAGAAGATCAAAGAGAATTTCACCAAGCGGTAGCCGTCCTCCACCAATATGGGTTTCCACATTATCCCTGATCATGGAGGAAAAAGCACTTGTGGTCTCTGGTTCTTTAAGAAGAGACGTGAGCTGTTGACTGAGATTTCTGCAAAACCCCTCAACCATACTGTCAGGGTCATCTCCCACCATATTCACAAGAGGAGTGCCAAGCATGTCCGTTGCACGATCACGCAATGTCCGCGCCACTCGGCTCTGCACCTCTTCATTCTGAAGCCATTCCACAATATCTTCTTCTTTCTCAATCAGATACTCTCTAACTTTTTGCTCAACTACCTCAGGGGTTAGAAAACCACTGGCTAGGGCAGCCATGGGTCCCATTCCAGCGACAAAAGAATCCACTCCTAGGCGAACTCCCGTTACAATACGATCCCTGATTTCAGGCTCAGCAATGATGGCTGCAAGCTTTGAAAGCAACAACGGGGTCTGGCCTTCTATAGTATTAACAATGAGTTCCTGCATGGAATCTGGAAGAATATCCTGAAGGCTTTTTTCCTGTTGCAGTGTGCCATACACCTTTTGCTGTACAAAAGCATCCACCCACTCTTCCATAGCCGGACTTGCAAGCATTCGCCCAAGGCTTGTTTCCAGAAAAGAATATGCATTTTCACGATCAGAGCCAGGCAGAAATGTCTGAATCTCCGTCTCAAGAAGACGGTCAAACTGTTCATCAATAGATGATTCCAGAATGCTACTAAAAGAATCTGATGCAATAAAAGAGTGTATAGCCTTCTGTGACTGATCGGCAACAGCCTGAACAGCAACCTGATAATAGCTCTGATATTTTCCAGGCACAATATCACTCACCGGGCCAAGGTCTTTCTGCAGCAACTTCTCACCTCTGCCCTCGATAAGGTCATAGAGGGTTTTCTGGAAGCTCTCCTTTTCAAGGGCCTTACTGATTTCATCACTGGTAAGAAGATGACTGCCAACCATCTCTCCGATATTGACAGCGAGTTCTCCACGCTTAGAAGGAATAACACCCGGCGTCATGGGAACCCTGACACCCAGGATACGCTTGGCCGTAAGGGGACGAAACAGCATTTTGATCGCAACTTTATTGGTGAGATAACCGATGAAGGCACCCAATAGCGGCGGGGCCGCAAATTGCAGCACAGGAGTTAGGAGAGATGGGTTAAATGGCATAACTTACCACCTCCGCGGGGGTTGCAACAATTTTCCAGGCATCATGTTCTTCCAGTTCAGCACGTTTACGAAACCCCCATTCAACGCCAATGGTTCTCATGCCAGCTCCATTCCCTGTCTTCATATCTGTTGCAGTATCACCAACATAAATAATATCAGCCACGGCCACTCCCATTTTCTTTGCTACATCTACAGCTCCGGCTGGATCGGGTTTTTTGGCAATAGAATCACGTTGTCCAGATACATAGCTGAAAGGCTGATCAGGAAAAAAGGTTTCAAGGCAGAGTACGGTAAACTCATGGGGTTTGTTGGACAGGACAGCCAGAGGCAGGCCAGCTGCAGTCAGATCTGACAGCATTTCGATAATACCATCATAAGGAGCCGTTTTCCTGTTCCAGGTAAGACTGTAAATTTCAGCAAATTTTTTCATATATTCCTGTATCTCTTTCTCACTGGTAGAGTTTTTTCCAGGTACAATCCGATGCATCAGCGTTTTTAACCCCTCACCGACAAAATAGCGATATGCATCCACAGGATGTGGTGGAAACCCGTAATAATCAAGGGTGTTATTTGCAGCCTTTGCCAGATCCTCAAGGGTATCAAGCAAGGTACCGTCCAGGTCAAATATAAGTCCTTTACAAGCCATTCAACACGCCTCTTTCATTGCAACAATAATCCCGTATACCATAATTAATTTCTCAGCAACCATAGCAGTTGTAAAATTATCGTACAACTCAAATTAAGAGCTACTCATTTCCTGTCAATTATTTTATTATTGGTTTACTAGTGAGTTTACGTTACTGACAACTTCATCCAGCACCCTCTACCAACAGGCTTTCATTTATGTGGTTTATACGTTTCATACAATCATCCATAGGCAAAAAATGGGTCATGGCCTGCAGCGGTTTCTTCCTGATCCTTTTTCTCTGCAGCCATGCTGCCGGTAATGCAACACTCTTCTCCTCTGTTGCTCTTTTCCAGGCATATGCCAACCAGCTCCACAGCCATCCCCTCATTGTATCCGTTTTCAGCAAAGGGCTGTTTCTTGTTTTTGCAATACATATCGTCACAGGCTCACTTCTTTTTCTGCAAAATCGCAAGGCGAGAAGCCAAGGGTACAGGATCCATAAGCGAGCAATCAAAAACTCACAGGCCTCAGCCACAATGATATACAGCGGGATCATTCTCCTGCTCTTTGTTCTGCTCCACACTTATGCGGTTTCCTTTGGAAATCATGGCACAATAGGAGCCACCATCACCCGCCTGTTCAGTTCGTTTTTTGTATCAATGTTTTATATCATCTCATTTATAGGCCTGGCCATTCACCTCAGTCATGGTTTCTGGTCAATGCTTCAGACGTTTGGAATCAATCACCCGACATACAACAGCTTAATCCAACGCTTAAGCTATATTATACCCCTTTTCTTCCTTCTCATATTTGGCTCAATTCCCCTTCTTTTTCTATTCGGAACAGGACAATAATCAGGAAACAGGTAACCCCATGGAACTCAAGTCCAATGTCCCCGACGGCCCCTTAGCCGAAAAGTGGGATAAACATCGTTTTTCCTCCAAACTTGTTAACCCGGCAAACCGCCGCAAACATAAAGTCATTGTTGTCGGTACAGGACTCGCTGGTGCTTCTGCATCCGCCACCCTAGCTGAACAAGGCTATGAAGTCAGTACTTTCTGTATACAGGACTCACCGAGACGCGCTCATTCCATTGCAGCGCAGGGCGGCATAAATGCTGCCAAAAATTATCAGAATGACGGTGATTCTGTCCAACGGCTGTTCTATGACACTATCAAAGGTGGTGACTTCAGATCCCGTGAAGCAAATGTCTACAGACTGGCTCAAGTAAGCAATAATATCATAGACCAGTGTGTGGCCCAGGGGGTCCCCTTTGCCAGAGAATATGGCGGTACCCTGGCAAACAGATCTTTTGGTGGCGCCCAGGTCTCAAGGACATTTTATGCAAGAGGTCAGACAGGACAACAGCTTCTGCTCGGCGCCTATTCCGCTCTCTCCCGCCAGATAAAAACTGGAAAAGTTTCCATACACAGCCGCCAGGAGATGATGGAACTGGTCCTTGTCGATGGAAAGGCACGTGGGATTGTGACCCGTAACATTATAACCGGCAAACTTGAGACCCATGCGGCTGATGCTGTTATCCTTGCAACTGGTGGATATGGCAATGCTTATTTTCTTTCAACCAATGCCATGGCCTCAAATGTCACGGCTGCCTGGCGTGCCCACAAGAAGGGTGCAGGTTTTGCGAACCCCTGTTTTGTGCAGATCCACCCCACTTGTATTCCGGTACACGGCAGTTTCCAATCAAAGCTTACTCTTATGAGTGAAAGTCTCCGAAATGACGGTCGAGTGTGGGTTCCGGCTACTCCTGGAGATACTAGAAAACCTGCCTCCATCCCTGAAGAGGAGCGTGATTACTATCTGGAGAGTAAATACCCAAGTTTTGGCAACCTTGTACCCCGTGATGTGGCATCAAGAAATGCTAAAGAACAATGCGATGCTGGAAAAGGTGTCGGAACAACCAATCTTGCTGTTTACCTGGATTTTGCCGATGCCATTCGCCGTGACGGAAAAGACACCATCCTCAAAAAATATGGTAACCTTTTCCAGATGTACGAGAAAATAACAGACTCTAATCCGTTGTATGAACCCATGATGATCTATCCTGCTGTTCACTACACCATGGGTGGATTATGGGTGGATTACAATCTCATGACTACCATTCCGGGTCTCTTTGCCATAGGTGAATGTAATTTCTCCGATCATGGTGCCAATCGCCTGGGAGCCAGTGCCCTTATGCAGGGGCTTGCCGATGGATATTTTATTGTTGGAACCTCAATTGCAAATTATATCGGCTCAACAACTCTGGATGAGGTGAGCAGTGACAACCCCGCTTTTTCTGATGCCACCCGTGAAGTTGAGAACCGGATAAAAAGACTTCTTAAGAGTAGCGAAGGTGGACCTGAGGGTAAACTCACTGTGGATGAAATCCACAAAGAGCTTGGCTTGCTGCTCTGGGATTACTGCGGAATGGCAAGAAAACGTGAAGGACTTGAGAAGGCCTTGTTACTCCTTCCCAAAATTCAGAAAAAGTTCTGGAACAGAGTGTATATTCCTGGCAAAGGTAAAGAACTCAATCAATCACTTGAACGTGCCGGACGCCTTGCCGATTTTCTAGAATTTGCAGAAATAATGTTCATTGATGCCTTAGAGCGAGAAGAATCCTGCGGTTGTCATCTACGCGAGGAGAGCCAGACTGAGGAGAATGAGGCAAAGCGCGACGATGCCAGTTTCAGTCATGTCGCTGTATGGGAATATCAAGGAGACGGTGCCAGGGCGAAACTGCACCGGGAAGAACTGGTTTTTCAAAATGTAACCCCGAGCCAGCGCAGCTATAAGTAGTCGGTAGCAGGCTGGCAACTATTATGTCTGTATCTTTTTTTAGCAGCCACATTACTTAGAGACACAATCATGAACACAAAGAGCATTAGCCTCACCTTAGAGATCTGGCGACAGAAAGATAGTAAATCAAAGGGTGACTTTGAAACATATTCTCTCGAGAACATATCCACCGGCATGTCATTTCTGGAAATGCTTGATGTCCTCAATGAAACTCTCACGGGCCGTGGACTTGATCCGGTGGCCTTTGATCACGACTGCCGTGAGGGCATCTGCGGAATGTGTGGAGCGGTGATTAACGGCATAGCCCATGGCCCTGAACCGGAAACCACACTCTGCCAGCTTCATATGCGTCACTTCAACGATGGCGACACTCTGGTAATAGAACCATTCCGTTCTCGGGCCTTTCCCATTCATAAAGATCTTGTGACTGATCGTTCCGCCCTGGACAGAATTATCCAGGCAGGTGGCTATGTGTCAGTGAACACCGGAGGAACTCCTGACGGCAATACCATCCCAATCCCCTCTGCAACTGCTGAATTATCAATGGATGCAGCAGCATGTATTGGTTGCGGAGCCTGTATCGCAAGTTGTCCCAACGGAGCAGCAATGCTTTTCACCGGTGCAAAAATTTCACAACTCTCTCTCTTACCACAAGGCCAGCCGGAACGGAAGCAACGTGCCATGGCCATGGTTACCACAATGGATAAAGAAGGATTTGGTAACTGCACCAACGAACGAGAATGTGAGGCTGTCTGCCCCAAAGGAATATCAATTACAAATATTGCAAGAATGAACAGGGAATTTGTAAAAGCCGCCATGCTGGGATAACACTATGGGAATAGATTGCTAATTCAACTCTTCTCCCAAAATGAGACAGCCGCCACCGTTAAACATAGCTCTGGGATCCTCTCCTGTGCTGAAATCAAGAAAATGAAGGCTGAAAAGAGTATCTGTTAGTACTAGAGGAATCTCCGGGTACTCCAGGCGCAAGAACTCACTGAGTTCAAAGGTCTGAAGATTATTTCTTCCAGGGAACACCTTGGCTCGTGCATAGGTATGAGACAGAAAAAAGCTAAACTCCCTAGGTCTTGCAAAGCCTTCTATAATCACGCCACTGAGACGGATAAAAAGTCTTTCCTCACATTCGAAAATCTGCTGACTGGCGATCTCTACCAGCAAAACATTGCTCTGCAGCGACAAGCTGTTACGTCTGTCATCAACGTAATCAACGGGAGAAGGAACAACTCCTCCGGGCATGAAAAAAGACCCTATCTCAGTTAAGCCCTCCACCAGATCATCGGTGATGAGCTGTGCCTGCACTTCCATGGTAGCCCCTGGCTCGTATGTTAATTCAATATTCAAAAAGTTCTCCACTCCGGCCGATAACGGCACCACATCTTCCCGCGCTAGGTATTACAGCAGGAGCAGAAGTTCATGAATTCTACTTTTCTTTGTTGTACCAACCGTCCATTCATTGACATCCTCCAGCTCACAGAAAAGATTACCAGACTGGTGTCAATCACCATATTTTCTGACAGTTTTTACCTTGTGTGTGTTATCAAAATTCCGTGTCAGTATAGCATGAATAGAAAAAAAAAATCGAAACTTCTGAACACAATTTCGTAAAACATTGTAGAATAGTATCTTTTTCTCAACCGTTCCAATACTGTTTTCTTTTTGCTGTACTGATATCAGCAGAAACTTGCATTCAAATCAAAGCAAAAAAGATCTTCCTTTTTCGTGTTTCATGGAAATATGCATATACACACATTAATTATCGGTGCGGGTCCGGGAGGACTTGCCTGTGCCCGAACTCTTGCCAAACTAGGTATCGAATCACTTGTACTTGAGCGGAAGCAGGTCGTTGGCCCAAAAGTCTGTGCCGGTGGAATAACTTGGAGTGGTCTTATCAGCCGTGTCCCCGAGAATCTTGCAGAACGTTCCTTTCCTGAACAATATATCAGGACGCCCCTGCAAAATGTCTGCATCCGCGAACCCAGCCCTATTATTGCCACCGTAAACCGTAAAAGACTTGGCCAGTTTATGGCAAAAAAGGCATTAACTGCAGGTGCAAAACTGAGGACCGGAGTCATGGTCCGGAAAATCACCAGCAACAGCATTTTCCTTCAAGACAAGATAAACGACACAAAAGAAGAATTGAGTTTTGATTATCTTGTTGGCGCCGACGGATCAAGTTCCCTTGTTCGCAGGCACTTGGGTCTTACCAGCAAACGTCTTGGAATTGGTATCAACTACCAGGTCCCGGGTCATGTTGATAAGATGGAATGGCACCTTAATAACGCTATGTTTGGCAATGGATATGCCTGGATTTTTCCACATTCCAAAACGTTTTCCATTGGTGCCTATGCAGTTAGAGAAAACATGGCTGCAGGCAACCTGAAAAACAACCTCATACGCTGGGCTGCAACCCAGGGACACAACCTTCAGGATCAGAAAGCACGGGCTGAATATATAAACTATGATTTTCAAGGATGGAATTTTGGTAACCGCTTCCTCGTCGGTGACGCTGCAGGACTGGCATCCGGGCTTACTGGCGAAGGTATATATCCTGCTATCCTGTCGGGCGAACAGGTGGCCAGAACCATTGCTGACAAAAATCACAGCCCAGCGGTTATGGACAGCCTAATCCGCAACCATGCCCGACACTCGCGAATGGTGAAATTATCCAAAAAGGGATTTTTAAATTCCATCCTCGCAGAACTGGTGACACTGGGGCTTCGATCAGGTATGATTAAATTTAAGAAACTTGAAATGGCTGTATAATTTATTCCTTCCGGACACAAGCATGAACACAGAAAAAAAGAAAAGTAATCTCTTAATAAATATCGCTTTTATAGCTATCTCAGTGGCAATACTGGTTTTTCTCCTTGAAGCACCGGATAAAACTACTGCTTCCCTGCCTCATAATGATGATCATAACCGTTTCTTCGGAATGAAGAAAAAGGCAGCTGAAAAATTCTGTACCGATTGTCATATTCCCGAAGGAGTTTCCCCCCTTCCCGAAGAACATCCCCCCAAGTACCGCTGTCTCTTCTGCCATAGGCGTGATTAACTGTCTATGCTCCTCCTGACCATCTCATAAACATCACCCGAGAGGTCTTCCTGATTCAGGATAAACTGCAACTGCTCTTTCATAAGTGCCTGGCGATTGCTGTCATATCGTTTCCAGGAGGCAAAGGGCGTTGTGAGACGTGATGCAATTTGGGGATTTATAGAGTTCAGGGTTACGATCTGCTCGGCAAGAAACTGATAGCCAGCCCCGTCCGGGCTATGGAACATTACATGATTGGCACCAAAGGCTCCAATCAAAGAGCGTACTTTGTTGGGGTTTGCCATAGAGAACACAGGATGGGTCATAAGCCTTTTTACTTCAGCAAGGGTGGACGGCAGGTTGGAGCTTGCCTGGATAATAAGCCATTTATCCATGACAAGCTGCTCTTCCTGCCACCTTTTATAGTAATCAGCTAACAGCTCCTCACGTTCAGGTACGTCGCAGTGACTGATTGCTGACAGGACCGCAACAACATCCGTCATATTACCCGCCTGACGATACTGCTGTACTGCACGATCAATATCTTCCTGTCGGGGATTGGTACCTGATAGCAGGTAGGAAAGACACATGTTTTTCAGTCGTCTCTGTCCTATCGCATCAGGACTCAGGCTGTACCCGTCAAAATCCCAGTTTTCCAGCCATACCGCCAGTAATTCTACTCTGAGTAGTTTCCCGATTTCCCTCTGTACAAATGCTCTGGCCTGACACAGATTGTCAGGATCAATAACTTCCATTTGCTGGGCAAGATATGTTTCCACAGGCAGACTAAGGGCCATTCCAAGAAGAGATCTATCACTGCTGCGATCTTCCATGACCCTTCTCACAGCGTCCACAAAGAGCGGATCAAGTTGTGGTTTTTCTCCCCTCTGCAGCGTGGCTGTAAGCTCGAGTATTACAGATTCGGCAAGTCTGAAAGAAGCATCCCAGCGATTAAAGGGATCGGAATCATTAGCCATAAGAAAGGCAAGCTGTTCCCGATGCTGCCAGGGTGCCACCTTTACCGGGGCTGAGAAGCCACGCAGGAGTGAAAGAACTGGTTTTTCGGTCAAATTATCAAAATCGAAGGTCTGCTCCTTCTCTTTCAGCTCAAGTAGGGTCATCCCGACATCGATTTCATCGCCATTCGAGTTAAGAAGACCAAAACGAACCGGGATATGAAATGCTTTTTTAGTGGAGCTGTTCTGTAATGGTGTTGAAGGACAGCTCTGGAGAATTGTAAGCCTGTATTTCCCTGCTTCCTGCAACCACTCTTCTGTCACCATAAGCTCTGGAGTTCCCGATTGACTGTACCAGTTTTTAAATTGATTGAGATCAACTCCGGAGGCATCGGCCATCGCCGCGACAAAGTCATCACAGGTCACGGCCTGTCCATCGTGACGCTGAAAATAGAGATCCATTCCTTTGCGGAAATTGTCAGATCCAAGCAAAGTGTGCATCATTCGTATAACTTCAGCTCCCTTATTATAGACAGTCACTGTATAAAAATTATTTATCTCCACGTAGGAGTCCGGTCGCACCGGATGAGCCATGGGGCCAGCATCTTCACGAAACTGGAAACTCCGTAGCACCCGGACATCTTCAATGCGTTGTACTGGACGAGAATTCATGTCTGAAGAAAATTCCTGATCACGAAACACCGTAAGTCCTTCCTTCAAGCTTAGTTGAAACCAGTCTCTACAGGTAATCCTGTTCCCTGTCCAATTATGAAAATATTCATGTCCTATAACTCCTTCCACCCCAAGATAATCCTGATCCGTAGCAGTCTCTTTGCTGGCCAGCACATATTTGGAATTAAAAATATTTAGCCCTTTATTCTCCATTGCCCCCATATTAAAATCATCCACAGCAACTATCATATAGGTATCAAGATCATACTCAAGCCCAAAGACATCCTCATCCCATGCCATACTTTTCTGCAAAGAGAGCATGGCATGTTCACACTTGTCACGGTTTCCAGCTTCCACATAAATACGAAGGTCGATTGTTCTGCCGGACATGGTAATAAATTTATCCTGAATACACACCAGATCACCAGCAACAAGCGCAAAAAGATAACAGGGTTTTGGAAAAGGATCCTCCCATATTGCAAAGTGGCGTCCCCCACCAGCATCACCTGTATCAACAAGGTTTCCGTTGGAAAGCAGGACCGGACAACTCTCCCTGTCAGCCTCTATGCGTGTGGTAAAAGGTGCCATCACATCTGGGCGATCCAGGTAAAAGGTTATTTTTCGGAACCCCTCCGCTTCGCATTGGGTGCAGAAATTTCCGCTGGATTGATAGAGTCCCTCCAAAGCGGTATTTTTATCTGGAAAAATCCTAGTACCCACTTCAAGGACAAATTCATCCGGAACCTGCAGCAAAGTAAGTCCCTTTTCGTCAAGATGGTACTGATCCGAAAGAAGATCCCGACCATTCATTGCAACCGAAAGCAGCTCAAGAGATTTCCCATTCAGAAAAAGATCACTGTCACTCCCGGCAGCCTCAGCATTTCTTTTAATCCTGGATTTTGCGCTGACAACACAACTTTCCCCGCCAAGTCTGAAATCCAGATCCAACTGGGTTATAATAAAACTGGGGACCTTGTAGTCTTTTCGGTAAACAGTAGAGTGTTGTTTTTCAGACATCTTTTTTCATCTTTCCTTTTGTTATTTTACCTGAACCCTGAATCCGAAAGCATTCATTAGTGATATATTCATTACCGCTGAAAGCTGAGTTGGTGTTACGCCCTATGACCACGGATTTTTTGTCAGAATTCAGGTATATTACCAGACAAACAAGCACGACCTCATCACATATCCAGATGTTTTACAACGCCAGATTAATGCAATATGAAGTACTGTTCACAAGTCCGTCGTGGATTTTGATTTTAGTTATATTGCAGTTGCCGTTGACAGTCGCTTATATCCAGTATATTTTCTGAAGCACACAATAGATATAATTATTCTTTTCTCATTTACCATATCAAATTCGAGGCAATAATCCCATGATCAAGATTAACGAACACTATCTGAAGCTCCAAGCTTCTTACCTTTTTTCTAATATTGCCAAGAAAGTTAGTGAGTTCCAAACTGCCAATCCGGATAAAGAGATCATACGACTAGGCATAGGCGATGTAACCCGGGCCCTTCCAAAAGCGTGCACCGATGCATTCCACAAGGCCATTGACGAAATGGCAACTGATTCCACATTTCGAGGTTATGGTCCAGAACAAGGCTATGAGTTTCTCCGTGAAACCATAGTCAAAAATGACTTTCAATCCCGCGGCGCCGACATTTCCGCCGATGAAGTTTTTGTGAGTGACGGAGCGAAATGCGATACTGGCAATATACAGGAACTGTTCACAAGAGATGCAAAAATTGCCATTCCCGACCCTGTCTACCCCGTTTACCTTGACACCAATGTCATGGCAGGACGTACCGGAGAGTATGAAGATGGCAGATACAAGGGAATCATCTATCTCGACTCCACAAAAGAAAACAACTATGTTCCAAGTCTACCAACGGAAAAAGCCGATCTGATTTACCTCTGCTTTCCCAATAACCCCACTGGATCCACCATCACCAAAGCAGAGCTCAAGACATGGGTAGACTATGCAAAAGAAAACCAGGCCCTGATCTTCTTTGACGCAGCCTACGAGGCCTTTATCAGGGACGAATCTCTACCAAAATCAATATACGAAATCGAGGGAGCAAAAGAAGTTGCCATTGAATTCAGATCGTTCTCCAAAAATGCCGGATTCACCGGAACCCGCTGTGCTTACACTGTGGTTCCCAAAGAATGCGCAGCCTTTGACTCCAAAGGAAACAGGCAGCTTATTCATCCACTCTGGAATCGACGTCACTGCACAAAATTCAACGGGGTATCATATCCTGTGCAGCGTGCAGCAGAGGCTGTATACAGTGATGCTGGGCAGGATCAGACCAGAGAACTTGTGGCAGGATATCTCAAAAATGCAGACCTCATTGCAAGTGAGATCAAAAAACTTGGTTATGACTTCGTTGGTGGAGATAACTCACCTTATATCTGGATCCAGGGTAACCGTGATTCATGGGATTTTTTTGACATGCTGCTCGACCAGACAGGGGTAGTTTGTACGCCTGGTGCCGGATTCGGGAGATGCGGAGAGGGGTATATCAGACTGTCAGCTTTCAATTCTTACGAAAATGTTGAAAAAGCCATGGCCCGAATTAAAAAGGCTCTTGCCTGATACATTTAACTCGTTGCTGTCTGTAAATCTCACAGGGAAAGTGACATTTACAGACAGAACTCATTGTCACTGCCTATCAAGGGTGGCTGGCTTGAAGCTTACTTTTTCTTCTTTTCCCTCCAACTCCTCGAAGGCCTCAAATCCCTGCTGATGTAAAAAAGAGACCACCGCCTGAACCAGACGCTCCGGTGCTGAAGCACCGGCGGTGATGCAGATGCTTTGCACGCCTATCAACCAGCGCATTTCTATATCAGAGGTATCATCAATCAAGTAGCCACGCATTCCAGCACGCTCCCCTACTTCCCGCAACCTGTTTGAATTGGAACTATTCTTTGATCCAACAACCAACAACACATCGCAACTTTTTCCGAGTTCCCGCACCGCGTCCTGCCGGTTGAGGGTCGCATAGCAGATGTTGGATTTCTGACCTGTTATCCCAGGAAACCTCTGTAAAAGGACCTCCCTGATTCCTGCAATATCATCCTGACTCAAAGTGGTCTGGGTAACAAAGGCAACCCTGGAAGAATCATGCACCTCAACAGTTTCTGCCTCTTTTTCAGTTGCCACCACATGAACATTCCCCATCACTCTCCCAGCTGTCCCCTCAACTTCAGGATGCTTATGGTGCCCGATAATTATCACATCATATCCGTCAGCATAATACTTCTCCACCATATTGTGTACCGATCCCACCAGCGGACAGGTACCATTAATGGTTTTCAAGCCAAGTGTTCTAGCGCGAATTTCTGTTTCTACTGACACCCCGTGGGCACTGAAAATGCAGATGGCATTTCTGGGTACATCAACAAGATCATTTACAAAAATGACTCCCAACCGCTCAAGTTCATGCACAACATGCTTATTATGAACAATTTCGTGGAGAACGTATATTGGCACGCCATACTTTTTTACAGCAAGCTTCACCGTTGATATCGCCCTGTCCACACCGGCACAAAAGCCACGCGGATTTGCAAGAACGATTTTCTTTCTGATTTTTGCCATGAATCCCTCTAATTATATATTCTGTTTGATAAATATTTCTTCATTATCAGCAAAACCTACCTTACTCTTCACTTTTATTTAACAATCTTTTTGAATTTTTATTGTTACTTTTGGGTTTGACTTGATATTATATAAAGTTTAAGAAGTTTCTGGCTTCACAAAAACTGTTTTCACAAACATCCAAAAAGGATCCGGATCATGCCCCTGACTCAATCATTCACAGTGACTCAACCCACCCAAATTCAATTTGGGGCAGGTACCATAGCAAACCTTGCCAATACAGTAAAATCATTTAATGGCAGCAACGTCTTTTTAGTGGTCGACCCGGGTCTGGTACAGGCCGGTCTGACTAAACCCATTACCGCGCCACTCAGAAAAGCAAAAATTCCATTTATTGTCTATGATAAAATTGATCCGGAACCCGGTTTGAAACTTGCGGACAAAGGAACAAAAATTGCCAGAAAAGCTGGTTGTGACTGTGTTATTGGTGTCGGTGGCGGGAGTGCCATGGACGTTGCCAAAGCCATAGCAATCCTTCTCACCAATGGTGGCAAAGCCGTCGATTACCTTGGCCTTGGTCTCATCAAGAAAGCAGGTGTTCCGAAAATCATGGTTCCCACTTCATCAGGAACCGGTGCTGAAGTTACCTTCACCGCTGTGTTTATTAATGAAAAAACAGGTTCTAAAGGTGGGATGAACGGAGACCCGCTCTACCCTGACGCTGCTATTCTCGATCCCGAACTGACCCTCAGCCTGCCTCCCCACGTTACGGCTTTCACTGGAATCGATGCACTCACCCATGCCCTTGAGGCCTATACGTCTACCCAGGCTCATATTATTTCTGAGATGTACTCTCTGGAGGCTATCAGCCTCATAGCTGAAAATCTCCCGGCAGCTTATGCTAACGGAGCAAACCTGGAAGCGCGGTCTGCTATGCTCATGGGTTCTCTCCTGGGTGGAAAATCCTTGGCAACTGCAGGTGTTGGCCTGGTTCATGCCATGGCCTACCCCATGGGAGGCATGTTTGGCATCCCCCACGGCCTTGCCAATGCTGTCTTGCTACCCTATGTGACAGACTATAACCTCATAGGAGATATTGAAAAATTTGCTGTTCTTGCACAGGTACTCGGCCAGAACACTGACGACCTGACTCTTCGTGAATCAGCAAGCCTATGCGTCGAAGCCCTCTTTGACCTCAACGATGATGTGGGTATTCCTGCCACCCTCAAAGATCTGGATATTCCATTTGACTCCATTCCGGAAATGGCCGAGATCGCGCTCACTGTTACCCGCCCGGTGGAGAACAATCCCAGGCGACCATCCCTTGAAGATGTAATAGCAATTTACGAAACAGCCTTCGGTGGTACTGTCTCCTATTAACTACCACTCAGTTTTTTTTGCGCTACATTAATTGCGCCATTTTGTTAACAGAGACGGAGTACTCTGTCTCACTACTTTTCCATGGAGGAAAGAAGATGAACAAGTTTTTTGGTATGATGTCAATAATCGGCCTTTCACTGATCATGACATTTGCAACTGCAGCTGATTCTCAGGCAAAAAAACGTATTGTTTTTGGCGGTGGTCCCGCTGGTGGAACCTTTCAGGTTGTCGCTAACGCAATTCAGGTCTACAAGCCCGTTAAAGATATGGCCGACTTCACTGTCAAAGCCCAGTCTTCTGCTGGTTCTGTTGAAAATCTCCGCAAGGTAAACTCTGGAAAATCCGATTTTGCCACCGTCTACTCAGGTCACGTATATCTTGGCGCCAACGGCATGATGAAAAATGACCCCAAGAAATATGAAAATGTTATGGCCGTTGCCTATCTTTACGGTGCCCCAGCTCAGCTTGTCGTCCGTAAAGACTCAGGTATCAAATCCGTAAAAGACCTTGTCGGTAAAAAAGTGGGTGTAGGAAATGCGGGATCAGGAGCCTTTGCCAACTGTGAACTTTTCTTCACTCACATGGGTGTATGGGACAAAGTTGAACGCAACGCTATGGGATACAACGATGCCGCATCTGCCTTTGGAAATAACCAGCTTGATGCCTTCTGGCTCTTCACAGCATTTCCATCCGGGGCTGTTATCATGGCAGCTCAGACTAATGACATCGCCCTCATCAACCTGGAAGCTGATGCCGTATCCTCTGGATTTTACGAGAAATACCCATATTTCTCTAAATTGACCATCCCTGCTGGAACCTATAAAGGGGTTGATGTTGATACCCCATCTTTTCAAGACTCAGCTCTCTGGGTAGCCAACAAAGATGTGTCTGATGATGTTGTTTACAAACTTCTCAGCGTTATCTTCACTGACGAAGGTCTTGCCCATATGGCAGCTCAGAAAAAGACCTTTAAAAATATGTCCGTGGCCAATGGTATTAATGGTATCGTAACTCCCATGCATCCCGGTGCCATCAAATTCTGGAAAGAAAAAGGACTGTTATAATATAACAGGCCGTCACCGACCAGGTTGAAGGGTGATGTTTGCTTTCCAGACATCCTCTTCAGCCTTTCTGTTTTACCTGTCCTTCAAATACGCTATAACGAGGTTTCCCTGTGTATGATGAGTTAAAACGCTTCGAGCAGATACTTTTTGATGTATGTGCAGTGGGTCTTCTTTTGTTTTATTCCTATGCCGCTGTAATTTCCCCTGCTGCAACTCAGTATCATCGCGGAATATACGTAATAATCACCTATGTCCTAGTTTTTCTGCTCTATCGCTCAAAATCCACCATTGGCCGGCTGATTGATTATATCCTCATCGTACTCAGCATTGTCACAATCGGGTATTGGATTGCCAATTTTGAGGTCATTAATTATCGTACCGGTGCCGAGACGCCCCTCGATACAGGGATAGCCATGATAGGAGTATTGCTCGGAATAGAGCTTGCCCGACGTGTTGTGGGGAATATTTTCGTTATTATTGGTGTTATCATGCTCGCCTATGGGGTGTATGGTGACTCTATGCCGGATCTTATCTCCCACGCAGGAGACACCTTTCCGGCCCTTTGTACCTCTATCTTCTACAAGAGTGATGGCATATTTGGTATCATGGCAAATGTTCTAGCCACATACATTTTGCTTTTTGTACTCTTTGGTGCCTTTCTCGAAAAATGCGGGGCCCAGAAATTCTTTATTGACTTTCCCCTTGCTGCTGTCGGCCACAAAATCGGCGGGCCCGGCAAGGTTGCTGTTATTGCTTCCGGGCTCTTTGGATCCATTTCTGGAAGTGCCATCGCCAACACAGTATCCACAGGCGCATTCACCATCCCTATGATGAAAAAAGCAGGATTCAAGCCACATATTGCCGGCGGTATTGAGCCTGCAGCTTCAATTGGTGGTATGTTTATGCCCCCTATCATGGGTGCAGGCGGATTTATCATGGCCGAGCTCACCGGCCTTCCCTACTCTCAGATTATGTTGGTGGCTCTGTTTCCTGCAATCATGTATTTTTTCTCAGTATTTGTCATGGTCCACTATGAGGCCAAGAAAAATAACATTGTCGGTGAGAAATCAGAGCACAGCCCCTGGGAAATTTTCAAAGCAGAATGGTACTATACCATTCCACTCATTGTAATAACCATCTTTATGCTGCTCGGTTACTCCCCAGGTTATTCCGCCATTATAGGTCTTGTCTCTTGTATAGTGATCTCCTGGTTTAAAAAAGAGACACGCATTGGCCCCAGGCAATTTCTTGAAGCTTCACGAAAAGGAGCTGAATCAAGTCTGAAAATTGGTGCCACTGTAGGCATTATCGGTATCATCATTGGAGTGCTTACCTTCAGCGGCCTAGTGCTTACCTTTGCCGATATCGTGATAGAGCTCGCCGGTGGTTCCCTGGTGCTCACTATTTTTCTTATTGCCCTGGCGTCTCTGGTTCTTGGAATGGGAGTCCCTGTGACTGCTGCTTACCTCATCACTGCGGTCGTTGCAGTTCCAGCGCTGACCCATCTCGGGGTAAACGTTCTCGCCGCGCACATGATTGTCTACTGGCTATCCCAGGACTCAAACATAACTCCTCCTGTTTGTATTGCTGCCTTTGCAGGAGCGACCATTGCCAAGGCAAATATGTGGAAGACTGCCTTTTCTGCCTTTAAATTCGCTAAATTTCTCTATCTCGGTCCCTTTCTTTTTGGCTTTGTACCCGGATTCTCCCTCACCGGAACCACCATGGATATTGTGAAAGCCTTTGTGGTGATCATCTTTGGTACCTGGCTTTATTCATACCTGCTCAGTGGAATCTGGCTCAAATCATTTTTTGGTAAAAAAGAAGCCACAGTTTGACACACTTGTAAACATAACCTTCGAATATATCATTGTAAACATAGCCGTTCCTGTAAATACCAGAAGCGGCCATGTTTGCGATACTGGTGAGTAATTTCTTGTTTATTCACTATTCATGGCCTAGAGTTACTTTTTGTCCGAATCATATAACCTGGACAGGATACTTAAAGCGGCCAGTATCCCATTTGGAGAAGACCACTTTTCCAAAAAGATGTTCCACACCTCACTTTTTATTGAACTCTACTCCAAGAAACATCTGAAGGAATCCTGCCATAACCACAACCGGCCGGAATGAATATGCAGCAAATTGAAACTTGGATAGGTAAAACAGTTGTCCGATACCGTTGGCCCCTCATTGTACTTTTCATCACCATTGCTGTTCTGTCCGCCAGTGGCATGCGATACCTGGTCTTCTCAAATGACTCCAGAATGTTTTTTTCCAAAGAGAACCCGCAACTTCAAGCCCTTGAAGCATTAGAAAGAACATACACAAAAGTCGAGAATGTACTCTACATTCTGGCTCCAAAATCCGAAAATATTTTCGAACGGGATACTCTCGCCGCCATTGAGTTTCTCAGTAATGAGGCATGGAAACTGCCCTTTTCATCCAGGGTGGATTCCATCAGCAACTTTCAACACACCCGAGCCTTTGAAGACGACCTGATGGTGACAGATCTTATTTCTAATGCTCAATCTCTAACAAAAGAGCAGATTGCAGAAATCCAGGCTATTGCCCTTAATCAACCCATGCTCTTAAACAGTTTGATAAATATAAAGGGAAGCGTCACTGCCATTAATATAAATATTATAAAACCCGATGACGGCAGTTATGACTTGGAAAAAATAAATACTGCAGCCCTTGAATTAAACAAACAGATGAAGGGAAAGTATCCCGCCCTTGATATATATCTTACTGGTGGGGTGATGATAGATGCCGCTTTTGGTGCAGCACCGGCAAAAGACATGAAAATGCTGATACCCGTCATGTTCAGTCTGCTTCTCTTTCTCATAGTCATTTCTCTCCGATCATTTCTGGCCACGGCAGGTACTCTGCTGGTTATTATCTTCTCCACCATCACCGCCCTTGGAATTGCCGGATGGATGGGCATTCTCTTGACACCAGCATCAGCCAACGCACCTATTATTATACTGACTCTGGCTGTCGCCGATTCCATCCATATTCTAGTGACCATCCGCCACCAAATGCGAAAAGGTGCTGCAAAACAAGCAGCTATCCAGGAATCTATCAGAGTGAATCTACAACCGATACTCATCACAAGTATCAGCACTGCAATCGGATTTCTTACAATGAACTTCTCCGATGCTCCACCATTCAGGGACTTGGGAAATATTGTGGCTATGGGGGTTATGGCTGCGCTGGTCTATTCTGTTTTCTTCATGCCCGCTTTCATGGCAGTTCTACCTTTAAAAATTCCACAGACAAAGAACGAAGAACACCAGATATTTTCCGCCATCGCAGAACTTGTAATAAAACGCCGCAACATAATCTTCTGGACCATGCTGGTGACGATCCTTGCCACCAGCAGTGGGATATCCAGAATTTATCTCAATGATGAATTTATAAAGTACTTTGATCGCAGCTACCCCTTCCGGATCGCCTCAGATTTTTCAGCAAAACATCTGGCGGGCCTTGAGATCATTGACTGGGATCTGAATTCTGGTGAAGAAGGCGGCATTAACAACCCTGAATATTTAGCCAAAGTTGATTCATTCGCCCAGTGGTTTAGAGAACAACCGGAAGTACGACATGTATATACAATCACAGATATCATGAAACGGCTCAATCAAAATATACATGGAGATGATCCGGCATGGTACACACTCCCGAAGCAGCGGGATCTTGCAGCCCAGTATCTACTTCTCTACGAAATGAACCTTCCTTTCGGTCTGGATTTAAACGATCGCATCAACGTCGACAAATCATCCACTAGGATTACTATTTCCACTCCGAATATTGGTACCGCAGGAGTACTTGATCTAGAACAACGTGGTCGAAAATGGTTGCTACTCAATGCTCCTGAAATGGTCACATACGGTTCCGGGCTCTCCATTATTTTCTCTCACATATCAGAAAGAAATATTCGTTCCATGCTTAAAGGCTCCATAATAGCTTTGGTCCTCATTTCTCTTATCATGATACTTGCATTGCGCGACATGAAACTTGGTATATTAAGCCTTGTTCCCAACCTTACGCCTGCCTTTATGGCCTTTGGCGTCTGGGGGATTTTTGTAGGTCAAGTAGGTCTTGCAGTGTCAGTAATGATAGCCATGACCCTGGGAATTGTCGTTGACGACACAGTACACTTTCTTTCGAAATACCAACGTGCCCGCAGAGAACATGGTATGAATGCTGAAGACTCTATCAGGTATGCATTCAAGACTGTGGGTACGGCTATCTGGGTAACAACCCTGGCACTTGTTGGCGGATTTGGAGTACTCTCTTTTTCAGGATTCCAAATCAACTCCCATATGGGTGCAATGACCACTGTTACTATTATATTTGCAATCATCCTCGATTTTTTCTTTTTACCAACCCTGTTGTTAAAACTGGAGAGTAACAAATGACTTCTTATGGTCGATTCTTTTCACACATACTTTTCGCACTCGTTCTTTTTGGTCAAATGCTGTCAATTTCATCCGGTTACTGTAAAACTGCTGAGGAGAAAGGCCTGCAGATTGCAAGGGAGGCGGACTGGCGCGATGATGGTTTTGGCAATTACACGGCCGAAATGACCATGACCTTAAAAAATAAACAGGGCAAAGAGTCAAAACGCTCGATTCGCACCAAAACCCTGGAAGTCCCCGGAGACGGAGATAAAAGCCTCTCCATATTTGACACGCCAAAAGATGTCAGGGGAACTGCTTTTCTCACATTTTCCCACAAGGTTGGTGATGACGAACAGTGGCTCTACCTCCCTGCCCTGAAAAGAGTCAAGCGAATCAACTCCAAAAATAAATCCGGATCCTTCATGGGGAGTGAATTTGCCTATGAAGATATCGCAAGTCAAGAGGTTGAAAAGTATACTTATAAGTACACGGGAAAAGATGAATATCATGGGCAACTTTGCTTTGTGGTGGAGAGTTACCCTGTTGACAAAAAGTACTCCGGCTACACCAAACGCGTCTCATGGCTCGACACCAAAGAATATCGCCTCCAGAAGATTGAATTTTATGATAGGAAAAAAAGCCTGCTGAAAACACTCACTGTGGGTGATTACCAACTATATCTTGAAAAATTTTGGCGCCCTGACACCATGAGTATGGTAAACCATCAAACTGGAAAAAGTACCGTCCTGAATTGGACAGACTACACCTTTCAAACGGGCCTCACTGATAAGGACTTTAACTCCACCAGTCTAAAACGTGTTCGCTGAAAACAAATCTTATCTACTTTTACGTTTCTTTTTTATAGCCGCTCTGTTCCTGTTTATCTCGTCCCCTGCGAACTCGTCGGCATTAGAGATAAACGGGGAACTCTCAAGCCAGGGGTTTCTTTTTATCCATGAAGGTGCATGGGAAGATCAGGAAAAACAGTCTGTATCGCTGGCTGCAAAAGTGGAAATGTACCATGGTTTCACTGACAATCTCCAGTTCACTATGGAGGCGTTTTACCGTATAGACAGCCTGGACTCAGAACGTACCCATGGTGATTTAAGAACTGCTGAACTCATCTATTTCACAGATAACTGGGAAATAAGTGCTGGTCTTGGCAGAGTATTCTGGGGGGCCACAGAGTTTGTCCATCTAGTTGACATCATCAACCAGACAGATCAGGTTGAGGCCCTGGACGGAGAGGAAAAACTTGGACAACCAATGGTTCATCTCACTATCCCGCAGAGCTGGGGAGTTGTTGAAGGATTTATCATGCCCTGGTTCAGGGAGAGAACCTTTCCTGGAGTGAAAGGGCGATTTAGAAGTCCGTTTGCCATCGACAGTAACCTCACAGTCTACGAAGATGATGAGCAGCACCACACGGACCTTGCCCTCCGATACAGTACAACAGTGGCTGATGCCGATCTTGGAATATATTATTTTAATGGTACTGCAAGGGATCCTGTTCTCCTGCTGTCTTTTGACAATACCCACCTCCCTGTACTCTATCCCTACTACGAGCAAATTGGGCAGAGCGGCATTGACATCCAGATGGTTGCAGGAGAGTGGTTGTTTAAGGCTGAAGCCTTATACCGAACCGGGCAAAGCCGTTCTTATGCAGCAACCACTTTTGGTTTTGAGTGTAGCCTTGTGGGAATTGGTAATACCATGATGAACCTTGGCCTTATTGGAGAATATGTCTTTGACGATCGGGACCAGGGATGGCTGCCTACGATTTATGATAATGATATAATGGCCGGACTACGTCTGAATGTTAATGACATGGATGACTCTACTGTTCTCATCGGGATCATACGAGATACTCATTACGGTTCCACTATTCTAGGTATTGAGAGCAGTCGCCGGATTGGAGATTCATTACGTATTAACCTGAACGCCTCCTTTTTTATTGATTTAGACAAAGAGGATCCCGCATTCATCCTTGCACAGGATGATTTTATCACCATCGCACTCATCTGGTACTGGTGAGAGACCGCAATGCCCTCATCTCATACAAAGCAATATATTATACAACTGCTGCTAATTCTGCAATTTTGCCTTCCATGCAGTGCTGCTGCTGAAAGCTTCACTCATGTACAATTTGTGAAAAACCATGACGGGGATTCCATCACATTTAACATCCCCGACACCCCGGCAATCGTGGGAAAGAATGCGGTGATACGATTGCGAGGCGTAGATACACCGGAAATTGACAGAAAAAACTGTACCGAAGAAGAGGAAATTGCAGAAAACGCAAAACAGCTTGTATACAAGCTCCTAACAAATGCCAGGACAATCAACCTTCATAACATAGGAAGGGGTAAATATTTCCGAATACTTGCCGACGTCGAATTTGACGGTCAGGATCTGGCATCTGTTCTGCTGGACAAAGGATTTGCTGTTACCTACTCAGGTGGCAGAAAGAGTCACAACTGGTGTAGTAAGGCTGAAGGAAACTCAACGTCCACCTCAAAATCAAATTTTCGATCAGTACTGCCACCTAAAATTTCAGGAGTTTACGTCTGGCCTCCTCCGCCGATTCAAAACAAAAAAAATGACAAAAAACAATAGAGGCCTCTCGGCTGCTTTGGGAGCCTTTGCAATCTGGGGTCTACTTCCCATTTACTGGAGAACTGTTTCCGAGGCCATTCCCATTGAAATACTCAGTCACAGAATCATATGGTCGACTGTTGTCACTCTGCTTATTTTAATCTTCTGGGGCAAAGCCACACAACTTATCACAGTTCTAAAAGACCGTAACGTTGTATTACGTTTCATGCTTACATCCCTGCTGCTTTCAGTAAACTGGCTCACATATATCTGGGCTGTAAATTCCAACTATATTATAGAATCCAGCCTCGGCTATTACATCAACCCCCTGGTCAATGTACTGCTGGGCGTTGTTTTTCTTCAGGAGCGATTACGAAAACTGCAGTGGATCGCACTTTTCTTTGCCTTTCTTGGAATATGTTACCTGACATTTGGCTATGGACAATTTCCCTGGATAGCTCTTATGCTGGCGGTGACTTTTGGCCTGTACGGACTCCTTAGAAAAACAGCACCTCTGCCATCGCTGGAGGGTCTTTTTCTGGAAACAGCCATCCTCTTCATTCCGGCCCTCACTGTTCTTCTGTATCTGACAAGTCAGGGGCAATCAGACTTCATTCACCAGACCATTAATGGCAGGATGCTTTTAATAGCAACCGGGATCGTAACATCACTGCCCCTACTACTCTTTGGCTATGCGGCACAAAAAATTCAACTCTCCACCTTGGGAGTGGTTCAGTATCTAGCGCCAAGCATTCAACTTTCAATAGGAATTTTTGTGTACGGAGAGTCTTTTTCCAAGCAGCAGATGATAGGATTTTCTCTGGTGTGGGCTGGCCTGCTTATTTACGCAACCGAAGGAATTACGATACGAATAAGGAGGAGCAGAAGAGGGCTGCAGAACAAGAATTAATCCTGCAGAAGAGCAGCAATCTCTTCTGACGTGAGCAGGGAGCGAGGCTCCTTGGAACGACGATCGTCCTGGTTACGGCGGTCCGCCCCTTTGCGGCGGTCAACTCCGAGCCTGGCATTGGATAACGATCGCATCCAGGATCTAATGGTACGTCTGGGAGGCGGATTAGACTCACGGTAATCGAAACGACGTTCATTAGTTAATCTTCGGTCGAAAAATTCCCGGCGTTCGTTACCGTTCTTCCGTCGTTCCACTTCATCCCACTGATACAAATTACCTTTCCCCATAGTTCCTTCACGAAAATAATTTTCTTAGTCAATATACTGATAATACATCACCATTCCGAACAATTCACTAAAAAAAATCTCACATTTTCAGTTGATTAATGATAGAATAGCTGCCCTCCATCAACCATAAAGAAGCTTACTTACAAAAACAGAATAGTGGTTTGGAAGGCTTCAACCTCTCAGAGTGACGGCATAAAAAGATCTGCCCATACGTCCCCCCTTCAATAGCTGTCTCCTGAAGACTTCCGCTGGCCAATTCATCCCGAACAGAGAATCTTGGTAAAATTGAAAAACCCAAGTCGGCCTTAACAGCTTCTTTGACGGCAGCATTCGAGCCGAGTACAGCCACCGTATTTAATTCAGCAACTGTAAAACCATTTTTAATTCCACTCTCCTCAATGACCTTCCGGGTACTTGAACCTTCTTCTCTTAATAGAAATGGTATTAGTAGTAAATCCCTCAAAGTCACACTCTTTTTCATGGCCTTTTGCGGTGAATTGACCAAAACAAGTTCATCATCAACTATTTTCTTAAAATTTAGTTTTGACGTGGCCTGCTTTGCACCCACGACTCCTAAAAGGATTTTGTATTCAGCCAGTAGGTGGATAATAAAGAAAAAGTCTGCGATTCGTATTTCAAACGACACTAAGGATATCGTTTTTTGAAAGAGACTTGCAAAATGCGGCAATAAGTACGCACCGGGTATGGTGTTTGCGCCTATGATCAATTCTCCACCAACATCTTGATCTCCATTGGAAATCTCATCTTTCAC
>JALSMA010000002.1 GCA_026988015.1 Desulfobulbaceae bacterium | reverse complement strand
ATTTGCTGTGTCCAACTCAAAAAGACTCTTGGATTTGTACAATTGGCCCTTTTGGTAAAAATATTGGCTAAATTTACGGACTGGCTCATGCCAGTAAAATCCATTCAGCTTGTAGCTGGATGACTTACTGAGGAAGCTCTAACCAGATAAATGACGCCTCTGCTGAAATAAAAATTGATTCTGATGAGGTTCGAAAAAGGGCAAATGATATTTGTGAGTTGTCGCCAGGGATGAACAATCTTGATAAAATACTCAAGGGGTGAGCCGGATCATCGTTTCTGTACACATCAAAATGTGTATCTGTTGTTCAACTTGATTCCCCTTTCAAGCAGCAAGTAGGACTACTGACTCTGTGGGAGAATGAGACATAATAAAGCATATTACCTGGAGGTCTGCCTGCAATAGGGGAGGCGATGGAAATTTACATGGGGCAAATTTTGAGGAGGTTTGATGGTCCCTTTGCTCACGTCCCGCATTCTTAACCCAGTGACAGATTCACAGATCTCTCCTTCAGGGTCAATGATCCATAAATCAAAGAGGAGTTCTTCTTTCGTTTGAGATTTGGTTACGATGATGGTGCTGTATTCATGTCCGGCAAGGGTTGGTCGCAGGATAAATCGTTTCGCAAAGCCCACTGGAAATGGTACGAAATCTGAGAGGCATTGTCCCAGAACGGATGCAGCATGCATGGCGCCGTCAAGCAGGAAAGGGGAACCTATCTCTTTCTCCATGATGTGTGGTACCCCTGGCGCCTGGGCTTGCAGGGTCGCCCGGCAACTGCTCCCGAAGATCTGAAGTTCCCCCTTGAGGGTGCGGTAGCTGGGGCCAAAAGGAACCAGTTCTTGGTAGATTCTTTCTGTCTCTATCCAGAGAGGTTTGTCCGGTGGTAAATCCGGGATCCCCGGGGGGGTTCCCGGAACGTTGGGAAAAGCTACCTCAACATGCGCCTTGATTCTGCTTATTTTTCTGAACTGTACTCTGCTGAGGAGCCTGAGTTGAAAATCATTACAGCTGTTATCGTTCTCTTCATCGTATTCGACAATAAGAGTGAGCTTGTCAATTTTTTTTGGAATGGTCAAGAGTTTTAGAAAGCGCGCTTTCAGTATGGTGCTGATGATGGTGTCCGGGCGAATTTCTCGGGCAACTCCAGCCAGAAACAGCATACTCTCCACGGCAGGAAATATTGTTGTGCCATTGAAAAAATGGTCCCTGTACCAAGGTCGCACCGGCACCTCTACGGTCTGGCGAATACTCATTGTCAGCCGGTGGGGAAACGTTCCCACAGTGAAATGGTTTTGGTGTCGATCTGCACCGGTATTCCATCGCTGTTGACTGCACAGTGTCTGGTGAACCCTGTGCAGATTATTTCCCCATCTTCGGCCCGGGTGATTACATAATCAAACTGCAACTTCACCAGTTCCAGTGTTGCCGGTCTGGTGTGGATGAACATGAGGTCATCATAGACAAGGGGAGTGTAGTAATTGAGCTCTGTTTTTATGATGGGATAGACGTAGCCACTCTCTTCGATCTCTTTGTAGGGGTAATTGGCTTCACGCATAAGTTCTGCTCTGCCAAATTCAAAATATCTCAGATAGTTTGCGTGGTATACAACCTGAGAACGGTCGGTGTCCACATAGAGGGTCCGCATCTTGCAGCGATGCCAGATAAGACCACTGTTAGCATCTCTAACATGATGGGGATGATTCGGCAGTGGCTGAGAAATAAAAGGTTTGGGCCGCATTATATTATACTCCTCGGAAGATTATACAGCAGTTGGTTCCGCCAAAGCCGAATGAGTTTGACAGTACATGCTCATAGCAATGTCTGCGGATTTTGTTGGGGACCACATCAATGTCATCAAATGCCGGATCGGGAATGTGATTCACCGTAGGAAGCAGGAGTGACTGTGACATGGCTTCAATGGAGAGTGCGGCTTCAATGGCAGCGGAGGCCCCGAGGCTGTGTCCAACCTGGGATTTGTTTGCTGAAATCGGTATGGAACTGAGTTGTTTCCCAAAGATTTCACGGAGACATTCGACTTCCGTGGCATCTCCCGTGGGGGTAGAAGTACCGTGGGCATTGATTGATCCAATGTCTACGGTACTGATCTCTGCGTCACCAATGGCATCGTGAATGGCATGGACGATGGTTGTTTTGTTGGGCCTGGTGAAGTGTTTCGCATCAGATGTCCAGCCAATTCCAGCAACTTCCGCTTTTTTAACAAGGCCTAGCGACTCTATGTTCTCTTCTGCCGCAAGGAGTAGAACTCCGGCTCCTTCAGAGAGGACAAAACCTTTGCGGTCAATGCTGAAAGGGCGGGAGGCAAGGTGTGGATTTGCATGGGCCCGATCCTTGGGGCCGACTTTGATGGTGGCCAGCATGTTGGAAAACCCCTGGATTATTTCTGGGATGATGCAGGTTTCAACACCACCTGCGAGGACGAAATCGCAGTCACCGTCACGAATCATTCTGGCTCCCATTGCTATGGCATGGTTGGCTGACGCGCACGCCCCCTGCGGGGAAAAGATGGGGCCGGTGAATCCAAGGAGCATCCCTGCTTTTCCAGACGGCAGGTTGGCACACACATTGGGCAGCAGGTAAGGGCTTACCTTAAAGGGGCCGCGGTTCACGTAATTGTCCATAGCGACCCGGTAGGCGTCTGTGCCATTCAGGGCGGAACCGATGAGGCATGCTGTCCTGGGACCGGTTTGGGAATCCATTTCAAGGCCTGCATGAATCAGGGCCTGCCGGCACATCTCCATGGTGAGAAAGATGTAATCGGCATTCCAGATGCTGGCTTCTTTAGCATTAACATAAGAGAGTGTTGTCGGATCCCAGTCGGGGATTTCCCCGACAATATTGGAGCGGCTTGTGGTATCGCAACGGCTCACCTTACGGAAACCAGCCCTTCCCTCAGTGGCTGCCGACCAGGTTTTGGAAAAGGTGTTGCCAAGGGAGGTGGCTGCGGCGTATCCGGCCACAAAGACCCTTCTGTTTAAAGGCGCTTTCATAACTTATTAGTTTATTCGTTTGAAGACAGCACAGGAGTTGCAGCCGCCAAAACCGAAAGAGTTTTTTAAAATAAACTCCTGGTCAAGTTGACGTTTTGTATTGGCTACACAGTCAATTTCAATTTCGGGATCGGCTTGATAGTTGATGGTTGGCGGTAGCATTCCATCACGCATTCCCTGGAAGGAAAAGATCGACTCAATGACACTCGATGCTCCCATGGCATGGCCGATGAGAGACTTGTTGGCCGTAACCGGTGGTGTTCGGGAACCGAAAAGTGCAGTGATGGCATCATATTCTACTCTGTCACCAACCTTTGTAGACGCAGCGTGTCCGTTTATCGCGGCAATTTCAGCAGTCGTGATATCTGCATCACCAATGGCCTGTTGCATACAGCGTTTAATGGTTTCCAAATAGGGGGCCACAAAATGGTGAGCATCGGAGGTCATCCCCCATCCGGAAAGTTCTACGGATGATGAGAGACCATGTGCCTTTGTAAATTCGGGAGTTGCCAGGATCACGGCTCCTGCGCCTTCTGAAATAACAAAACCACGTCTGTTTATGGAAAAGGGGCGGCTGGCGCTCTCAGGTGCTTCCACCTTCTCGTCTTTGGGAATATAAACGCCGTTCATAGTATAAAAACCGGCCACGATGGGTTCAACGAGTGCGAAGTCAACGGCTCCGCAGATGGCGACATCTGCACGGTTCTGGGCCAGAAACATGGCTCCTGTGATGATGGAGGTGAGACCGGTTGCACAGGCAGTCACCGGGGTGACAATGGGCCCCTGGGCTCCGGTCAGGATGGCGATTTTACCACCCACCATATTGATACATGAGTTGGGATTTGCGTATGGGTGGGGGAGTCTGTTTTCGGTTTGGAGACGTCTGTCTGCATGTAAAACCGCATCCAGTCCACCAATGGCCGAGCTGTAGGTCACAGCAACACGCGGTGCCAGCTCCGGGCCTATTTCTATTCCGGAGCGTTCAAGGGCACGGGCCACGGAGAGCATTCCATATTTGAATATGGGAGAGCTCCAGCTGGCTCGGTGCCTAGCTGTGAGGAAGGGGTAATTTTTCTCGTCGATATCCGGTACCTGTCCGGCAATACGGACGGGGAAATCATCTTGCAGAGGGAAGCGTGAAAGAGTTGTAATTCCGCTCTTTCCGGCCAGAGCATGCTGCCATTGTTGCTCAAGATCACAACCAAGGGCTGAAATGGCATCAAAGCCAATAATGACCGGATTGGGTGTTCCCATTAGTTGTTACCAGGGGATGAACTGATATAGTTTTGCAAACATTTCATATACTTCAATCCAATTCTGCAGGTCTTTCGTCGTTTTTATATGGGCCCGTTTATTGACCATGACCCAGCTCATATGGGCAGCACCATCTTTACAGGTCGAGCAGTCCCGTGTTTCCGAGGTGCAGCAGCGGTGGACCGTTTTCAGGTCGGAAGCCCAGCGGATGAAGTTGGTGAGACGTTTCGGCTGTGGGTCGCGGTTGTCGCGTGAAATGGTTACAGAGGGACATTCGTTCCAGCCGAATCTGCGACCCAGCATTTTACCGGCGGTTATGATCTGATGGTAGTATTTTGATGAAATAACTGTGTCGGGGTAAGCGTCCAGCATCCCGTCCATTTCTTCGCGGATGGCCACCAGTTCCTCTTCCTGCCAAGAGAAGCCGTTGACATCTTCATCGTTGGATAGCAGTTGCATATGGACTTTCAGCCCCACATTTTCAATCTTCTGTATGATCTTTTCTGTCTTCCCCAGTTGTTTTGGAGTAATGGTGTAGAGGTAGTAGGCATGGGAGTCACCCTCGTAGTTGGCACTTGTCACCTTGAAGGTATCCTGGCCACGGAGGATGGTTTCATCTTCGGTATCACCCCAGAGGGAGAGGCCCACCATCATATTCGGGAAACGGTTCCGATCCACCTTGATAAGGCCATTGGTGGCACAGAAGGTGGGCAGGCGTTTGTAAAATGCCTCAATCCGGTCCATGCAGAGAGTAGGTTCGCCGCCGATGAGGATAGCCAAATTCACGCCGCGATCCATCTCCTTTTCCACAAAGGCATGCCATTTATCAACGTCCTTTTCCTCAGCAGCACGTTCATGTTCGCCGGAAGAAAAGAAGAAGCAACCTTTGCAACGCAGGTTGCAGCGGTCTGTGACGTCATAAATGGAGCTGCGGATGTTGAGTCTGGATATTTTTTTATAGCGCTCATACCAGTGAGCGTCAAGCAGGGAACTTACTGTTTTCATAGTTGTATTACTGGTGTATTATTTATCCGTCTCCGGGGGGGCGATCAATTCAGTGCAAAGGTTCTGTCCCTTTTCGTATCCCTTCACCCATACTGCAAGGTAGGTGTCAACGTAGTCCAGCCAGGCAGAGAAATGGAGTGGATCGGTCGCATGGCGGTACATCCGGGCTGTGACAACAGCACTGCCGGCAGCATAGTGACGACAGTCGTCACAATCTGTATCTGGGACGCAGCAGGAGGCAGCTCGGTCCCATTGCAGGTCGGTGCGATACTGGCGAAAGGATCTGCCAAGGCCGATATCTGTTGACGGATTCATGCGTGGATAGGAACAGGAAAAAAGATCGTGTAGTCCTTTTTCGTGGGTGTGTGCCACTATGTTGTATGGAGAGAAGATTACGGTTTCTGGAAACTCTGTCAGGAGATCTGTCATTATGGCCCGGGTCCTGGCAAGTGTTTCATGGGTATGACGGAGGTGCCCGCTGTAGCCAACGGGAGCTGAGAACATATTAAAAGTGATTTGCTGATTGTTGGCAGCGAGGGTTTGGGTGACTTCTCTGGCCTGGTCAATGTTCACAGGAGTGAACGTGTATACCCAGATGGCACGCGGGTCGTTCTGATAATTTTCAATCTGTCGGACCAGCATGTTTTTTGCTTTCCTGATTTCAAGACTGGTAGTGTCGTTCCCCCAGACAGAGATGTGGATGCGATAGTCGATTTCTTTGGGCAAGGGCATAAGGCCATTGCTTGCGATACACCCCAGAGGGATCGTATCGTAGCAGGTCTTGCAGAGTTCTGGCACATAAGAGGGTTCGGCACCTGCGAGAACCACGAAGGTAATGCCCCGATCTTTCTCTGCCTCCATAAGCTGTTTCCAGTCTGTGGTACTGAGGTTTTCTCTGGCAAACTGTTTGTCACCATTGAAGTAGTAACAGCCCTCACAACGGATGTTACAGCGGTTACTCATGTCATAGGTGGACTCGCGCATGAAAAAGTACTTGCGTACCTTCTCAAAACGTTTTTTTACAGCAGGTACTGCGATAATATCAGAGAATTTGTACTCTTTTGTTTGGTTACTGTTTGTCATTGTCAGCTCGGTCGTTTACTCTTTTTCCGCCAGTTTAGTATCAATGTAATCTGCGATGATCCGGACAGTGGTTAATTTCGGGTAGTCGTCTTCATCTATCCGTATGCCATACTCATCGCGAAGAACTAGGGCGATGGTGGCAAGATCCATGGAATCAATGCCCACCTCATCAACTAGATCAAGGTCCGGCTCAAAGCTTTCAGGGGTGACATCTTCCAGCTTAAGTTCGTTAATTATAATTTCAGCAATACGGGTAATTGTCTGGCTTGCATCTGTTGTCATGGTGTTCTTGTTGCTCCTTATTTGGGGGGCAGCACCAGCCTGCCGGAGCAGACCTCCTGCTGTTCGCTGGTTATTTTGAAAGAGTAGTGATGCTCTTTTTTATCTCTATTTATTTTAATATCCAGAATATCATCGGGCCGGATAATTTTTTTAAATTTAACGCGTGATACGCTTTGCAGGGAACCATTTATTCCCAATACTGTTTGCAGGATTTCTGTAACCATACTTAACTGGGCGATTCCGGGTAAAATTGGCTCGTCGGGGAAATGTCCGGAAAACCAAGGAGAATCGGGCTTTACACTCATTCGGGCCAGCATGGAATTGTTCTGATCCAGTTCTGTTGCAATGCATGAGTGCCACATGGTGGTTTTCTCCTTGAAGTACGGTTTTTAACACCATCTGCTTGTAACAGGAAAAGTCGAAAAATTCAAATGATCAGATGCTGTTTTTTACAAACCCATTTGGTGTCCGTTTTCAGCGAATTAAAAACTCCCATAAGGGGCCGGTGTGGCCACGTGCATGGAGCCTGCTGACGGTTGTGGCGGCTTGTTCACCTCCTGAACCCACAATCCAGTTAATTCGCTGCCCCTTCCTGTGTATAACCCGCTCTTCTATCTGCCCATGGCTGATGGCATCACTTTCATAGTATCTTGGTTCCAGGAGACTGGTTTCATGGCTGATTTTTTTCTCCTTAATGGCTGTCTTGTAGAGGCCGGTGCGGGGATATATCCGGATACCTGTGAAAAAGAAGAGGACGGTGTTTTCCAGACGCTCGACGTTATCCAGGCTTTCGGTAATTGTGTCTGCAGTTTCACCGGGTCCCCCCAGTAGAAAATAGTGGGCGGCATGGAGACCAGCGGCGACGGCTTGGCCATGGGCTGTGATGACATCATCAGGAACAAAAGGCTTGCGATAGTTTTTCAGCATGATATGGGAGAGGGACTCAGTGCCGAACTCAATATGTTTCAGGCCACAATCCTTCATGGTGTCGAAATACCCGGCAGGATGTCTGATCGGTGCAAAGAAGGCTCCCCAGGGAATTGAAAGGCCATGTTTTTTGAAGGCCTCAGCCACTTTCAGGCTGTGGCTTATATCAGAGTTAAAGGCGGAATCGGTGATAAAAATGTAGCGGGCCCCATTTTTCTGGAGACGAAGGGCCATGTTGGCAACTTTGTCCGGGGCAACCAAGCGGTGTTTACTGCCTTCAATGTGCGGGTAGGGGCAATAGATACAGGAAAAGCAACACCCCCGCTTTGTCTGCAGATTCAGCATCCCGCCATGGTCAATGTAGAATTGAGAATGACCATTATCACTCGCCCACCTTTGTGGATTCCCAATCCATGGCTGTGGCGGGTTGTCATGCTGATCCCGACGCAGAAGACCGGGGATTCCGGAAAGGGGATGGTGATTTTCCAGAGCATCAACCAGCTGGTTAAAGCGTTCACCTTCACCCACAATGCCGTAGTCGAGGGCAAGCATCGTAAATATCTCGCGGGGCAGGATAGTGAAGCCTGCACCTCCTCCGACGATGACCGCATCGCACTGGCTCCGCAGCCAGTCCACCAATTTTTTATGTTTACTAATGAAGAATTGCGGATTGCCAGCTTCGGTGTTGTCTATATTTCTAATGGAAATACCAATAATGTCTGGAGAGAACTGCCTGGTGAGATGTCCCAGATCGTTGAGGCTCATAATGTTCAGATCTGCAATCTTAACGTCATGGCGTTTGTGGAGAGAGCCTGCCACATAATCCAAGCCGATGGGGTATACCGGATAAGGGACGGTGAGAGTATTGGGTGAGATCAGCAGGATTTTCATTGGTACATAAATTCCATGGCAGTCAGGTATTTTCCAAAACCCAGCACCAGAATTTTCCTATCGCTTGCAACCACAGATTCCTCGAGTAGGTGAACGGCCATGATTGCTGCGATGGAGGAGGCTGAGGCAAATTCACCGGTGAATTTTCTGTAGTGGATGACCGGAATATCAAGACCGGCCTGCCGCATGAAAATGTCGAGCTGTTTTTCTCCATCGCTGGTGTCTGCCGCCGGGATTCCCGCCAGTATCATGGCGCACTCTTTTTCTGTCGGTCCTTTTGCAGTAACTGCCTTGATCATTTCAGTCAGAGTGGTTTCCTGGTATCTTCGTAAGAAACTGAGCTGAATAGATATCCTGCCGGGTATGGCTTTTCGGGTGATGTAAAAACCTCCTCCACCATCAGCCAGGGGTGTTTCTGCTGTTATTGACGGGTCAAAGAGAGGGGAAAACTTTGAATGAGCCTCATCTGCAGCCAGAAGAAATGCTCCGGAGGAGGAATCGTCGAGGAAGTTGTTTGCGGCCAGAAGTGCCTGTTCAAATGAGTAGTCACCTCCACTGCTGGTTATGTTGGCACCGGTGGCCTTGTGGATGATGGCAATTTGCCCGGCGGCACTGTTGTGCACAGAACCCACAAAGTCGAGGGGGGATGAAAACTTTTCGTCACTCTCTCGGAGTTTGTCCAGGAAATTACAGGTTTCTGAGAGTGCTCCCCAGCCGGTGCCCATAAAAACAGAGTCGGGAGAGTTCTGCTGGCCTGAGTCGCGGAGGGCGGCGTCTGCAATGGCCACTGCTATTTTCGAGAAACGTCCCAGGCGCCTTACTGATCTGACAGGGAGGTCTTTTGCAAGAATTTTGGCATTGAGCACTCCGGCAATGGCTTCAAGCTGTGAAAATCTCCCCATACTGCTCTCTGTGTGTCCGGCACCACTGATACACGCTTTTCCGAGAATGGTGAGTGGCGGTGGGTGGGATTGCACAGGGGAGGGTGCCGGGTAATCGTTTGCGGCAATGACTAGGCAGGCGTTGTTACCGCCAAATCCGAAAGAGTTGGAGAGTACAGTCCTGACAGGATACTGTTGGGGGAGAAGGGTTGGGCTTAGGCCGCATTCCGGATCAACTTTGAGGCACCCTGTATTGCCGGGGACAAAACCCTCTCTGATACAGAGAGCTGCAATTGCAGCTTCAATGGCTCCCGATGCCGCCAGGCTGTGGCCAGTTGCTCCCTTTATTGATGAGAGTTCCGGGGGGACTGGAAAGAGCGCCATGATGGCCTTTGACTCTGCAATATCGTTATCGGGAGTGCCTGTTCCATGCAGGTTGATATAATCGATGTCTGTTGCCTGGATTGCCCCATTGGTCATGGCCTTTTGCATGGCCTCCATTGCTCCTTTTCCATCAGGATGGGGAGATGCGGGGTGGTGGGCGTCGCATGACAAACCACACCCGAGAACCTGCGCCAGGGAGGGGGGAGTTTTGTCACAAGTGAGCAGCAGCAGGGAGGCTCCTTCGGCAACGGACATACCCTGCCTCTCGACATCCATCGGACGACTGCCTGTGGGGTCCACAAGCTGCAGGGAATGAAAACCATAATAGGTCAGTCGGCAGAGTGAGTCAACACCACCAGCGAGTACGTATTCTGCCTGTCCCGACTGCAACATTTTCAGGGCCATGCTGATGGCTACGGTACCGGAGGAGCAGGCAGTTGATACGGTGAGGGCGGGGCCAGAGCAGTGCAGCATCTCGGCAACTTCTTCGGCGACACTGTTGAGGGCGTGATGACGATATTGCAGCGGATCTGTAACCTCACCGGTAAGTAATTCCTCAGTGTGAAGGATGCCACCAGTGGTTGTGCCGATGATCACAGCATCCGGTGTGGCAGTGATCCCTTTCATGGCCAGCTGTGCTGCCTTGATGGCTAAGGTGTGGGTTCTTGGCAGTGGTGATGTGGTGGCTGTCCCGGTTTGTCCCACGGGGAGCGGTGGAGACTGCCGGGCTTGAAACACAGAACTGTTTAACGGGGTGATGGCGGAGATATTTTTTTTCAGAGAAAGCTTAGTTTCTTCAAGGCCACTGCCCAGCGGGCTGATGAGCCCAATACCGGCTATATGGATTTTTTTTCTGGTACTCAAGAGGCAAGTTTGGGCGAGTTTTTCTGGATATAGTCGGCAAGTGCCGCGAGGGTGGAGAAAACCTTTTCTCCAATATCCTTATTGTTGATAACTACACCATAATCCTTTTCAACCATGACTACCATTTCAAGCACGTCAATGGAGTCGATGCCGAGATCACCGCCAACGAGCTGGGCATTCTCATCGATCTCCTCCGGGGTTATATCGCTGAGGTTTAGTATCTCTATTAATCTGTTTTTCAGGTCGTTTATCAGGGTATCCATGGTTCTCTGCGGTCTGTCCAGGAGAACGCCCAAAAAATGCCCTTTCGTTCAAATTCTTCGTTGTTTCTGGGAAATAATGTCCGGAATATCAATTGTATGTCCGCACTTATTTTTCAGAAATGCCTCGATTTTGGACGAAATGCCCATTTTTGGACAAGCTCCTGGTAATATATTATGGAGTTCGCCGGGGCGAATCTCGTGAGTGTTTTTCAATGTCGGGAGTATATCTAAAAGAAACAGTTCCTGCCATTCTTTTCAACTTTTGCACTAAATAGACATTTAGAAACTGTCTATTTAAGCCCTATTTGTTTGAGGGAGTAAAGCTCTTGTTGAGACTTGTTTCGTATTGGTGTAATTACAGTCACGGGTGTTAAATGGGAGGAATTCCTGAACCTGTGACAGTTTTGAGGTTGTTTGCTTCTTGATAACATTCTGAAATACAAATATAAAATCCATGGCGATGGGCGTTTGTTGCCCAGAAGTGATGGATAGACGTTGATTTTCAACGTATCCGATACATTTATTATATCTATTGAAAGGAAGACCTCGCCCATGACTGTAGAGTTGTCAGGCTATACCCTCGAAGATATGTTGCCCCATCGCGGTACCATGCTGCTCCTCGGAGAGATCCTGGAAGTAGGGGACAATTATGCACTGACCACATCTGTGATAGACAGCTCTTTTCCATTGGTCACGGATCAGGGGGTGCAGTCACTGATCCTTGTGGAGTTGGCCGCACAGACAGCAGGGGTGTGTAACGGTATGGCCCGGATACGGGATCAGGGAAAGGATTCCAGTTCCATGGGCTGGCTGGTGGGAATTAAGCGGGCCATGTTTCATGTCGACTGCATTCCTCTGGGTGCCACAGTCCATGCCCGCTCTGAAAATCAGTATCTTTTTGATAAACTAAGGGAAGTTTCCTCCGTACTTCACGTGGATGGGATGCTGGTTGCGGAAATAACCTTACAACTATATCAGGCTTGAGTATAATACGATGACAGAAGAGTGTGAGAAGAAAGTTGCTATCATAACCGGTGCTGCAAAAGGGATTGGCCGTGCCATCGCCTTGGAGCTGGCTGGAAAAGGTTATTTTGTTGTGATTAATTATCTCTCAGACAGAGACGGGGCGGAAAAAAGTCTGTCTCTGGTTGAGGCTGCTGGTGGCAGTGGCGAAATATATCTCTTTGATGTCCGTGACAGTACCGGGGCTGAAAAGGTGGTTGCTGATATTGCCCAGCGTCTTGGACGAATAGATGTCCTGGTTAATAATGCAGGGATTATCAAAGATGGACTTTTTATGATGATGGAACAGAAAAACTGGCAGGCTGTTGTTGATACCAGTCTCAACGGATTTTACAATATGACTCGTCCGGTAATTGAGCACATGGTGCGTGCCAGAAGTGGTTCTGTGGTCTCTCTTTCTTCTGCATCTTCTCTGCTGCCCAACCGGGGGCAGGCGAATTATTCCGCGGCAAAGGCTGGGCTTAATGCGGCCAGCCGTGTAGTGGCATCAGAAGTTGCCCGCCTTGGGATCCGGGTGAATGTTGTGGCTCCGGGACTCATAGAAACGGATATGATAGCTGATGCACCCAAGGACCACATTAAAACACTGATTCCCATGGCCCGCATAGGACGTCCGGATGAAGTGGCAAAGGTTGTGGCCTTTCTCTGTTCCCCGGATGCTTCTTATATTACCGGTCAGATCGTGTCGGTGAATGGCGGGATGTGTTGATGCTTTTGCGGATCCTGACAGTTTTTCTCTCCGGACTGCTTTGTCTGACGGTGGCACAGGCACAGGATGCCGGGGCGCGTTCTGTTTTGATTAGATCGGTTCAGGCGGATTTTGTCCAGGAGAAACATCTGGCGATTTTGGCTCACCCCATTGTCTCCACAGGTCGCTTTACTTTTAAGGCTCCGGTTTCGTTGCGTTGGGAGTATTTTACTCCAGTGCACACTGTGTTGTTGATGGATGATGGCAGAACTCGGAAATATGTCAGCCAGAATGGCGAATTTGTAGAAGAACATGGAATGGGGGTGGACTCCATGCAGATTGTGTTGCAGGAGATTACCGGCTGGCTTGATGGCGAGATCAATGATACACCGACCTTTATCGCAGAGCCCGAAAAAGACGGATATATTATTTTGCGTCCCCGTGATCAGGCTCTGGCAAGGATTGTCAGTCGTATTGAGCTCAAACTGATGGGGACTTCCGGTCTCATGGAGTCTGTGACCTTGTATGAAGGTCCTGAGTCTTTTACCCGGATGGTTTTTGCAGAAGCGGTACTTAACGAGGCTATATTGCCATCAGTTTTCAGGCAGCCATGAAGTTTGACAATCTCGTAAAAAGGTCAAGTGATAGATGGTTAAGTAAAAAACTTCAGATGCGAGGAACGTATTTTTTGTTTGATTTCGGCGTACTAGGGTACGTCGTAATTGAACAAAAAATGCAGCAATGAAGCAGGTGAAGAGTTTTTACGACGCCATCAAGTTTTTCTCTGTCCTCCTGGCCCTGCTTTTGTTGAGCTCCTGTACCAGGGGGGCGCCACGTATGCTGCCCGGAATGCTTTCTGCAGAGCTGAACCCGGAACAGAAAGAAGCAGTCCGGCAGAACTGTAGCGGAGTGTTTGTGGCGGGAGACTGGCAGTTGGTTCACTCCATAACGTTCAACATGGATTTGGGGCGAGGCACTACGGTTCTCGGAGTCACTGTCCTTTCTGGTGCAACTGTGAAGACCGGTCTTATGACAGTCGAGGGCTTTGTTCTCTTTGAAGCGGAGCTGGATGCTGCGGGACAGCTGGAAGTGGCAAGGGCACTGCCTCCCTTTGATAATAGAAACTTTGCTCAAGGGCTGATGCGTGATGTGAAGACTCTCTTCCTGGAACCGGTTGCAGTGCCCGTTGTGGCTGCTCTGGGACGTGAGGGTATGGGTTGCAGGTATGATGTTGCAGCTGAGGGGACGGTTGACCTTATTCCCATACCCGGGGGATCTTTTGTGATGCATGTGTACGACAGAGAATTCACGGAAACTCTGTCCATTGAACTGAAGAGCTTTGTAACGCAGGATTCTGGAATGTTCCCAGAAAAAATATATCTTAGAGCCCCTGGCATAAGGGGGTATACGTTGAAAATGACACTTATCAGTGCCGAGAAAATATAAGACCTGAAAATGAAATTCAAACTTATTTATCCCAAGTGGGCCAAGCTTTTTCGGCAGACAGAGTTCCATCTTCCACCCCACGGTCCTGTTGTTTTTGCAGCAGCTCTGCCCGATTATGTTGATGTTGAATTTATCGACGAGAACCTGGAGGAGATAGATTTTGATGAGCAGGTAGATATGGTTGGTATCTCCATGATGCTCACTGTACAGGTGAAACGAGGTTGGAAAATAGCTGATCTGTTTCGAAAAAAAGGGGTTAAGGTGATCTTTGGCGGTATAGCTACCATGCTGCATGCGGAAGAGACTATGCTTCATGCCGATTCGGTGTTCCTCGGTGAGGCCGAGAGTCGCATGGAACAGGTGCTGGCGGATTTTCGGAACGGGGAGCTGAAACCCTGTTATGACTACATGGATAACCGGCCTGATATCAGGCTTGTGGGTCCGGCACGAAGGGATATCTTAAACAGAAAGCTCTACAATTATAAAGGGGTGCAGATGGTTGATCTGGTGCATGCCTCCAGGGGGTGTCGTTTTAACTGTTACCCCTGTGCTGTGTCTTATCTTGGCGGCAGGGATTTTAGACCGCGCCCTGTTGATCAGGCCGTGGCGGAAATGGCCGGTATCGATAACAACCGGATGTTCATTGTTGATAATTCCCTAGCTCAGGACAGTCAGTGGGAAAAAGATCTGTTTCAGGAGATGATCCCTCTGAAAAAAAAGTGGTGTTCCCATCCAATAGAGGATAAACCGGAAATCCTTGATCTTGCAGCTCAGGCCGGTGCCTGGTATGTGTATCAGGCGGTGTTCGATACCTCCGATTATATCCGCGAACGCATTAAGCGCTATCACGATCATGGCATAGGTGTTGAGGGAACCATTCTCCTTGGCCTCGACAGTCACAGTGAAGACTTTATCAAAGAGCTGATTGATTTTCTACTCGACATCGAACTGGATCTAGCCGAGTTTACGGTGCTGACTCCCTTTCCTCACACCAAGGCCTATCGCGATCTCGAGAAGCAGGGGCGCATCCTTTCCACGAATTGGAATGACTTTTCTGCAGACAAGGTGGTGTACCAGCCCAAACAGATGAGCCCTGAACGTCTCCAGGAACTGTTGGATCACGCTTGGGGCTCTTTTTATCAGGACGAGTCGCAGGAACTGAAAATGTTTAAACTCTTTAAGCAGGTTGTCAGTAAGGAGATGGCTGATGGAACTTTCAGCAGCCGTGACCGGGAGCTGGCAACACAGGCATTTGGTCGGAATCTGGCCTGATATGAAAACGTTTTTGTCAGATATTCTCCGGGGGCCGCAGGATTCTTCCCGGGAGTTTATCAGTGGTGCAGTAACCTTTGGTGAACTGTATGCGCTTGCCGGGTCGCTTTATGGCAGGTTCTCAAAAATTGAAAACAAAAGTATCCCCGTTTGTCTGGCTGCAGAGGAGAGGGATCTTGTTGCCGCAGCCATACTTGCGGCCATGGCCAGTGGGGTAATCCTGGTTCTGCCGCACAGTCTTTCCAAGGGAGCGCTTCTGCAGATGCGTGAGGTGACCGGTTTTACTACTGCTGTGACAGATGCTAAACTGGACTTTCCTGAAGATACCTGTATTCTCTCCTCTGTTCTCAGGGAGGGAGGAGCAAAACTCCCGGAAATATGTGTGAATCCGGATGTCGAATTGCTGCAGTTGTTTACTGGCGGCTCCACAGGCACTCCAACGATCTGGTCTAAGACCATTGCTAATCTTTTTGGTGAAGCCCGGTTTATGGCAGAAGAGTACAGAGTTGACAGGGAAGACGTTATTGTGGCGACGGTTACCCCGTTTCATATTTACGGCCTTCTTTTTTCTGTGCTTCTCCCCTTGGTGGCCACTGCTGCTGTGGCCGCTGAAACGCCCTCTTTTCCGGCAGAAATTGCGGGGGCGGTGTCGCACCATGCTGCAACTGTTCTGGTCAGTGTTCCTGCGCACTACAGGGTTATTGCGGACAGGCAGCTTCACTCCACACTGCGACTTGCCTTTTCCTCAGCCGGGATGCTTGATGAGGGCGATAATGAGCAGTTTTGCAGGGGTAATGGCGTGGGAGTCGTTGAAGTCTATGGTTCTACAGAAACGGGAGGACTGGCCACCAGAAACAGGGCTGAAGGGCAGGCTGCTTTTTATCCTCTTTCTCCAGTCTCCTGGAAAATACTTAGAAGGCGTCTTTTGGTGAATTCCCCCTTTCTCTCTCCTGATCTTCCCCGGGACGAGGATGGCTTTTTTCTGTCAGGGGACCTGGTGGAACAGCATGGAGAAGAAAGCTTTTTTCTCCTGGGACGTGCTGATTCGGTGACAAAGGTTGGAGGAGAGCGGGTTGACCTTGATGAGGTTCGGGATGTGATCCAGAGTCAGGTGGCTGTAAAAGAGTGTGTGGTAGTCGTCCATGGAGAAGATACGGGCAGGGGCAATCGTATTGCCGCCATGGTCCGGGGAAAAAATATCGATATTGCAGCGCTGCGATCTGTGCTCGCTGAGGTTTTGGAGCCTGCTGCCCGGCCCAAACGTATTCTTGCTGTTAAGCAAATTCCTGTCACCGCAAATGGGAAGTATGACAGGCAAGAAATTTACCGTCTTCTCAACGGCTGTTCTTTCTGATGAATGAAAACCCGGATTTCAAATAATAAGCTGCTTTGTGGCGCAAAAGCCGGGTACGAAAATCTCTGTGCCTGGGCTGATCTCCTTGACAGTATCAATGTCTTTCCTGTGGCAGATGGTGATACTGGAATGAACCTCCGGGTGAGCCTTGCTCCACTGCGTGATTGCGGGCAGGGGCTTGATGTCTCCCTGAAACTGTTGCAAAGCAATGGTCGTGGTAACTCAGGTAATATCGCGGTTGCTTTTTTCTCTGAATTTCTCAAGGCGGATCAGTTTTCTCTTGCAGATCAGGCAGAAAAGGCTCGAGACAGGGCTCGTCTTGCTATTGCCGTGCCCAGGGCAGGAACCATGCTTGAAGTTTTTGATGCCCTTTGCGGGGTGCTCCGCGATAATGGTCCCGGTTTACCGGCATATCCTGTGCTGCGTGACTGTCTACGCCAGGCTGTAGCGGCAACGAAGTTCCGTCTGCCGGAACTTGAGGTGGCAGGAGTCGTGGATTCCGGTGCCCTTGGAATGTTTGTTTTTTTTGATGGTTTTTTTAAAGACCTGGGTGGGCAGCAGAAAGAGTTCACCCCCCTGATGGATATTTTTGAAGGTATGCTTCTGGTTACCGATACCTTTGTCGCTGCTGGAAAGAAAGAGCATTGCGTGGAAGCCACCCTGGCACCCGGGCATGCCGATTCGGATATTTCCAGCAAAATTGCAGAACTTGGCAACAGTGCGGTGATTGCAAAGTCTGAGCATGGAATGAAGATCCATCTCCATACTGACGACCCCGGTAAACTTCGGAAGACACTCTCTCCGCTTGGGGATCTTCTGGATTGGTCAGAGGAGGTCATGGCTCCCATGAAGCGAATCAGGGATTATGCAAAGTTCTCTACAAACCGGGTGCGGATTATGACAGATGCTGCAGCTTCCATTCCTCAGGAGCTTGGGCGTAATCATGGTGTGATCCTGCTGGACAGCTATATTCTTGCTTCGGATCGGGCGGTTCCGGAGAGTCTGCTTTCTCCGGAACCCCTCTATGCCCTGATGAGGGCCGGAGAAAAAGTTACTACGGCTCAGGCTTCCAATGATGAGCGGTACCTTCACTATCAGGCAGCTTGTGCCAGGTATGGAGATGTTTTGTATATTGCTACCGGTTCAGCTTTTACTGGTAATTATGCAACGGCACTATCCTGGAAAAAACAATATGATGTAAATGGAGATATGGCAATCGTTGACAGCGGTGCCGCTTCCGGTCGTCTGGCTGTTATCACCCTCCTTGCCGCCCGTCTTGCCGAATCCGGCGCATCAATGCAGGAGTTGTTATCCTCTGTGACATCTCTCACTGACAGTGCCGAAGAGTATGTTTTTATCAACGAGTTGAAATATCTTGTGGCTGGCGGTAGAGTCTCAAAAACAAAGGGGCTTTTCGGAGATCTTTTTCACATGAAGCCGGTTATCAGTCCTATGGCGGAGGGGGTACGGAAGGTTGCTGTACTTCGCAACCGGGATGCGCAGTTGGGGTTTGCGCTGGAGAGGATTGAAGATCGGCCTGACCTGTTTGTATTGTTGCAATATACGGATAACAGGGAGTGGCTTACAGAAGAGGTTGAACCACAGTTGCGTCAAAAACTCCCCCGTGCAGAAATATTACTGCTGCCTCTGTCACTAAGCTCCGGTGTACACATGGGGCCGGGAACCTGGAGTCTGGCTGTTGCCCCGCTGGAGAAACTACAATGATTGATCACGGCAGGGTGGCTGTTATTATTCCAGCCTTTAATCATGGGGTCCGCTTAAGTGATGTTGTCTGGCAGGTGAAGAATCTGGGGTATCCGGTCTTTGTGGTCAATGATGGCTCAACAGACACGACTGCAGAACTTCTGGCATCCATGGATGGAATAACGGTGCTGGAGCATACCGTTAATATGGGAAAGGGCGAGGCGCTGGTGACAGGTTTCAAGGCAGCAACTGCCAGCTGTGACTGGGCCATCAGCATTGATGCTGATGGCCAGCATAAGCCCGAAGATGTCGGGTGTCTGCTGGCTGCTGTACCGGCAGATCAGCGCCCCATTGTGATTGGGGCGCGCTTGGGAATGGATGGGGAAAATGTGCCTTGGACTTCCAGGTTTGGACGGGGCTTTTCCAACTTCTGGGTTTGGGTCTCAGGTGGACCGCTGGTAAGTGATTCCCAGTCAGGGTTCAGGCTCTACCCACTGCCGAATGTGCTGCACCTTGATATTCGATCCAGGCGCTTTCAGTTTGAGGTGGAGGTGCTGGTCAAGGCGTGCAGAGCTGGGATTCCCGTGTTTGAAGCCCCGGTTCAGGTCGTTTATCAGAAGGGTGCCGAACGTATCTCTCATTTTCATCCCTGGCGGGATTTTCTGCGAAATTCTCTGACATTCAGCAGGTTGATTTTTGGGCGTATTTTCAGCATATTCCGGTGGAGAGCGCGTTGAAGGGGCTCTGGTATAAGACCCTTGAGACCTTGACTGGTATATTCGGGGCATGGCTTTTTGTTGTGGTCTCAAGGATTATTGCAGCAGGTTATTTTTTGTTCTCAAAAAAGGTGAAGGAGAGCAATCGTTTTTATGGCCTTCTTTATCCACAGAAGGGCAGGTGGTATCATCGCCTCTGCAGTTTTCGTCAGTATCAGAATTTTACGACTATCCACTATGATCGATTTCTGGCCCGGCATGGTCATGTGACGAGGTTCAGTTCTCATGGTTGGGAAAAGCTGAAAGAAGTGGTGCAGGAAAGGGGAGCTGTTCTACTCATGTCCCATCTGGGAAACTGGGAGATTGCGGCTCAGCTTCTTAAACAACAGGAGAACGAACTGAAGCTTCTGCTCTATATGGGGGTAAAGGAGAGGGAAGGAGTGGAAGGGTTGCAGAAAGAGCAGCTGCAGAAATCTGGCGTGAAGATCATTGCTGTGGAGCGTGATGGCGGTTCTCCTTTTGATGCGGTGGAGGGGATACGCTTTCTACAGGAAGGAGGCCTGGTCTCCATGACTGGTGATATCCTCTGGCGCAGCGATCAGAAGAGTCTCACTGTTGATTTTCTTGGTGGTACTGCGAGGATACCCGAGGCACCCTATGTTTTTGCCATGGTGTCCGGGGCACCCATCTTCTGCTTTTTCAGCTTTCGCAGTGGTAATAACAGTTATGACTTCAGTCTGGCTGAGCCCATTTATATTAAGTGTCGGAACAGGGGAGAACGCAAACAGCGGATTCAGGAGGCGGCTCAAAACTATGCGGACTTATTATCGAGTCAGCTTCGGGCCCATGCCCTTGAATGGTACCACTTTGATCGCTTTGTGGACTAAAATTCTTTTTGTTTCTTTTTCTTTTCATTTTATTAGAAAACTGTGTAGTGTCAGGCGTCAAGACCCCCTTACAATAAACATTTTCAGGTACGCAATATAGACTATGACAAGAGATGAACTGCAGGAAAGAATTGTCGCAATATTAGTGGATGAGTTTGAATTTGAAGATCCGGGCCTGGATGATAATCTTCGGGATGATCATGGTTTTGACAGCATTGATGCCATTGAGCTGCTGGCAAAGATAGAAGAGATGCTTGGATTTCAGATATCACGGAAAGAAAAGGAACAGGCCATGAGTATTCGGACCATAAGTGATATCCTCGACTTCATCGAAACCATTCAGGCTGCCCATAAAAACTGATTCACAGAACCCATGATCAGGCGAGTTGTAATCACAGGCTGTTCGGCTATCACCCCTATTGGCTACGGCAAAGAAGACATTGTCGAGAGTCTTCGTATGGGGCAGTCCGGCGTGAAACCCTTGCGTGACGATGGACTACTCACCGAGCGTATTCATTCCAGGGTTTTCGGCACAGTCGATTACCCCATTGATTACGGGTTTCCCAGAAAAGACACCAAGACCATGGGGCCTGTCGCCTATTATGCCTGTCAGGTGGCACGGGATGTGCTGCGGCAGTCTGGACTTGACCGAGATTTCATCACTTCCGGCCGCCTTGGTGTCTCATTCAGCTCCACCCATGGCAGTCCCACAGTACAGCGCAATATCTATAAGAAATTCTTCAGTGAGGATAAATCACAATTTTCTTCCATCGGGGCAGTGGATTACTTGAAATCCATGGTCCACACCACAGCGGTGAATATCACTCGTATGTTCGGGATAACAGGGCGCGTGGTAGCCTCCTCCACTGCCTGTACGACCTCCAGCCAATCTATTGGCTTTGCCTATGAAATGGTGAAATTCGGGATGCAGGATGCCATGCTCGCCGGAGGTTCTGATGAGTATGATACAACCACTGTGGCGGTGTTTGACAATCTGCTGGCCTGTTCGGTTGATTATAATGATACTCCGCACTGTACCCCGCGTCCCTTTGATGTGGACCGGGATGGTCTGGTGGTGGGTGAGGGCGGAGCAGCTGTGCTGCTCGAAGAGTATGAACACGCAAAGGCTCGTGGTGCGGTCATCCTGGGTGAGGTTATAGGATTTGCCTGCAATAATAATGGGGGGGATCTTATCCTGCCCAACCTTGATGGCATAACAGCCACTCTGCGCCTGGCTCTTGCCGATGCCGACATCAGCTCCGAAGCGGTTGATTTTGTTTCTGCCCATGCCACGGCAACCAAGATGGGTGATGTGATTGAGTCGCAGGCCATAGATGCTGTTTATGGCAACGGACGGAATAAACCCTGGGTCACAGGGCTTAAAAGTTATATGGGGCATACCATGGGAACCTGTGGTGCCATTGAGCTTATTCTGAGTCTCTATATGATGGAACAGGGATTCCTCGCTCCCACCCTGAATCTTGATACCGTCGATGAACGTTGCGCTATGTTACGCCATGTGCGCGAGGTGCAGGATAACGAAATTCGCACAGCTGCCATTCAGAATTTTGCCTTTGGCGGTGTGAACACCTGTCTGCTTGTGAGAGATGGAAGAGAATAGGGAGATAACTGTTTTAGCGGGCCTGGTAAACTGGGCCGTAACCATTCTCTGCTGGGTCTATTTTATATTCGCCTTCCTGCTCTTTTTCTCCTGGTTTTATATTCTTGCTTTTTGTCTCTCTCGCAATCGGGAACGTAGTTTTCAATACCTCAATCATCAGTTTTTTAAAGGCTTTCTTGGCCTGCTTCGTGTTCTGGTACCTGCCAGGCAGTGGCGTATTGATCAACGTATTGCGAAAATACGGGGCTCCATTATTGTCTGTAATCATCGCTCCTACCTGGATCCTCTTATTCTGCTTTCTCTGCTGCCCCGGAGTAAGACCATAGTGAAAACCATCTTTTTCAAGGCACCGGTGTTTGGCTGGCTGATGTCTGTGTCTGGCTACCTTCCTGCCACCAGTGACGGGAAAAATGGAGCTCGGATGATAAAGCATCTTGAAAATATGGGGACCTTTTTTGAAGATGGAGGGAATCTCTTTGTCTTCCCAGAGGGTACCCGGAGCAGGGGGACAGATCTAAGAGTGTTTTACAGAGGCGTTTTTAAAATTGCCAGAATGTATCATCGGCCCATAGAGGTTCTGGGACTATCAAATACTGATAAACTGTTTCCACCGGGTAAATTTGTCTTTGAGACCTGGAAGCAGGATATCATTAGGATGGAAAGAATTGGCTGTGTCAATTCTGCTGTGAGAACACGACGGGTGTCTGTTGCGGATCTTGAAAAAGAGGTACGACAGATTTTTCAGAAGAGCAGCATGTTCGCAGGAGCATTGTGATGAAGGTTTTGATGATCTCCATGCCTGATGTGGTACCCGTTCTGGTCCATGAAGCTGCTGTGCATATACCAAATCTCGGTATTGCCAGTGTCGGAGGGAATATTGATCCGCGTCATGACGTTTTTCTAGTGGATCTTATTCGTAAGCGGCGTGGGGTCAAAAGATATCTGACCAAAGTCATGGCAAAAATAGTACCGGATCTGGTGGGGCTGTCCGCCATGGCCTGGCAGTATGATACCTGTATCAAAATTGCCCATCTCCTTAAAGAGTTGCAACCGCATGTGAAGATAGTCATTGGCGGTTATCATGCAACGCTTATGGCTGGTGAGATCGCTGAGTCACCCGAGTCGAAATGGCTTGATTTTATCATAAGGGGTGAGGGTGAAGAGGCCTGTCGTCGCCTTGTAAATGCTCTGGATGCTACGGATACTCTTGCCGATATTCCGTCGCTCTCTCATAAGGACGGCGGGCGCTTTATCCATAATCCGCTGGGACAGAATCTTGATCTCGCCACTCTGAGGCCGCCTATCCGTGATAAGCGGAGATTGACTTGGGGCTATCATATTATGAATGCCGGTATCGAAGCCCTGGAAACTTCACGGGGGTGCACCCGCTCATGTAATTTCTGCAGTATGAAGAATATGTACGGCCGCACTTTCAGAACCTATCCCATCAGCCGAGTTCTCCATGATATCGATGATATTTATTATAATCGAAAGGTTCGTGCTATTTTTATAACTGATGATAATATGGTGCTGAACCCGTCTAGGGTGATTGAACTCTGTGATGCAATCATAGCCAGAGGGTACAAAAAGCTGAGACTCTTTGTTCAGGCAGATTGTGTTACCATATCACACCGTGAAGATATGGTCGAAAAAATGGCTGCTGCCGGTTTCTGTTCAGTTTTTTTAGGTATTGAGAATGGCTCAAAAAAGAATCTTAATACTGCTGGCAAGGGAGATATTGTTACTGCGTCTAAGAAGGCCGTTGAGCTGTGTCATAAGCACGGTATTATGGTGATTGGTGGCTTGATTTTCGGTTTTCCCAATGATGACGTAGATTCGATTCGGGAAAATTACCAGTTTTTTAAGGAGATTGGTGCTGACGCAGCCTATTGCCAGATTATCACTCCCTATCCAAAAACGGGGATGCGGGATCAACTTCTGGCTCGGAATCTGGTAACCAATAAGGCTGATTACAAGAAGTACAACGGGCTCTGGGCAAATGTTCGGACTGATTTTCTTGACTCGAACGAGTTGCAGTACCAGTTCTGGTACCAGCGTCAGGTGGTGCTGGGCTGGTGGACTCCACCTGAGTCAGCGCGAAGACAGGGGCGGCTGTGGATCTGGATCTGGCGATTTATGTTCAAGCCCCTCCTCATGATCCATTACCAACGGGTGATGAAAAAATATGGCTGGAAGGGACGGTTTCAGCGCGAGATCGAACGCCTGGAGAGAATGAATACATTTACTGATCTTAACGAATACTGATAACTAAAATACGATAAATGCAGTTATATAACCTTGAATTTACTGAAGAAGAAATAAAAGATGCCGTGGCAGACGGACGTTTGCTGTCCATGGAAATCGAGTTCAGCAGGATCTGTAACTTTCGCTGTTCCTACTGTTATGTGCCCGAGAAAAAAGAATGCAGGGGCGAACTCTCAAAAGATGAGTTGAAGGATGTGATCCTTCAAGCCAGAAAAATGGGTGCCCGGAAGATCATTATTCTCGGAGGAGAGCCGAGTATATATCCGCATCTTCTTGAAATGCTGAATTTTCTGGCTGGGCATGCTTTTGAAGTGGAGATGTTCACCAACGGAACTGGTGTTGATGAGCGGCTTGCCGGTCTGATGGCAGAACTGAAGGTACGGGTAGTGTTGAAGCTGAATTCTCGTAAAAAAGAGGTGCAGGATCGTCTTGCGGGCAGGGACGGAGCCTACGACATTATTCAGACAGCCTTTGGCCATTTGAAGGCTGCTGGTTATCCCTCAGATGATCTTTTTTTAGCACTGTCAACGGTTATTTGTCAGCCAAATTTTGATGAACTGGTGGATATGTGGCAGTGGGTTCGTGATCAGAAGATGGAGCCCTATTTCGAGGTAATAACCCCCCAGGCAAATGCCATAGAAAACAGTTATCTCTCCGTTGATTCCGGGAAATTAAAAGATCTTTTTTCCCGTCTCTCCCAGATTGATCAGGAAAAATATGGCCGTGAATGGGAACCACAGCCGCCTCTGGTGGGGAATCGCTGCATGCGGCATCAAGTATCCTGCCTGGTCACTGCCACTGGTGACGTGACTCCCTGTGTCGGGGTGACCATTCCCCTGGATAATATACGGAATAACAATCTTGCCCATATCCTGAAAAACAGTGAGGTGGTTAATAATCTCAAAAACTACCGGGAAATGATCAAGGGCGAATGCAGAGATTGCGATAGGGCTAATGAGTGTTACGGCTGCCGTGGCGCCGCCTACCAGCTCACCGGCGATTATCTTGCATCCGATCCTACCTGCTGGAGAAATCAGAAGGCTGTCGTGAGTAGTGGTAAATGAAATCTGAGCATGGAAACGTCCTGATAATCGGTTCCGGTGTCGGTGGGCTGAGCATCGCAATTATCCTTGCCGGGCTCGGTTATGATGTTACGGTTCTTGAAAAAAACAGAGCCCCTGGTGGATTGTTGCGGAGCTATACCCGGGATGGGATTGAATGTGCTGTGGGAGTACATTATCTTGGTTCTCTGGACAGGGGCCAGGTTCTCAGAAAATTCTTTGATTATCTCGGAGTGACCGATGAGATAGCTGTGTCCCGGATGGGCGAAGACGGCATCATTGATCGCTATCTTTTTAATTCCCCAGCCACCCACCCTGCCCATTTTGATATGCCTCCCGGTTTTGATGCTTATGAGGCCAATCTGTTGCAGGCCTTTCCTGCTGAAGCTGTGAGTATTAAAAAGATTGTGACTGACTTGCGGGGGAGTGCAGATATGTTGCATAATCTGGATATTCTCCATGCAAAAGAGGGCGATTTCTCTCTTCTGGATCAGAGCCGGCCCTATGGTGATTTTCTTGATGACCTTGGTTGTTCTCCCGGTCTTCGCAGCGTGCTGGCCCTTGCCTCATCCTGGATTGGCGTTCCTGTTTCTGATTGTCCCGGCTATTATCACAGCATGGCTCTCGCTTCTTATCTTTCTTCATCATGGCGTCTCGAGCAGAGTGGCACTGCCATGGCGGATGTGCTGGTAAATCGCCTTAAAAAACTGGGTGGCAGGGTCATTTGTGATGCAGAAATTGATACGATTGTAGTGGATGCAAGGGTTGTGAAGGGAGTGCATTTGTGCAACGGCGAATATTTTTCTGGATCAATGGTGGTCGGGGCTGTGCATCCGGGAGTTGTCCTAGGGATGTTGCCGGATGGCGCGGTCAAACCATCCTATCGTAATCGAATTCGTAAGTTGCAGAATACCCATTCGGTTTTCTCAGTGCATGCCCGGGTCGATGCAGAAGACCATCCGGAGATTTCTCATAATATTTTTAAGGTAGAGACAGACAAGAAGGGCAATATTCCTGACCTGAAGTATTATCAACTTCGCAGTTGTGAACAGGAGAGGTACTCTTTGCTTTCGATCCTGACTTCTGGGAACGATGGATACTGGCTTCCCTGGAGGGAGACTCTCAGTGGACGACGAGGCGCTGAATATCGTGATTTGAAAAAAAGACATGCCGACAGGCTGATTCAGGAAGCTGAGGGGGTCTTTGGGGCCTTTTCCGGCTTGAAGGTACTTGACAGTTATACCCCCCTCACTCTGCGTGACTGGGTGAATACGCCGGACGGCAGTGTTTATGGGGTGCTGAGGGCATCAAGTCAGGTTCTGACCACCGCCATGCTGAATCGTACTGCAGTGAAGGGACTTTATCTTGCCGGTCAGAATGTACTTGCGCCTGGAGTGATCGGGGCCATTATGGGATCTTTCAGCACTGTGAAACTGATTCTTGGGCCTCTGGAATTTCAGAGACAGGTCGGTTTGTGAGGGGGGCTTCATGATACGTATAATTTTGTTTGTATTTGGCAGTCTCTTTTTTCTTCATGTCTCAAGGAGATCACTGGGCAATCCTTCATCTCACGGTTTTTATCGCTTTTTTGCTTTCGAAGGTATTTTGGCCCTTGTTCTTTTGAACCATCCCTACTGGTTCAGGGATCCCTTTTCCCCCATCCATTGTATTTCCTGGCTGTTTCTTGTGGCGGCTGTTCTTTTTATCGCGCAGTCTCTCTTTATGCTCAAAAAAAAGGGTGGCCATGCCGTTCGCAGGGACATGCCTGAAAATCATTCCTTTGAGAACACTGTGAATGTGGTTGAGAATGGCTTGTACCGCTATGTGCGGCATCCCATGTACAGTTCACTGCTCTTTCTCGGTTGGGGCGCATTTTTAAAGAATATTAGTCCGTTAACCGGACTACTGATTGTGCTTGTGAGCGGATTTATCATTGCCGCCGCTCGGGTTGAGGAGCAGGAAAATATTCAATTTTTCGGCACTGCCTACAGAGAATATATGAAGAGGAGTAGGATGTTTCTGCCCTGGCTGATCTAAATAATACCCGTCCATAAAATGACTTTTTTCCTCTGACCATACATTAGTGTGAAAAATGTTATCTTCGAAATATCAACGGTATGTACCCCGAAGGTATCTTCTGCTGGACATCTGCGGAACAAGGTTCCCTGTACCTCGATTTAGAGAAAAAATTTCATTAATTATTGAACGGGCATAACTAACAGCTATTTAAGGCGGCTGTTAGTTACTGTATTTAATAAAATAATAAAGTCTGATAAAAAAAATCGGCCCTTTTTCCATCATATAA
>JALSMA010000001.1 GCA_026988015.1 Desulfobulbaceae bacterium | reverse complement strand
ACAATTGGCCCTTTTGGTAAAAATATTGGCTAAATTTACGGACTGGCTCATGCCAGTAAAATCCATTCAGCTTGTAGCTGGATGACTTATTGAGGAAGCTCTATGTAAAGCATCAGGTAGATTGGGAACCATGACTCCCTGTTGCCTGCAATAATTTTTATATAACGGAGGAATCCATGGATGATATTATCAATGCGATAAAAAATAAAGATCCGGAGCAGCATGAATTTCATCAGGCTGTTGAAGAGGTCGTGGCGACTGTCAAACCAGTGCTTGACCGCAACCCGGAATACCGGCAGCATGCCGTGCTGGCAAGAATTACAGAACCGGAACGAGTGCTCATGTTTCGAGTGCCGTGGATGGATGATGATGCTCAGGTTCATGTTAATCGAGGCTTTCGAGTGGAGATGAACTCTGCAATCGGCCCCTATAAAGGCGGGCTTCGCTTTCATCCTTCAGTGAATCTTGGAATTATTAAATTTCTGGCCTTTGAGCAGGTCTTTAAGAATTCTCTTACCACCCTGGCCATGGGGGGAGGAAAGGGGGGGGCTGATTTTGATCCCAAAGGAAAGTCTGATGGTGAGGTAATGCGTTTTTGTCAATCTTTTATGGCGGAATTGTTCCGTCATATTGGACCGAATACAGATGTTCCCGCAGGTGATATTGGTGTCGGGGCGCGTGAGATTGGCTTTCTTTTCGGGATGTATAAAAAGCTGCGCAATGAGTTTACAGGAGTGCTCACCGGGAAAAGTCTTGACTGGGGGGGGAGTCTGATTCGTCCCGAGGCAACTGGATACGGTACGGTCTATTTTGCCGCAGAGATGCTGGCTGCCAGAGACGAAACTCTTGAGGGGAAAAACTGCATTGTGTCTGGTTCCGGAAATGTGGCTCAGTATCTCACGGAAAAAGTGATCGATCTAGGAGGGAAGGTTCTCACACTTTCAGATTCATCAGGGTATATATATGATGAAGAGGGTATTGACCGGGAAAAAATCGCTTTTGTACAGCAGCTGAAAAATATCAGGCGGGGACGTATTAGTGAATATGTTGAAAATTATCCCCATGCTGTATACACCCCCCTTGATCCACAACTAGATTATAATCCTCTCTGGGCCCATAAGGCAGATTGTGCCTTTCCTTGTGCAACACAGAATGAGATTAATGAGCAAGATGGCAAGAATTTGGTGGCTGGCGGGGTTCGTCTTATCAGCGAGGGGGCCAATATGCCATCCGTACCGGCTGCAGTTGATCTTTTTGTTGAAAATCAGCTTCTGTATGCGCCAGGTAAGGCTGCAAACGCCGGAGGTGTAGCGGTTTCAGGTCTTGAAATGGCTCAGAACTCCATGCGTCTTTCCTGGCCGCGTCAGGAGGTGGATGACAGGTTGAAGCATATCATGAAGTCCATTCATCGCACCTGCGTTGATGCGAGTGAGAGTTATGGGGCAAAGGGTAATTATGTGGCGGGTGCTAATATAGCAGGTTTTGTTAAAGTGGTGAATGCCATGCTTGATCAGGGGCTTGTTTAGGAGAGAACTAGCCGGTTTTGTTTTTCTATGAAGAAAGTAATGCTATATGATGAACAGTGTGCTCGGGATTTCAGTCTTCTCGGGCCCCGAATGGATCAGTTTTTTGCTGAGATTGCTGTGGATTGTCCATATCATCTTCCCCATGATGCTCTGTTTTATCAGGCGTTGTTTTCCCCCCTTTCCGATAGAATTATGGAGCTTTTTCTGGCCTCGGGATACAGGCGTAACGGGAATTGCATTTACACAATGCACTGCTCTGACTGTGCCGCCTGTATTCCCATTCGTCTTCACCCCCAGGAAATGTGTTACAATAGAAACCAGCGTCGGATTGCAAAAAAAAACCAAGATATTGATGTTGAATTTACGCCCATTGAGGCAAGTGACCGAAATGTGGCCTTATGTGAGAAGTTTCTTCGGACTCGCTATCCGCAGAAAAATAATGACGCCAGATCCTATTATGAGGGATTCTTTTGCAATGGTATTATTCCCGGCATGGAAATCCGGTATTATCTTCGGGGAGAGTTGATTGGAACTGGCATCGTGGATGTGGGTTACAACTGGATGAATGCTGTTTATTTCTATTTTGATCCCGATGCGGCTTCACGAAGCCTTGGGACGTTTAATATCCTGACCATGATTGAGACCTGCCTCAAACTTGATATCCCCTATCTTTATCTTGGTTATTATATCAAAGATGTTGCTGCAATGAATTATAAGAGTCGTTTTAATCCTCATTATCTTTATATTAATGGGGAGTGGCAAAAAAGGGGGAAAAGCTCAGAAAAAGGAAGCTGATAAAAATCACAAAAGGGACGTGAAGACTGGGGGCACCACTTTATATCGTATGTTACGATTTCGTTATTGCGATATGTTGTGGTTTTTGGTTGACCACAATGATCTGTTATGTTAATTTGGAGAGACATCTGGGGAAAGGTATTTTTTTAAGTCTCTGTTTTTTTGATGGAGGTTATTATGAAAAAATGGCACCTGGAAGGACTTCTGTATCATATTTCTCCTGAAAAACTTGTCCTCCCTGATCCTGGTCAACCTGTTTCACCTCGCTCCTCATTTCTTACAATTAGCAAAGAGCCGAAAATAGTGTCTTGGTGTCGGGAGGTTGTGGCCTTTTTTATCCGTTTTTTTTGAGAATTTATGCAAGAAGCACTGTTGTACACCAAAAGAAAGAATCTCGATGTTGATTGTTTTCTCTGTAATCATTTCTGTACTATCGCAAATCATAGGCGCGGGCTTTGTGGAGTTCGGGAAAACAGAGACGGGGTTCTCCAGAGTCTGGTTTACGGTAAAATTGTTGCCGAGAATGTAGATCCCATTGAAAAGAAACCACTTTTTCACGTGTTCCCCGGTAGTCGAACGTTGTCTATCTCCACCGTTGGTTGTAACTTTTCCTGTCGTCACTGTCAGAATGCCTCTGTTTCTCAACCCGGATCGTTTAGCGCAGATGCTGTGCCCGGTCAGTTCCGGACAGCTGAAGATATTGTAGCTAATGCTGTGGCAACAGGCTGTGATTCTATCAGTTATACCTATGTAGAGCCCACCATATTTATCGAATTTGCCATTGACTGTATGGAGCTTGGGTACAGTAAAGGCCTGCGGAATTATTTTGTCTCCAATGGCTATATGAGTGAGGAGGCTGTTAAGTTGCTCCTTCCTTTCCTTGATGCCATAAACATTGATCTGAAGTCTTTTAGTGATAGTTTTTATAGGAAAATTTGTGCTGCTCGATTGCAGCCTGTACTTGATACAATACAAAGTATGTCTGATGCTGGTGTGTGGGTGGAAGTAACCACATTACTGATCCCGGGGCTGAATGACAGCGAAAAGGAATTGCAGGAAATAGCAGACTTTCTTGTGTCTGTTGATCCCTCCATTCCCTGGCATGTGACAGGTTTTTATCCAGCCTATAAGCTGACAGAATGTCTGGCAACTTCTCCGGAATCCCTTGAAAAAGCTCGACAGATTGGGATTGCTGCAGGGCTCAACTTTGTTTATGTTGGCAATAGACCGGGTACTGGTGGAGAGAATACTTATTGTCCTTCCTGTGCAGCTGAGCTTATAACACGCCGCAGTTTCTCTATTCTGAAAGACTGCCTGAAAGATGGTAGATGCCAATATTGCAATTACCCGATCAGCGGTTTGTGGGGGTAAGTTTCTATTTCTCTTCTTTTTTTCTTGTATTTATCGCTATGCAATAAATGTCTTTCAGTTTATTCTACCTGTGCCCTGTATTCAGAACTCCTTGATAAATTCGTAAAAAGGCTTATGGCAAGTTGAACAGGGAATATGAAAAGAGCTCCAAAGCAGCCTCTGTTGTCTCTGAACGGATAGGAAGGATAGAATCCGTTGCTGTTTCTCTCTTTAAGGAGTGGCAGAAGGAGGAGCTGAAGCAATATGAGAGTAAAATGCTGCGGCGATCCAATGAGGACCCGTTGAAGGCGGCAAAAGTGCGGGATAGCATAATGCTCAGGCCATCGGTTCCCTTCAACCCGAATTTGCAGGATTGGAGAGTAAGATCAAAGAGTTGATTAGATCCATGAACGTTGCCATCAATTCCTCTAATAAATTAATTCTGATATTAAATAATTATGCCCATTCAAACCCATTCTGTTGTTGCACTGGTCGGACGGCCCAATGTCGGAAAATCGACACTTTTCAATCGTATCACCAAGTCAAGGAAGGCTCTGGTTGATCCCACTCCCGGTGTTACCAGAGATCGGCATTATGAGAAGGTTATGTGGAATGACAAACTTTTCATGCTGGTTGATACTGGCGGTATTGAGGACTCCAGCGGCGATGCAATGGGAGGACATATCCGGGACCAGGCTTTGAATGCCATTGAAGAGGCGGATATTATCCTTTTTCTCCTGGATGGTCGGGAAGGGGTAACCCCGGCGGATAAGGAAGTTGCCAACATGCTACGCCGTACTCGGAAGACTATCTTCTATGTGGTGAATAAAATTGATGGCCCGGAACAGGAAATTGAGCAGATGTCCCAGTTTTACGAGCTTGGTGTGGAAGAACTCTGGGCCCTGTCATCAGAACATAAATATGGATATCACACCCTTATGGACGCGCTTGGGGAGAGTCTGATAGCCAGTGATGATGATCTTGGCCTTCCTGAAGGTACGGTGAAGGTTGCATTTTTCGGCAGACCCAATGTAGGGAAGTCCTCCATGATAAATCAGATTCTGGGGCAGGATCGCATGGTGGTTTCATCGGTTTCCGGGACTACCAGGGATTCTGTTGATACACTCTTGAGCCATGGAAAACATAATTATCTTCTTATTGACACGGCAGGTATTAGAAGAAAAGGTAAGACAAAGGAAAAACTGGAAAAATTTTCAATACTAAAGGCCCTGGCTGCACTTGAGCGGTGTGATATCGCCGTGGTTTTAATTGATGCCGATGAAGGAATCACCGAACAGGATACCAAGGTAATCGGTTATACCCAGGAGCAGGGCCGTGGTTTGATTCTGGTTGTTAATAAATGGGACCTGGTGAAGGATGTTAAGGAACGGCAGCGGCAGATCATGGCCGAGATTTCTCTAGCAGTTCCCTTTGTGGGATTTGCACCGCTTCTCACTGCTTCTGCGCTTACCGGTTACGGGATAAAGCGTCTCTTTCCAACGATTGGTTCTGTCTATAAACAGTTCACCTCAGTATTCCCGACTTCGGCATTAAATAGATTACTCAAAGATGCAGTGGAAGACCATTCACCACCCATTTATAAAAATAAAAGATTGAAGTTTTACTACACCTCACAGGTTGGCAACCGGCCCCCAAAATTTGTTATCATGAGCAACTCTTCAAAAGGTGTTCACTTCTCCTACGAACGGTACCTCACCAATAGGTTTCGTGAAGGACTCGGGCTTGATAAGGTTCCCATTCAACTCTTTATTCGAGATAAGAACAGGGACAAAAAAGGTAAAAGATAGCCGGTATGGCTTGATTTTCTGTCTGAGTTGCTCAACTCAGACAGAAAGGGAGAAGATGAAATCAGGCTTGAGGGGCGGGGGGGCTGGGTTTAGGGACTGTTCGTCTGGGGGCTGGTTTCTGTTGTGCTGGATTCACCTCGGTCTGTTTAATAGTAGACATGACTGCTGTTACCATGGAGGCCACATCGGTCAGATTCGCTGGCAGTATCATGGTGTTATTTTCTTTGGCAAGTTTCCCAAACTCAGCAACATAGCTCTTGGCTACTTCGAGATTGGCAGCTTCACTCCCTCCGGGCAGACTGAGAGCTTGAGCTACCCGGCGTATTCCTTCAGCCGTGGCTTCAGCAACCATGGTGATTTCCCTGGCGCGACCCTCGGCCTCATTGATACGTTTCATCTTCTCGCCTTCTGACAGAGCAATGGCCTCGGCACGGTCACCTGCAGCGCGGTTGATTGTGGACTGCTTATCCGCCTCAGACCTGGCTATTTCAGCACGTTTCTCACGCTCGGCCTTCATCTGTTTTTCCATGGCCTCGAGGACTGTCCTTGGTGGCTGGATATCTTTAATTTCATATCGCAGCACTTTAACGCCCCAGTTCTCTGCGGCTTCGTCAAGGGCCATGACCACCTGACCGTTGAGGGTCTCTCTGGCTTCAAATGTTCTGTCGAGTTCGATTTTGCCAATCGCTGAACGAAGACTTGTCTGGGCAAGCTGTGCTGCTGCAAAGTGAAAGTTATCAATCCCATAGGCTGATTTTTTAGTATCAATGACCTGGATGTAGAGAATACCATCAACTTCCAGGGTGACGTTATCTGCTGTAATGCAGGTTTGAGCTGATATATCAATGGGTTCCTCTTTCAGACTTCGTTTGTAGGCTACCTTGTCAATGAATGGAATAAGGATATGGAAACCGGCCTGGAGGGTGGTGCGATATTTCCCAAGCCTTTCCACTACAAATTCCATGCGCTGCGGAACAACTACTGCGGCCTTGATAAGAACAACAACCATGAGACCAATGAGAATACCAAGGGCTGTAAGAGTTTCCATTTGTTTCTCCGAGGGTTGAGATGGTTAACGTGTGGATTGAGTCGTCAGCTGATTTTTTGTACAGAAATGAGGAGGCCGTCTTGTTTTACAATTTCAACGACTTCTCCTGCGTCGATCTGCTCATTGGCCTCGGCCCGCCAGAAGGTTCCTGAAAATTTAACCTGTCCCTCTGCCGGTGGAATTATGGATACTGTTACCTCACATTTTTCCCCACCGTCTGCCATGATGGAGTCCTCGACACTATCTACAGCATCTCCTGTAAAAACTTTTTTGACAATGCCCCGGAGCCCAAAGAGCGAAATCAGTGATGCGCCCAGAAAGATGGCAAGTTGTATGTCAAGTGTCACTGGGAAAAGATAGCATGCAAGGGCTGTTATCCATGCGGCAACTCCAAAGAAAAAGAGAATAAAGCCGGGAACGGCCATTTCCATAACAAAAAGAAGTACGCCCATGCTGAGCCATAACAGCCCCGGGTTAGTGAGTTCCATCATAAGTCTATGGTTCCTTTTCAGGGGTTAGTACCTAACGTTACTGAAGTTTAGCTAAGATTCTCAGTTCGTGTCTGTCGATTAATGAGAATTTTTCTCTCAATTGAGGCGCAAGTTCTTTTATTTTTCAGGCATTGCTTCAACGTATTGTATGGGATAGGACGTAAACAGTCAAACTATACAGTACAAAAGGGCAAATGAAGACAAACACCAGCCTCCGTGAGTAATCCGTGGTTATCTTGTTGGTAACATCATGGAATTAAGGGTGAAAGTATCAAAAAGGTATGTTTGTAGAAAACACTTTCTTCTCTTAAGAGAATAGCTCTTGTTTGATGTTGTTGAGGAGTCAGGTATTGCTTGAATTTACAGAACTTTTCTGTGAAGATGAGAGATGAGGATATTTTTTGTGCGGTTGACATGGGTAATAAATGTTCTGAAGTGAGGCGGGTAATTTCTTCGAACATGTCAATTCTATTGTATTTCAGTGTGTTACTGAAGTGGAATCACTATATCGCTTTTAATTAAGGAGTGTGGAAAAACATGACTAATAAACTTAAACCACCCTCAAAAGAGCCTTCAATCCGATTAGTTATGCTCCCCAAATACACTAATCCTGATGGTGATATCTTTGGGGGGATGATTCTGTCCTTGATAGATGAGGCAGCTGCTGTTGAGGCGCAGCGCCAGGCACCGCATCGTTTTGTGACGGTGAGCATGGACTCTATCCAGTTTCATCGCCCGGTACAGGTGGGGGATATTGTCAGTCTCTGGTGTCAGGCGGTGGCAGTTGGCAGAAGTTCTATTGAAATCCATATTGATGTGCTTGCCAATCCCCGACGCACCGACGAGGAGTACAAAGTAACTGAGGCCAGTGTGACCATGGTGGCCATCAATGAGGAAAGAAAGGCTATTCCTGTTTTTGGAGAATGATCAAACCTGACAATCTTATAAAAAGGTCAATTGATAGATGGCTAAATAAAAACGCATCCCATTTATTTCTCAGGCACAGGCAGTAGTCCCGATTCTGCTTCTTTCTGCGTTATTTTCCCGGTTTCAAAAGTGTAAAAGATGTCGGCGGCGTTGCCGTTTGATGCTGTTGTGGTTTGAACATAGATTTTGTGATTGAGACGGTATCGGGTGACAAATTCTGAATCCCCGGTTTTCACGTCAGTACCAACAGACACAGAGAGCTTGTTATTAATCTGACGGCCTATGGACACTTTGGCACCTTGGTTTCCGCCACCTGGCCCTGCACCGGTGAGCAGGTATGATATCACCTGGCTCTCTGACATGGGTGGGTTGGAAAATGTTGTAATCCGTGGTTTTGTGGCAGGACCGATTGCAGTAATACCGGCGACTATGTCTCCCACATTTCGTGTTGCCCTGAGGTTTATTCCGGGTTGAGTTAAGGGACCGCCCGGAAAGGAGATTACTCCTGTTTCAATAGTAAGGTCCTGCCCATAGGCGCGGAAATTCCCCTGTTTAATATAGAAAGCGCCGCTGCCGGTCATTGGCTCATCCGGCTCTGCGAGAATGTGAAGCTGACCGTTGATAAAGGCGTTAAGGCCAAATCCGGCAAAATGGATATTGTCCCCAAGAATTAGCTTGAGGTTGGTGTGGAGTGGCAGTGAGGTGTCTTCTTCCTTTTCTTCCTGAAGAATGACAACATCTGGAGAGGGTGTCTGGCTTCCTTTAGGGAGATCCCGCAGGAGAATATCAGCTCTTGGGATAGTGGCCTCGCCCGTTATGCTCAGCACCCCATCTTCCCTTTTGAAAAGGAGGTCTGATGAAAGAAATAGTTGTGCCTCCGGCAGGTTGATAAGAAGAAAGTTCCTTCCTTTGAGAGAAACCTGGAGAGGCCAGTTTTGAGATGCATCCAGTGTGGCTCTGCCATCTAGATTCATGAAACCGTCGCGGGAATTCAGTTTTCCCTCAAAACTGATTTCTGTTGAGTCAGACAGAAGGGAAAACGTGGTATCTCGGAGATCAAGGCCTGCCTTTGGGACCCAGAGGTGAGGGATAGCAATCTTTCCTGTGCCGTTAATGTCCGGCTTGCTGAAACTACCCTGGATGTCCAGGTTAATATTCATGGCAGCGTCGAGTTTTTGGACTGCGGGGACTAGAGCTTCTATGATCTCAAATTCCCGGGCCTGAATGGTTATATCTCCATCAAGGCTGGCATCACTGTTGAGAGTGTGGCCGACGAGTATATCTGGTGATTTAAGTCTGGCTGTGATGCTGTTTGAATCGATTCCCAAACGAAAGTCTGCGTCAAGGGAGTTGTCCAGAATATGAAGCTCAAGCCTGCCGCCTTCGTGGGGTAGGTTTCTTTCTTTTTGATTGGTGATATAGGAAATGCTTCCCGGGCTGATTTCCAGAGTTATTCCAGCCTTGAGGTTCTCCGTCATGGTGACACTGGCGTTTCCAGAAAGCGATCCACTGAAGTATTTTACGGAATCGGGGAGCCATGGTGAAAACATGGTCAGGGGCAGGGATGTCAGTTTGAGCTCTGCTTCAGTCCTGTTTGCTGCTGCTTCCCATGCCCCACCAAGGCAGAGTGCAGATTGATTACGGCTAAGGCAGATTGTGTCAATCTCCGCAGTGCTGGTGTTTGCGGATAGCTTTACTGCCTGTTCCAAACGCCAGCTACCAAAGTCTGCCGAGTGTAGATCAAGTTGCGAAATGGTTCCATACCACTGCTCATTTTCATATTCACCCCTGAAGCCGATAGCGATCTCAGCCAGGGAATGTACGGCAGATATCTGCAGATTGTGATCTTCTTTTGTCCCGGATCCTTTCATGCATACTGTATCTAAAAGGTTTTTCCCAACCTCCAGATGGCTGCCGCTGATGTTCACGTTGAAAGGGGTTTGCCAGCTGAGATCAAGATCAGCAGCTGCCTGCAACTCTGCGAGTTTGATATCCTCAAAAGCAATGGCTGATCCTTGCAGCTGCAGTTTCAGCCGAGGGTCTTTCATCTTTCCAAGTATGCTCCCGGTAGCAAGAAATGTACCTTCAGCCTCGGGATAGAGATCGGAAAGGTCACTGATGTCCATAGCCCATTCAAGTTGTGAATGCTGGCCAATAACACCATTGGCGGAAATTGTGGTATCACCTGAGGAAATAAGAAGTTTGCTGATTGCAAACTCATCTGGAGAGACTGCTATGTGTCCGGTTCCAGCAAGGGGAAGTTCCCTGAGATGGCCCTGCAACGTTGTTAAGGTTATGTCAGCAGTGACGCCTGAGCCCTTCAGATCACCGGATGATTTAATCTGCCAGGCAAGTTTGCCGGGCCAATCTGAATATTTTACTCCGGGGTTGATCTCGTGCCCGATACTTTTCAGTTGCCAGGTAACAACCGGTGACCATTGAATCTTTCCTGTAATCGTAGCGGAACCATCAAGGAGATTGGAATGAAGACTAAGGTTGGTTATCGCGTCTTTGCTTCCGTCACCACTCAACTGAATGGTTGCGGATGGGATGCTACCTCCGGAGGCCATTACATCCGTAACTTTCAGATGATAGTTGTCGGGAGTACCTTGGATGGATATCTGTCCCCGAGTAGTGCTGTAAATGCTCTTACCGGTCAGTGGCCATTGCAGCTCCTGCCACTGCAGTACCAGATCCATATCTTGGCTGTTGTCTACGGTTCCGGAGAGATCGATGCGGCCCTTTGAATTGAGCTGCTGTATTGTCAGCTGGCTGATGGTGGTGGCCAGGGTGTCCAGCTGCATATCCGCATTCAGGGTTGCATCTACATTTAAAGCACTGTTTTCTGGGTCTCTTAAGCCAAGGGTTGCAGAGGCGGAAAGTTGCCGCAGATCACCCTTGCACTCTATTTTTCCTGTAAGATCTCCAGGGATATCGAGGCTGAATAGTTTTGGTTGTAGGCTTGTGATATCGAGGGATGCCCGGTAGCTTGGATTGCTGAGAACACTTTTAATATGTATATCCAGTCCACCCTGAATATCTCCACGAATCCGCTCTTTGATATCAAGTCCGTCCAGGTTTCCATTATATTCACCCTGGATTTCAACTGAGGGAATGCCATCACCTCTGGTTGTCATTGATGTCGACAGTTGCAGCGGATAATTCCCTGTGGGGCTGATCACTCCGGAGGCAGTAACTGTTACCTGTGGAAGAGAGATGTCCAGCCTTTGTAGGAAAATGTTTTTGTCCCAGTGGAGGGCAATGCCGGCACTACTGACTACGAAAGCTTCAGTGTTGTTTGTTGCAGAGAGGATTATAAAATTGTGCAGTTCAAGTTTAGCGATAGTGATATTGAAGGGAAGCCTGATTTCAGGGAGCGTGAACGGTTTGTTTTTGTCAGGGGGGGGCTTTTCGCTGGTAGTCGGCAGGGTGTAGACGATGGTGTCAGCAGTGAATTCAAGGATGTGGAGATGGAGGCGGAGCATTTCGCTGCTTTTCCAGTCAAAAACAAGTCGATTGATCTTGATAATCCCTGTTGCTGGATTTTGAATAAGAACATCCTGAAGCTCGAGTCTATCAAGAAGTGCGCCGCTGGACGATCCAATGTGGAGTGTACCAACAAGATTGGTTACCTGGTTGAGCAGGAAGGATGTGCCTCGCTCTGTTCCTGTGAGGAAGAAGAAAGTACCACCCAGGAGCAGTATCAAGGCAAACAGAGCAGCGCCAGAGCGTAAGATCAACTTTTTCACAATGTTGCTCCAAAACCGATATGAATTCGCCAGTCATCAAGTTGTGGTTGCTCGCTGGCTGGATAGGCAATGTCGAAGCGAAGGGAACCAAATGGTGCCAGCCAGCGAAATCCTAGCCCTGCCCCGACAAAGACTTTATCCAAAGTGTCGTTGTAAGCGTTACCCAGATCAACAAACCCATCCACTACCCAGGATTCGGCAACTCTATGGTCATATTGAAGGCTGCCGGAAAAGACCTGCTTTCCACCGACAACTACTCCAAGGTCATCTCTGGGGCCGAGGGATTCATAGCTGTATCCCCGTACTGAGTTATCGCCACCTGCAAAAAACCTGAGGGAGGTTGGATAAATAGAAAAATTATCTACCCATGCCGCTCCAACTTCCATGCGTGTATTTATGCGTCCATTCTCTCCTAGTCCCATCATGTATTGTCCCTTAACATGGAGGCGTGCAAAATTGGTATCTGAGAACATAGTCTCTGCAGCACCGCGGAGGTCTGTGAAAAAATAGTAGCCTTTTTGGGGGAAAACTGTCTTTTCCATGGTGGAGAAGCGCACGGTGCCACCGGGGATGAGCAAGTTTGTTGTGGTCTTCGGGGTGTTCCCAACAGTGAAAATCTCACTTGCCGCAAGGATGAAGGCTTTGTAAAACTGAGTATCTTCAAAATTTCTGTGGACAAAGGCTGTTTCCAGGTCAAAGGTGCTGCTGCTGGTGTCGGGTGTTTCTTCATAGTTGTAACTTGTTGATGAAACCCAGTTGTCAGTCATTGGGTTTACAACGGGGATACTGTATTGTCCCCGAAGGGTACTCTCTTTCCCGGAAAGCTTTATAAGTACTTCAGAGTGATGTCCGTAGCGGTTGATCAGTCGGTCATCCCATCGCGCAGATCCTCGCAGTCCAACATCAGTTTCGTAGCCAAGCCCAAAGGTGAACCTGTGTGGAACTATGGGATCCATCAGGACATTTACCGGTAAAAGGTTATTGTGTGCTTTGTGAAAGAGTGGTTCGATGGTGACTTCTCTGGCGTAGTTACTGGCTATCAGAATCTGCTGAAAGGTGAGCAGGTCTTCATGGGAGTAGGGGCTCCCTTTTTTAATATTGTTATACTGGGCCAGCAGATCCGGATCTAAAAAGTCCTGTTGAAAGAATACGTCTCCAAAGTAATACAGTGGACCGGTATCCATGTGAAGGGTGAGTTCAGCACTGTTACGGGCTAGATCCACCAGCCATTTACTCGTTATAAATTTCGCTTTTGGGTAACCAGTGGAGAAGGCAACACTCATAAAACTGTTTTTTGCCGCTTCATACTCGGAATGAACAAGGCGGTTGCTGCAGTTTTTAAAGTAATTCTTGATGCTTTCCTGGAAAACATATTCTGCCGCCCCTTCTCCTGTCCAGCGAATATCACGTTTGGTAATCTTAACGGGCAGACCCTTGTCCACAGTATAGGTTGCGTTCCAAACCCCATCTGTTTCTCGTAAATCAGCTACGATCTCAGGCTGGTAGTAGCCATAAGGCTGCAATGCTTCTTTGATTTCCTGATTGGCCTGCTGGTGGAGGCTCTGTATCCAGTGCCGGGTGAGTTCTTTGTTATCTTTCTGTTTCTCGATATCAAGGAAATTGAGGACGTTTTCATACAAAGGATCTTCAAGTCCCCGTACTGTTACGACAAGGGGAGGCTTGGCCAGAAGTGGAGTTGCAGAGGACAGGATGTAAAAAAATCCCACGACGATTAAAGAGAGGATGGGCAAAAAACTATCTCTGAATTTTCGGGGCGGGAAGAAAGCGGGTTTCATTATTGTGAATTTCAGACATATTGCTGAAGAATTAAAAAACGCCACTGTTTTAAAAGACTATTCGGTTTTTTTTGAGGTGGTGGAATTATGGTACCCTGGTTCACCAGTGAAGAGGGAAGATGTTTTTATTCGCAGCTGATGCATTCAGCGGGGCAGGAGCCTATGGCTTCTTTAACACAGTTCTTATCCACTGTATCCTCGTCAATCACATAAGCCTTGCCATCATCTTCATTAAAGGCAAATACACTTTTGCAAAGTTCTACACAGGTTTCACACCCGATACATTCATCCTGGTCAATTTGTACTTTCTCAGCCATTGTTCACCTGCTCACCGGTTATGTATATATCCTGAATCCGTGGCTACCTTGTGGTAGTTTTGCATGGTAACATGTTGAAACTAAAGTATATAACATGCAATCAGGTATGTTTGGGGAAGTCAGCTTGTATCACCATCGAATACTCACTGATTCAGGCACCTGCAACATTTGTAGAGATCGGAGGGAATGGTTAGAGCTGCAACTGCTATTTTACCTTGCTTACAATATAGCAACTAAAGACCGGCAGTTAAAGAAAAATCTGTTTTCCGCAAAGATCGGCAAATTACCAGGCCTTCGTCTTAAGTATCTTTTTAACCTTATCGAGAGATTTCTTTTCCATTATGAGCATTCTCTTATGCTTGGCTTCATTTATTTTGTCGAGTAGAACGCTTAAATCAACTGGTTTCTCAAGGAAATCTTCAGCGCCAAGTTTCATTGCATCAATGCCCTTTTTTACAGAGGCATGACCAGTTAAAATGATAATTTCCAGGTCACCATTTTTTTCCTTGAGGCGGCGCAGAGTTTCGATACCGTCAATGCCAGGCATGGCAAGATCAACAATGATGGCGTCAAAGTTCTGATCTTCAGCCCGATCGAGTGCATCTTCACCACTTGTAGCTGTACTGACCTTCAGACCATGGGTTTCGAGACGTTCAGAGAGAACTTCCAGAAATTTTTCTTCGTCGTCAACTAACAATACTTTCCCTTCAATTGTGTTCATATGTTCCTCTTTCCTTAAAGTGACGTTATATAAATATTTGAATCTGTGATGGGTTCGTGATTGGTTGCTGTGGCAATGGATTAAAGTACAGGCTCACAAGTAGTAACCAGGGAAATTTGAAAAAAACATCTACCTCTCTTCAGGGCGTTCGCAGCCGGTGCATCCTGTTCTCTTCAAACCCATGGACACACTACACTATAATCAACCTGAAGAAAAAAAACAGGCTCCATCACCATCGAACGGGCATGGCTTCAGGACTGTGAGAATGACAAATGACAGAAGGTCAGGTAGATGGCAGAGTCAAAATAATCTGGTACGGGTCTGATCCTGGAGGTGTCCGGTTGAGACCGATGTTCATTTTTGCGGCGACAAATTGCAACACTTCGTCGCTGTTATCTGGTTCTGGTGATTCCGGTATTGTGTCAAGTGGTTCGGTGCTACTGAGACAGACACGGATTATCTGGTCATTTATATGTGATGAGATTTCAATGACACTCCCTGCAGCAAGGCTGTTTGTAAGTTCCTGAATTATCATAAAAATGATAAATTGAAACAAGGATGGGTTATTGGTAATTGGCGGTATGTTGTCTTGAAGGTTGACTTTTAGCCGGATGTTCTTTAACCGTGCCACCCGGTCGATAAGAGCAAGTTCTTCGATCAAGAGATCGTTTACATTAAAACTCGACAGTGACGTGTCCATGCGGTGGGCAAAACTGTTTAAATGGTTGGCCATGCCATTCGCCTCCCGGATACGTTCACCAATGGTATTGATAATTTTCTTGAATCTGACGCGGGTCTGTTCATCTTCACTTTCGGTCATGCCAAGCAGGTCAGCCATTAGGCCGCTGGACTCGTTGATGATAGCCAGATGATTTTTGAGCTCATGGGTGTAGCCTGCCAGTAATTTTCCCACAGAGGCAAGTTGTCTGTCTCGCAATGTGTTTTCCAGTTTCATCCTCATGATGCGAATCCTTGTTTTTTTCTGAATCCGTAATGGATTCATTATTGTTTCGTTGGCAACATACAGGCGGCGTTGTAAAAACTCCTCCCCTGCTTAGCTGTCGTTTATTTTAGCTTTTTACAAGTTCACCACACCTTGAAACACAAATATGCAATTCGTGATGATGTATGTTTGAAGACGTCATTTGCCTCACTTATTACTGTCGAACACTCCCGAATTCAGATTTCACTTAAGGGGCTGATGTGCGGTTCTTATAAGCCTCTTGTATCTTTTTTGTTAAATCACAGATGTTTACAGGTTTCATGATAAAAGCAAATGCTCCCTTTTCCAGGCTGCTTGATCCTCCGGAAGAAGCCCCATGTCCTGTCAGCATTATGACTTCAATGGCAGGGTGTTTCTCTTTAATTTTGACAAGAACATCAAAGCCACTCATATCAGGCATTCTCAGATCCAGCAGAATTATATCAGGAAAATAAGTGGAGCCAAGTCCTTTCAGGGCTTCAGTTCCACTGTTGGCTGTATCAACATGATAGTTTCTCAGCTCAAGCCTTTCTGCGAGTGCGGAAGCAAACTCAACTTCATCATCAACGATTAAGAGTTTGATCTCATCCATTTAACCCTCCACCTTTATGGGAATTGTTTACAGGTAGACTTACAGTAAATGTCGTCCCCTGTCCAACTTCTGACTCGACTGTAATATTTCCACCAAGTTTTTTAACCAGACCATAAGTTATGGAAAGGCCTAGGCCAGTCCCTTGTCCGGCCTCCTTCGTGGTAAAAAATGGATCGAATATACGTTTGATAAGCTCAGGAGGCATGCCGGGGCCGGTGTCATGGACAGAAATGTCTATAATATCCTCATCTTCGCGCAGTACGGTGATGAGAGTTATCTCACCGTCCTCTCCTATAGCATCAATGGCGTTGTTGGTGATATTGAGGAAAATCTGCTGCAGTTGGCCACGGTCGCTGAAAATCATGGGAAGGTTTTCAGCAAAGGCAAGCTCGAAACGAATATGGCTGTACAGGGCTTCTTTTTCAAGAAAACCGAGGACCTCACGGAGGAGGTCTGTGATATCTATGTATTCAAAGACCACATCCATCCTTCGGGCAAACCCTAAAAGGCGGTGGGTTATGACTTTGCAGCGTTCCACTGCATCTTGGATTCCATCAATGGATTTAAGGAGCTTCTCCTTGTGTTGGAAGTCATCTGCAAATACCATTAGATCTGTCACAAGGCCCGCCTTTTGATCAATAATGGCCAGAGGGTTGTTGATTTCATGGGCTACACCGGCGGCGAGCCTTCCTATAGACGCGAGTTTGTTTGTGTGTTCTGCCTCGGTCATTGCAACATTACGCTTGTCGTCTGCTTCACGCAGCCGATCTGTTATAGCATTGACGACTTGTATAATGACCACCAAGGCCAGAAATGTACAGCCAAGGAAAATTAGGCGCATCCTGTGGCGGAATGATGACCATTTCTCTCCGTATATGTATGTCTCTTTGACTATACCAAGAATCCAGGGGCTGTCTTCAATATGAACAAAAGATCTTAATTGTTTTATACCATTGTAGTTTGCGGTGTTGATAATAATTTCCCCCTCTGGGGGAGGTTTGAGAAAAGGATAGGTTTCAAGAAGATCGCCGAAAATATTTGATCGGGTTTGAAGAACCCCCTGGTTGTTAACAAGGAAAATATCCTGGGAAGCCTTGGTACTGACGGTTGATATGTAGTTTTGCAAGGTTTCATAGTCAATGCTGAGGCGCAGTACCCAATATTCTTCCTTCCCGGGCAGTTTATTGCTGACAGCTATGACAAAATGGGGCAACTTTCTAAACCCCATGAATACATTGCTTATATAAAGCTGCCGGGCAAGGACCTTCACGTACCAATCCTGGTCACTATAGTCATAGCCTTCAAGGCGAAAAGGTCCTGCATATTTCTGTTGAATTCCGGAGGGGCCGATCACCCCAAGATCAACAAATCCTGGATATTGATCCTTCAGGCGAAGAAACAGCTCACTGACATTCTCTTGTTCAAGGAGCTCATTGTAATTGTACTTTTTAGAGACAAACTTAACAACGGATTGCAGTTCATGGATAAATGCTTCGATGGTTTTCTGTGTTCCCTGGGTATGCCAGAGAAGCTGCTCTTCTTCTTCTTTTTCCAGAAGTTTTTTATATTCTAGTGAGCTGAGACCTGTGACTACGATGAGGGGAATAAAACAAATAGCAAACATTGCACCGTAGAGCATAAAACGAAAGTTTTTGTAGCTGCTGCCTTTATCGATTCCATGGACAATTATGGTTAGATAATGGGTAATTTTATGAATAATGGAACTCATTTTGCTTGCTCTCCCTGCATTGTTTCAGGTAAAATTATGCTGGGCCTTAAGGTGCCCTTGTTAACTGCTTTCAAGGCTTCGGAATATGGTCCTATGACTGAGTCAATGACCTGGATATTTTTCCAGGTAAGATACTTTAGGTGACTTTCCTCGATCCCCCCGCAAATAACAGTATTAACTCCCTCTTTAATGATGAGGGCACAGAGTTCTTCAGAGGAGGGGCGGGTCATCAGAATGGTTCGTGGAGTACCTAGGATGTGCTGATCCACGCAGAGTGCAATCAGAACCTCGGTTGTCAGGTCAAAACGTGGAGCTATATTTCTTTTTTGGATGGTGAGTAATATTTTCATAAAGGAGACTTGTTCAGCTTAATTCGTACCTGTTGAGTTTGCGCCACAGGGTTGTTCTGCCCCAGCCTAATATGCGGGCAGCTTTGGAACGGTTTCCCCCGGTTTTCTTCATGGCGTCAAGTATCATTTCTTTTTCAACTTCCCCCCATCCCCCATTGCCCGTGGTTGAAGACGAAGCTGTCTCTGCAATGGTCTCACTTGGCATCTGCTCTTTTCTTGGCGCAACTTCCTGACCTCTCTGAGGAGAAAAGAGATACTTGGGTAAAGATTCTTCCTGGATTTTCTTTTCCTGGCATATATTCACGGCGTACTCAATAATATTGCGGAGTTCACGAACATTACCTGGATAACGATACGATGTTAATATTTCAATAGATCTTTTGGAAAATCCCTTGATGGGCTTATTCAGGGAACCACTAAATTTCCGCATAAAATGATCGAGAAGCAGTCGAACATCACCCTCCCGTTCACGGAGCGGTGGCAAGTGCATGCGCAGGACATTGAGGCGGTAGAAGAGATCTTCCCTGAATTCACCAAGCTTGACCAGTTCCCTCAAGGGGCGGTGGGTAGCGGCAATAATGCGGATATTAACCTTCACTTTTTTAACCCCACCCACAGGGAAAAATTCTTTGTCATCCAGCACCGAGAGGAGCTTCACCTGTAGGGTGAGAGGCAGGTCTCCTATCTCGGTGAGAAAAATGGTACCATTTTGTGCCATACGGAACAGGCCAGGTTTATCTTTTACGGCACCTGTGAATGCACCTCTGGCGTGACCAAATAATTCAGATTCGAGCAAGGCCTCAGGCAGAGCTCCACAGTTAACTTTAATGAAGGGATGACGAGACCTTTTTGAAGTTTTATGGATGGCTTCGGCAAACATATCTTTGCCTGTCCCGGTTTCTCCAGTGATTAGGACTGAGGCGTCGGTATGAGCAAGTACAGGTATCAGGTCGAACGTTTCCTGTATCTTGGGGCTAAGACCGAGGATATCCACAACAGCATTATTGTTGCGGCGTTTTTTGTCAAAAGACTCCAAGGCAGAGATATCTTCAAGAAACACCAGAAGTCCGGCCGCAATACCGGAATCATCCATCAAGGGGGAAACAGTGAAGTGGACGGGAATTTTTTTGTGGTGCTGGGTGATAATATCACCTGCAACTGATAGACATTCCACTGATTCTAAAACTTCATGAAATTTCCTACCGTTATTGTCTATATTGCTGCGTAAAATGTAGTCTGCGTAGACTCCACGTGCATCAGAACTGGAGAATCCTGTAAGGACCTCCAGAAAACTGTTCATCTCCAGGATGCGCAGCTCAGTATCCAGAATGAGAACACCATGCGGGACACTGTTTAAGATCTCTATTACAGCAATTTTTTCCAGTGGGCTGGGAATTGTTGATGCCATAACGCTTGACCGCCTCTGTTTAATTACACAGCCCTCTCTTTTCCCTGACAGTAACCGTCAGGTTACTCTATAAGGGAACACCGTCAAAAAATCTACTATTGACCAGAAAATGTACATAAATACTTGCCGCGTATCCAAGAGCAATAACCGGCATCCATTTAAGATGACCAAAAAATGTATACATACCACGAGCCTGCCCCATGAGAGCTACACCGGCAGCTGACCCAATGGACAGCATACTTCCCCCAACCCCTGCGGTCAGAGTCGCCAGCAGCCACTGTCCCGTTGACATATCAGGTTTCATGGTCAGCACTGCAAACATGACGGGAATGTTGTCAACAATGGCAGAGAGAACACCAACCATTATATTGGCAGGTGTGGTTCCCCATCCAATATACATGACCTGAGATGCCATTGCCAGGTAGCCGATAAATCCCAGGCCACCAACGCAGAGAATAACCCCATAAAAAAACATCAATGTGTCCCACTCAGCTCTGGCAATTTTTTTGAAAATATCAAAAGCAACGGTGTCACCAAGTCGCTCCTCAGCTTTTACTGGATCATGTCCAGCTGAGCCGGGACCATTTTTGTGAGTTTTTTTCAGGTAATAACCGTAAAGTTTCAGATAGGCAAGACCTGTCATCATCCCCATCATCGGCGGCAGGTGGAGAAAGTTATGGAAACTGACGGCTGTTATAATAGTCAGTAAGAACAGAGCCATAACCACAACAGCACCACGTTTCATAGTGACATCGCCTTCACAGGCCGCAGGTTGGGCATTGGGAACAGCAAAGCTCATGATCACAGCTGGTACCAGCCAATTAACTGCTGAAGGGATAAAAAGGTTGAAAAAAGTCCAAAAGTCAACAATGCCTTTCTGCCACACCATAAGGGTAGTGATGTCGCCGAAAGGACTGAACGCGCCACCTGCATTGGCAGCTACGACGATGTTGATGCATGCCAGGCTGACAAATTTGACATTGCCTTTACCAATTGCCATGACGACGGCGCACATTAGAAGGGCAGTGGTCAGGTTATCAGCAATCGGAGAAATGAAAAAAGCGAGGACACCGGTAATCCAGAAGAGTTTGCGTAGTGAATAGCCGGCACACACCAGTTTGACTCGCAGAGTCTCGAAAACCAGCCTTTCTTCCATGGCATTGATATAGGTCATTGCCACCAGTAAAAAGAGAAAGAGTTCAGCGAACTCAAGGATGTTGTGGCGAACTGCTACCTCTGCGGCATGAGTAAGGCCGTTGCTGGCATAAACCCAGGCAACAATCGCCCAAATCATCCCGGCAGCCAGCAGGACGGGTTTTGATTTACGCATATGAGTAAATTCTTCGGCCATGACCAAAGCGTACGCAATGACGAAAATCGCAATTGAGACGTATCCTGCCCAATGAGACGTGAGGTCAATTTGGCCACCAGATCCAGCAGTTGCCGCCAATGCCGTACCAGGCAGGCCAATGAGTACAGAAACAAGGAATATAAACTTACTGGAAAAAAAAGACACTGTTTGGTCCTCCCCAATTTTCACGAAACGTACCGGTTCTGTGTTGCTGAACCGGTACGTTTTGAGCTGTTATTGTTTTGTTGAAGTATCTGGATCATTACCAGAATCCTTTGACTAGAGTCTATCCGCAATGAACAGACACTAACATGTGTAATAATGCCACATTAAGGGATTTCTGCCAACAAAAGATGGTGTAAGTAGTATTATCGTACTGTTGGGGTCACATATATCTCCATACCCATCACCGGCCAGATGACAGCAACCGCAAGCCAGGTAACCAGCATAAGTACAACACTTGCCGGGAGTCCCCATAAAAAGAATTCTCCAGTGGTGAATTGTTTAGAGTTGTAGGCTATGGCGTTGGGGGCAGCACCAACCAGTAACAGGAATGGCATACCGGATACAACCAGAGCAGAGAATAGAATCACTTCTCCACCAACTCCAAGATAAGGTGCAATGACCAGAGCCACTGGCAGGGAGATAGCAATTGCAGCAACATTCATGATAAAGTTGGTCATCATCATGACAAAAAAGGCCATACCAATAATAAATACAATGGAGGGGGAATCCTGAAAAAGAACCAGCCAGTTAACAGCCATCCATTTAGCTGCCCCGGTTTCCCACAAGCAAAAGCCGATGGACATGGCACCTGCAAAAAGGAGAATGATATTCCAGGGAATTTCCTCAAGGTCATCAATGTCCAGAATATTAAAGAGAAAAAAAGCGATGGTGGAACAGAGCAGGATACCGGTCTTGTGCAAACCGTCCAATGCTGGGATGAAGTTTTTCAGGGCTATGATCAGAATGGTTCCTACAACAATGACGGCTGTCAATATTTCATTTCTGCTCCAACTTCCCAATTCAATATACATCCTCTTGGCTTTTTCTTTAAGGCCGGGAATTCGAGCCTGTTCTGGCTTGAAAAAAATCATGAAGAAGCCCCACAGCAGGAAAACCATGATCCAGCCAATGGGGAACATGTACATGGTAAGTTGAAAAAAGCTGATATCTACATTCATAATGTCTTTGTAGAAACCAAGAGCAACCGCACCGCGGGCGGCGCCAAGCAAGGTGACAATACTTCCTGCACCTGCCACATAAGCCATGCCTATAAAAAGGCCCTTACCAAATTTGGTGGGTTTGTCTTCGTCTGAATAGAGGGCGTGAATGGCCATGAGCAGGGGGAACATGGTGGCGGCAACGGCTGTATGGGCCATGACATGAGTCAAGGCAGCTGTCATAACAAAACAGCCAAGATAGATCATGCTTGTTTTCTCGCCGACAATGGAGAGCATTTTGTAGGCAATACGCTTAGTCAACCCTGTTTTGGTGAAGACCATGCCAATAACAATAGAACCGAAAATAAAGAGAACTGAAGGGTCCATGAAATCTTTGAAGGCCACCTTGGGGTCGCGGATCATGAAAAGTGCCTGGAGGACTCCGATGGTAAGACTGGTGACGCCAATGGGGACAACCTCAAAGACCCACCATGTTGCAGCCAGTAGAAAGACGGCAATGGCTCCTTTGGCTTGCGGGCTCAATACAAAGTGCTTCCCCATAGGGTCAATGGCATCCGGCCAGGGCGGACAGTAATAGACAAAGGCAAAAAGTCCAATACCGGTAAACATAAATATAAGCCGTTTCCAGTCGAACGGCTTACTAGCTTCAGCTAAAGCTACTTCTGTTGTTGCATGAGACATAGCTAACACCCTCTTCTTCTAATTTTATTGTGTTTTTAATCCATCATAGTCTGCAGGCGCTGCAGATAGCGGTAAATATTTCTTCCAAGCGGATAACTCCGATTATGTTTCCGTCTTCCGATACTGGTAAGAAAATTTCGTTATTATGCAACATGATGGAAAGAGCCTTCAGCAGAGGATCACTTCCCTTGACGATTGTGTTGCTTGAAATCATAAAGTCCTTGATGGGGATATCGTGTTTTTCAGAACATTTTCTGAAAAAAGATTCTTCCCATAAAAAGGCTAGGTCAGGGTATTTCCCATCTTTCCCCTCAAAACCTCCTGGTGAGTCTGCCAGCCGCCTATCAAGGGCCCGGAGGATGGTTTGCAGGTTAAGACAACCAGTTAGTTGATTGCTTTCGTTAATAATGAGCACTCCGCCATACTGGAGGCGCCCTTCGTTGCCACAGGTATAAGAAAGCAATATTTGTACAGCATCACTTAATGTTTGCGAATCTCTCAGGTGGGGGTAGCGGTCAATTGGTATTATGCAATCTTTTACGACCTGTTTTTCTGCAGTCACAAGTTCTCTCCTCTTGGATAGTTAAACCATTAAGTTAGGCATGAAGGATATATAACGGGAACACCTACCTGGGGCCAGATGTGGCTGGAGTGCCATCGGGTACAGGTGTGTTAGAAGCGGAGTTTTTAATAAAAACCGGCATTATTATGGTACTTTTTGCGGGATGTATTTCAGCTAGGTAAGAGGCGTGTGCTTACCAGCTTTTGCTTTTCAGAATTTTTTTCATTTCGTCCTGAGATTTCTTTTCAAGAACCAGCATTCTTTTATGTTTTGCATTACTGATTTTTTCTAGAAGCACGTTGAGATCCACCGGCTTTTCCAGGAAATCTTCGGCACCAAGCTTCATTGCCTCGATACCGGTCTCAACAGTAGCCTGCCCGGTTAAAATTATAATCTCAAGATCCGGGCGCTTCTCCTTGATCCGTTTCATGGTCTCGATGCCGTTGATACCCGGCATGGCAAGATCCACCACGATGGCGTCAAAATTACTGTCTTCAACCTGGGCAACAGCATCTTCTCCACTTGTTACCGAGTTCACTTGCAGGCCACGGGTTTCAAGTCGTTCTGAAAGAACTTCCAGAAACTGCTCTTCGTCATCAACCAGTAGTACGTTGGCATTTAGTTTATCTGCCATGTCTCTCCCTCCAAAGGTTTAAGGTTCGTCAGTTTTCACAATGCACCTGGTGGTATAAAACACGTTGGGTAGGTACATTGGTCGATAGTAGGAATCCTGATGCTTGTTTTCAGGCGATCGCTTTCTTTGCTGTGATTTTTTTATAGGCTTCTGCAATGGTGGCAGAAATTTTTTCAACGTCTGTCGGCTTCTGTAGATAGGCGTATGCGCCAAGGTTCATGCATGTCTCTCGATCAGCTTCGGATCCATGCCCTGTTAAAATGATAACCTCGATATTGGGATTTGTTTTTTTTATTTGCTGCAGTACCTCGATACCGTTAATACCAGGCATTTTAAGGTCAAGCACCATGACATCAGGTTTGTCAGTGTCTACAAAATTCAAAGCCTGCTGGCCGTCATATACAGCATAGGGTCCCATATTCCGGGTTGTCAGTCTTTCGGACAGTGTCTGGACGTATTCTTTTTCATCATCAACCAGCAGGACTTTAGGGGGCAATTCGAAGTTCTGGTCACGATATATTGATGTGATATGTCCCTTGCCCTGAAGAACCTCTACATCTTTAACACCCGGAACACTGCCGGCAATTGCAGATAACTTTTCTGTAAGTCTGTTGAAGTTGAAGGAACCCTTGGTGACCTTGAGTGAAACACAACCGTTGTGTGTTTCAACTTCAACCCGTTGCCCCTTGGAGAGTAGCGCATTTTCAACCTTGGCGGTGAGAGCGAAATCCTTAACAGCCTGAATAGATTCTTCCGTTTCAAGTACAGCGGGTTTGTTAAGGTTTTCCTGGATGAGGTTGATGATGTCATCGCTATTTTTTCCACCGACGGGGATAACAATATCATACAGAGATTTATCAAAAGCCTCTTTGTGGAACAGGAAATCAGTCCAACTGTAAGCGCTGATGTCTTCTTCCCGGATAATCTGTGCAGCTTCTTTCTCAGGGATACCTTCATTCACCGCTCTCTTGCACCTCATGTCGCTACTGTCAATAACCAGTACTTTTAAAACGTGGGTTATATCGTTGGGAATAAGAAGTGATGTGAAACCGTAATAAATTTCGTTTTGTTTTTGTGCTAATCGTTCTGCCAGGATAAATTTAAGGTGTGCAACGTTACGTTCTCTCTCCAGGGTAAACTGATTGAAAACGGATGTTTTTTTATAAAGAGCTTGTTCCAGCTTGTTTCGGATTGCCAGTTGCCTGTCACAGGCTTCATCGATAATATCCCCATCTGTGATGACCTCAAGTCCCAATAACGTACGAAGTTTGTGTAAAATTTCTTTTTCGTTAGTGAATTTGCTGCAGAATATAGCTACGGATGGCATCGCTGATCTCCTTTTGTGGAATAATCTATGGTCCGACAACTAATAAAGACTATGCGAATAGTGTGCCAAGGTAGTTGCTTTTTGTCTTTACGTTGTAATAACAGTGGGATGTGATGTTTTGGTGCCAGGGGGGGAGAAACAGGATTGGAACGTAGTGAAACGCTCACGTTTGCCTTTGGTGATGTTTTCGTAGTTGGTCTAGTATGTTATTGGTTTTTCTGGCGCGGTGAAACGCAATGGAACAAGTGTTTCAAAGTGGTTCAGCTCGGACGGCCTGTCTGGCAGCTGTCAACTCAAATCACACGCTTATTTGACAATGGAGATTACCCATGTGAAGTAAAGAGGGGGAAAGAAGGAGGCCTTTGCTGTCGCCATTGGAAATATGGTGATAGCAGCAAAGGCTGGTGGTGGGAGGGAAACTTTTTTTACAGGCTTCTGGCTTTGTCCAGGGCTCTTTTAAAGGCATTGGCAGATCCTGCAATTACGGTATCACTGACACAGAATGCCAGTCGGAAGTATCCCGGCGCGCCAAATCCCTGACCAGGTACAGCCAGGATCTTCTCTTCCTGAAGGATTGCACAAAACTTCACATCGTCAGTGATGGGAGATTTGGGGAAGACATAAAAGGCGCCTTTTGGGGGGATGAATTCATAGCCGGCATCACGTAACAGTTTGCAAAAAGTTTCCCTGCGCTCGACGTAGATGGAGGTGTCAACGCTTGCATCCTGAAGTTCAGCTACAACGCGCTGCATAAGGGCCGGTGCGTTGACGAAGCCGAGAATCCGGTTGGCCAGGGTCATTGCATCGAGAAGGGCTGCTTTTTCTGTGATCTCGGGGTGAACTGCTAGGTATCCGATACGCTCACCTGGTAGTGAGAGATTTTTGGAATAAGATGACAGGACTATGGAGTTATTTGTGGCCTGAAAGACACTGCCAACAGCATTGTTGTCAAAAATAATCTTGCGGTACGGCTCATCTGCCAGGAGATAGATGGTCGTTTTGAGTTCAGCCCCTTTTTTATCCAGCAGCGCCCCGAGTTCATTGAGGGAGGCCTGGGAGTAAATCTGGCCGGTTGGATTATTGGGAGAGTTGATGATAACGGCTTTTGTCTTTTCCGTTATGGCTTCTCCAATGGCGTTTATGTCAAGGTTGAACTCGCTATCGGTCTGAACGATCTTACTGACCCCGCCATGATTATCCACATAGAAGTTGTATTCTACAAAATAGGGTGCAAGAAGAATTACTTCTTCACCAGGGTTCAGGAGTGACTTCATGACCACATTCAAGGCGCCGGCTGCACCGCAGGTCATAAGCATGTCGCCATGAAAGACATCAATACCCTGTTCACTGGACATCTTGCCCGCAAGGGCTTCACGGACCCATGGGTATCCGCCATTGGGCATATAGGCGTGCATACCGGGTGTTTCGTCGGCAACTATTTCTTTGATGACTTTATTGTATTCAGCTGGTGGCGGAACATCAGGGTTGCCAAGGCTGAAATCAAATACATTTGCAGCACCATGCTGTGCCTTCATCTTTGCACCTTCTTCAAACATCTTACGGATCCAGGAAGATTTTTCTGCAAAATTACGCATCTTTGTTGAGATAGTCATTATGGTAAACTCCTTATTTTTTATGGATTGTTCATGTATCCACTCAGGGTATTATCTTTTTTTGAAATAATCATAGGCTGCATTGATTTCTTTCATTTTGCCTTCTGCAACAGAACGGAATTCCTCACCCAGGTGGCGGACCTTATCCGGATGGTATTTCATGCTGAGCTTTCGGTAGGCCTTTTTGATGGTATCCGAGTCTGCACCAGGTTCAAGCCCGAGAATGGCATAGTAGTGCTCCTCCGTTCTCTGGTTTGTGTAGGAAGACGACTGCTGTTTGCTGCCATACTTGTATTTTGCTTCAATGGTACGTTTGTCGTAGTCCTTTATCTGCAGGTAAGCTGCTATGTCCCGTGCCATTTTGAGTTCGGCTTCGGGTACCTGCGGTTTAGTGTAGAGGATCTGGTAAATCAGTTCCAGAAGGATGAGTCTTGGCTCATAGGCGAAGGTGTCACGGAATTCAAGGAGTAGTGATTCCAGGGATTGAGGGGAGTCTACGGCCTCTTTGATCAAGTTTTTGACCCAGTACATACGGGTCTGATCATAACGGAGATTGTATTGAAAGAAACGCTGGATGGTGGATATCTCTTCCTTGCTGACCACCCCGTCTATCCTGGCAATGTTGATCAGAGTATGAATGAGGAGCCACACAAAACGGTTGTGGCTTTCGGTTTGTGATGCTTCATAGTCGGATACTTTTCTCTGAATCCAGTAGCTGAATCCCCAGAAAAGACCGATAAATATTAAAATACCAGCAAGTCCAGAGTAGATAAGAACTCCAAGAAAATTTAAAAGTCCAGAAAAACCGCCTGTTAGCAGGCTGAAGAGGAGCAGGATGAGGAGGCATCCTCCACATCCTGGTTGTTGATTTCTTTGGTATGGCATTTTTTTTATTTGGGGCCAAAAGGGATGTTATTGGTGGTAGAGAGCGTCTCCAAAAAGGGCATTGAGAAATTGATCGGGGTCAAAATCACGCAGATCATCAATCTGTTCACCAATCCCGATGAAGCGGATGGGGATGTCGAGTTCACGGCTGATATTGGCAACGATACCACCTTTGGCTGTACCATCAAGTTTAGTGAGTGCAAGGCCGGTGATTCCAACGGCTTCGTTGAAAAGTTTAGCCTGTGACACAGCATTCTGGCCAGTGGTTGCATCGAGTACCAGTAGGATCTCATGAGGGGCATTGGGTATTCTTTTTCCCATGACCTTCTTGATCTTTTTGAGTTCCTCCATGAGGTTGACCTGGGTGTGCAGCCTCCCGGCAGTGTCTACTATAACCACATCGTAATCTTCTGCAACGGCCAAGTCCATCGCATCAAAGGCAACAGCGGATGGGTCGGCACCTTCATCTTTGGAAACAACCTGGGTGTTATTGCGTTCCCCCCAAATTTTGAGTTGGGCTACAGCGGCGGCGCGAAAAGTGTCAGCGGCCACTAGAAGAACGGACTGGCCGGAGTTCTTGAATTTCTTTGTGATTTTTCCGATAGTTGTGGTTTTTCCTACTCCGTTTACACCCACCACCATGATCACAAAAGGGCCGGATTTCGGCATAACCAGTTCCGCGGCCTTGTCAGAATTTGTGATAAAAGAGCGCAGTTTCTCCTTCAGTACCGCTTTCAGTTCTATAGGGTTGGAGAGGGCGTCACGTTTAACCCTTTTTCTGGCATCATCAAGGAGCTCCATGGTGGTGTTGATGCCAATGTCTGCAGTGATGAGGATTTCTTCAAGTTCGTCAAAAAGGTCAGCGTCGATCTCTTTTTTGCCGAGAAAGAGGCTGTCTATTCGGTAGATCAGGGACTCTTTGGTTTTGTTGAGCCGGGAAGAGAGCCGTTGGAACATAGATTCCCTTCCGGAGCTGCTGCCCTCCTGCTGTTCGGTCGCAGGTAGGGTAGTCTGTGGTGGCTCTGTCTCTGGTTGAGTACCGGAGTTTCCGGTTGATTCCAGGGAAACCGAATCTTCAGATGTGTCACCTGCGGGAGCGGCTGGATTGTTGTCAGTAGCAGCGGCTTTCTCGGGCTCAAATGCTTTTTCGGTAATATCCTGACTGTTCTGCTCTACAGTAACGTCGGCATGGGGACTGTCTTTTGAGAATTTTTTCTTAAACCAGCCTAACATAAACGAAATCCTTTGTTGATCAGCGGTAATCTTGAATCAGTGATGACTTAGTGATTGTTATTCTCGGTAACATATTAAATACAAACATGAAATTAGAAATTAGTATGTTAGTAAAAAAACACTCACCTTCCCTTGGGTGTTCAATGGTAATGTCTTTAGTTTGACCCCGTTTCTTTCAGTCACAAAAACTATTCATATTACGGCCAGATCTTGAAGAAAGCAATAAAAACAGACAGAGAATTGAGACATCATAAATAATAATGTGTGATGGTGGCTGGCCGCAGTGGAAAATATTTGCTTTTCCAGAGAACAGCATTACTGTATGCCTTGATTGTGGCCAGCGGGACGGCGTTCCATTTGTGGTTGTGATCTTTGTGCAAACATACTGAAAATACTATCTTTTACATTTGATAAGCTTGTGGAAAGATAAAATAACCGATGGTTAAGTGAAAAGCTTCAGATGCACCCCAAGAGTACTTTCTGGGGGCGTGAGGCACGCATTTTTTGTTTAATTTTACCTATCAGGGTGTATCGTAATTAAATAAAAAAAACGAAGCAACGAAGTAGGTGAAGAATTTTTACGACGCCATAAATTTTTTTTATATATGTTACAGGAGGATGTTATGAGTTCATGCGGTTCAGGAAGTTCCTGCTCAAGTGGTAGCTGCGGAAGCAGCAAAGAGTCTCAACAGGCCCAGATGGCACAGCAGGACAATGCTATTACCCGGTCTCTTGGGAAGATCAAAAATAAAATTCTGGTGATGAGCGGCAAGGGTGGCGTTGGTAAATCCACTGTATCTGTAAATCTTGCTCTTGGCCTTGCGGCTCGGGGTCACAAGGTCGGCCTGATGGATGTGGATCTCCATGGTCCCGATGTTATCAGGATGCTCAATCTGAAAGGAAGTCTTGAAGCACCAGAAAACCCTGATGATCTTGTGCCACCCCTTGAATACAACGACAACTTGAAAGTTGTTTCATTGGAATACATGATGAAAGATCGTGACGAGGCTATTATCTGGCGTGGTCCCCTCAAGATTCAGGCAATACGTCAGTTTGTTGCTGATATGGACTGGGGAGAACTTGACTACCTCGTTATTGATGCTCCCCCAGGTACTGGTGACGAACCCCTTTCGGTTGCTCAGACTATTCCTGGTGTCAAAGCGCTGGTTGTTACCACACCTCAGAAAGTAGCCCTTGCTGATGTGCGTAAATCTCTTAATTTCTGCAAAACTGTAGAAATGGAGGTTGTTGGCGTGGTTGAGAATATGTCCGGTTTTGTCTGTCCTGAGTGTAATGCAACAGTAGATATTTTTAAGACTGGTGGTGGTGAAGAGATAGCTCGTGAATTTGAGCTGGCATTCCTTGGGGCGGTTCCAATGGATCCCAAGGTTGTTATCGCAGGTGATGACGGGGTTCCTTACCTCTCATCCGATGCTAAGAGTCCTGCAACCGAGGCGTTCTCTAAGATTGTAGACGGTGTTGAATTACGTATGCCTCCTGTTGCGGCGCCTGTGACCCTCAATATGGCTTCCGGCGATTCTGAATCTGATTGTGGTTGCGGTGGAACCTGTAACCCTGATACCTGCGACTGCTGATATCTTTTGTGTCAGGCTGTCTGGGAAGTGAGCAGGACCGTATAAAAAACCTGCTCTTTCTCACCAGTCTGAAGTCGTTAACCTTTGTATTTATAATCTTATGTTTTTAAAACAAATAACTGTTGGGTCTATGGGCGTCTGTTGCTACATTGTCGGCTGCTCTGAAACCTCTCTCTGTGCAGTGATAGACCCGGGTGGTGATGAGAAGAGAATCCTGCAGGAAGTAAAAGATGCTGGGCTCGTGATTGACAGTATCATTGCCACCCACGGGCATCCTGATCACGTTTGTGGAAACAGAACGCTGAAAGAGGCAAGTGGTGCTGATATCATCATGCATGAGGATGATGTGGAGTTTTTTGGGCGGCCTGAGGTAGAGAAATATTTTTCGATGCTTGGCCTTGAATCTTCTCCACCCGCTGATCGTATTGTGAAACACGGTGATGTGATAGCCGTGGGTAATGAAACTCTGCAGGTGATACACACTCCGGGGCATACGCCTGGAGGTATCTGCCTCTATTGTGCCCCTGATCTGATCACTGGTGACTCTCTTTTTGTGGGAGGGATCGGTCGTACAGATTTCCCCGGAGGTTCTCATGATGAGCTGATCTCCGGTATCCGGGAGAAGCTACTCACTCTGCCGCCTGAAACTATCGTCTGGCCGGGACATGGCTATGGAGGGTCTCGTTCAACCATCGAAGAAGAGGCACGTTCCAATCCCTATCTGACCTGATTCCTTCATCTTTTTGTGACCTTATCCTATGCGTGAAATTGTTCTAGGTACTGCAGGCCATGTTGATCATGGAAAAACCAGTTTTATCAGAGCTCTGACAGGTATTGAGACCGATAGACTGAAAGAGGAGAAAAAGCGTGGCATCACCATTGAGCTGGGTTTTGCTTACCTCGACCTTCCCTGTGGGCATCGTCTTGGCATTGTGGATGTTCCAGGCCATGAAAAGTTTGTTAAGAATATGGTTGCAGGGGTATCAGGGATGGACCTTGTGGCCTTTATCATTGCGGCGGACGAGGGCATCATGCCTCAGACTCAGGAGCACTTTGAAATTTGTCGGCTGCTTGGGGTGAAACAGGGTGTCATTGTCATCACCAAAAAAGATATGGTTGATGAAGAGTGGTTGGAAATGGTCACCGAAGAGGTGCGCGAGTACTGTGAAGGTAGCTTTTTAGAAGATGCTCCATTGGTTCCTGTTTCGTCTGTAACTAGTGAAGGCATGGATGAAATACGCAACTTGCTCGATTCTTTTGTCGCAGGTCAGGAATTCCATGAAGTGCACGGGCCGTTCCGCCTCCCTGTGGATCGGATTTTTGCCATAAAGGGGTTTGGCGCTGTCATCACCGGAACTTCCATGTCGGGACGTGTCTCCATCGGAGACGAACTCCGCTTCTATCCGATGGATATGGTGGCCAAGGTGCGTGGTATACAGGTGCATTCCTCAGACGTCGAAACCGTCGAGGCTGGACACCGCACAGCTATCAATCTTCAGGGTGTTGACACAGCTTCTGTCTCCCGGGGTATGGTTGCTGCTACTCCTGGTACCCTGCTGCCTGGCTATATGCTGGATTGTGGATTTCTATATCTTGCCTCAAATACCAAGCCCCTGAAACATCGGGCCCGTGTTCGCGTTCATCTCGGAACGGCTGAAATAATGGGACGTATTTCCATCCTTGATCGTGATCTCTTGCAGCCTGGAGAGTCCGTCGGTGTCCAGATTCTTCTGGAGGAGGCCGTTGCAGTATGGCCTGGAGATCGTTATGTGGTGCGATCCTATTCTCCTGTTGCTACTATCGGTGGTGGTGAAGTCTTGGGGAATATGCCACCTCGAAAACGGAAACGTCTTACAGAACGGGATCGGGAAGAAAACGTGAAGACCTTTGAGATTCTGACCGGGGAAAATGTGGAGAGTAAAATTCTACTTTTTCTCAGGGAGCGGGGAATACAGGGGCTGACTTTTGATGAACTTGCGGTACGTTTGGGGGTATTTGGCAAGTCACTTAAAAAGATCATAACAGCTCCTCTTTCGTCCCGGAAAATTGTTGTTGTAGACTCGGCAACACAGCGTTACCTTGATAAAACAGTGACAGACAGGGTGGAGCAGTCCATGCTTGGTAATCTGGAACAGTTTCATCGTGAAAACCCGCTGCAGGCTGGCCTTTCAAAGGAGGAGTTGCGTTCAGGACTTGGTAAAAATGTGGATCAGAAAGTCTTCCACTTCTGTCTTTCAGAACTTCGGAAAAAAGGTCTGGTGGTACAGGAGGATTCGGCAGTGCGACTTGTCTCCCATCAGGTAGCCCTCCAGGCAGATGAAAAACAGCTTCAGAAGGATCTTGAGGTCTGGTATTCTAAGAAAAAGCTGGCTCCTGCAACCATGCGTGAGACCCTGGAGCATTTCAGCGATTATCCAGTATCACTGGTGAAAGAGGTTTTCGCACTGTTATTGAGAGAAGAAAAGCTCGTGAAGGTGAGTGAAACCCTTTATTATGATGCTGCAGCTATCGAATTGCTGGCACTGCAAGTTTCTGAATTTATAGAAAAAGAGGGTGAGATTGATGCGCCTCGCTTTAAGAATCTCACCGGATTGACCCGAAAGTTCTCTATCCCTCTGCTTGAATATTTTGATCGTATTAAACTCACCATCCGAGTTGGTGATATCCGTATACTCCGTAAGAAGAGATAAAAGATATACAGTCTTTTACTAACCAGAAACAACCGGTTTTCCAAAATTATCAAAACATCAGACTGCAAACAGACACCTCATGGCTGGGCCTTTTTTTCTTCAGTTCGTCTGGCAATTCTGACCCTGTTTCTTCTCGCCGCAACGTCTGTTATCGGAACCCTTCTTCCCCAAAATAAAAGTGCTGACTGGTACGCTGATGAGTATGGCTCCGTTACGGCGTATATTATTGATATTTGTAATCTCTCTGATATGTATCATTCCTTCTGGTTCATGGGACTCCTTGGTGTTCTTTGCGCCAATCTTATTGTCTGCAGTCTGGAGAGGTTCCCTGGTGTCTGGAGACAGATTACCATGGATGGTCTGACTGTTCCCGATGAACACATTAAGAGAAAGAAGCTGCAGGGATCCTGGACTTTACCGTTGTCTCTTGGAGATAGCGCTGAATTGTTGCAGAAAAGGCTTTGTCGTTTGGGATGGAACAGTTCGCTTAGTCACGACGGGGAGAGAGATGTTCGTATATTCTCTCAGAAAGGTGCGTATAGCAGGGCTGGAGTATATAGTGTTCATAGCTCTATACTTCTCATAGTTCTCGGCGCAGTTATCGGGAGTTTTCTTGGATTTAGAGGAAATGTCATGATCCCGGTGGATGAGGAGACGGGGGTAATCTTTGTGGGTGACGGTCGATCCACCATGGATCTTGGTTTCACATTGCGCTGTGAGTCTTTTGATATCGAATTTTATCCTGATGGTATGGTTAAAGATTACAGGAGCAGGCTTACTGTAATTGCGTCTGGTCGAGAGCAACTCAGTAAAGAGATAGAGGTTAATGCACCACTGAAGTACCGGGGTATCACCTTCTACCAGGCAACATATGAAGGTTATAATGAATTTCAACTTCAGTTGAACAATATTGATACTGATGAGATGATAAACGTTATCATCCCGTTTCAGAAAGAACAGCAGTGGCAACAGGAAAACCTTTCCTTTGGCATCATTAATGGCGAGGTGAGAGGGCAGTCAGTAATAAAGGTGAAAGTATGGCTTTCCAATGAAAGTGACGAACCTGTTACAGTATGGCTCGACGATGGTCAGTCAAAGACTGTACAATTGGGAAGTGGCCGGTATCTGCTGAGAGTAAAACAGATGTATGGAACAGGACTGCAGGTAACGAAAGATCCTGGCGTCTGGCTTGTCTATCTGGGATGTTTACTGATGGTCGTGGGATTGGTTCTCAGTTTTTTTATTTCTCACAGACGGATCTGGCTCCTTCTCCAAGGGGAAGGAGAAGGAACCAGTGTTTTTTTTGCCGGGGGTAGCAATAAAAACCGATCCGAATTTGAAAAACAGTTCAGTGTTCTGTTCAAAAAGCTGCAAGATGGTTCCTCACGCAGGGACTGAACTGGTATTCCTCCTGCTATTTACCGAAATTAATCTTCCTGAAAAGTATTTCGCCAAATACAAAAGCGGCAAGGAAAAAGAAGATTGCTCCAACGGTGATCATGCTTTCATGGAGACTGGGTGTGTATGAGTAATACTGGGGCAGACCAACTACATTGAACTGAAAGTAATGTGGGATGAGCTGTCCGACGATGACCAGGTGGTAGTAGAGTGTAAAGGTTCCTACCAGGCAGGATATACTGGCGATTGCAAGCATTCCTTTGTTTCTTCCCCTTGAAAGCAATACCAGGAGTATTGGCAGAATAACGGCCAGTATCACTTCGCCTATCCAGAAGTTAGGGGCGAAGTTGCCCTGGACCAGGAGGTACATGGCTTCGGGGTTTTTTGTGAACTCAGGGTAAAAGCCTCCCATGATCTTCACGCCTGTGAAATAGAGAAGTCCAACCAGCAGAGCTAAAAAGAGGCGTGAAGTGGCCCGCAACGCATTGTTTTCAGCCTCAGTTGGTGTCTCTTTGTTGAGTTTATTGGCTATCCAGGTAAAGAGCAGGATTGCGGCACAGCCGGTGAGAGTGGAGAGTGTGAGGAAGTAGAGGGGCATGTAATTCTCACTCCAGAAACCGCGTCCACCCAGAATGGCCATATCGGAGTTCATGTTCAGGTTTCCCATGGTCACGGTAAGAAGGGCTATAATGGAGAAAATTCTAGCCTTTTTCTCATTCTTCATAAAAAGAGAGAGCAGGTTGAATACCATGAAGATCATAAAGAGGCTGTAAATCGTGGTTTTCCACCAGATGTTTGATGCCGGATGTGGGGAGAGCAGGGCGAAAAAAGGGACTCTCCAGGGGTTCTCAAGCTCAAGAGTAATGCACATAAGTCCTGTTGCCATGGTGACCAGGGACAGGAATGCTGTACGGTTGATGATTGGTTTGAAGACCTCAATGTTAAAGATCTGACCAAGTGATAAGACGATGCAAAGCCCTGTTGAGAGGCAGGCAAAGAATACATAGGGGCTGATGAGGATTCCCCACGGGATTTCACGGCTGGTGCCAAAGACGTTGTCATGTCCGACCAACAGTGCATGAGCTCCGAAGGAGAGGCCAATCATACTGATGATGGCGAGGACAACAAAGAGAATTTCCTGAGGGCCAAAGGTTATATATTTTGAGTCGATTTTCTTTTCAAGAATCATGGTGCTTTTCCTGTTGTTTAATTTGAATATTTGCTGAGTCTCATATTTGCCCGGTTACTTTTCCACGTAAAAGACATTGGGCATACTGTTTAATTCAGGACGCAGGACCCAGAAAACTTTTCCGGCAGAGTGAATGAGTTTATAGGCAGGGGTATCAGGGTTGGTGAGATCGCCAAATACCCGGACATTTGCAGGACAGGCTGCAGCACATGCAGTGATTTTCCCGTTACTCTCTTTGAGCTTGGTGTCGTAACAGAAGTTACACTTGTCAATGGCCCGAATTTCTTCATCAAAGAATCGAGCATTGTATGGACAGGCAGCCATACAGGTTTTGCAACCGATACATTTACTGATGTTCATTCGAACGATGCCATTGATTTCGTCCTTGAAAGTGGCACTGGTGGGACAGACTCGAACACATGGGGGACGGTTGCAATGGTTACACAGAATGGGCATGAAAATGCGTTCTCTTTCACCAGGAGCTTTTGGTACGCTGCGTTCAAGGATATCAGTTCTGTATCCGTGCAGGGAGACATTGTTTGTGCTACGGCATGCATCAAGACACTTTTCGCAGTCGATGCAGTGCTTTTCACGGATGACCATGGTGTAATGTGGGCTGTAGGGATAATTTCCATCAAGTATTTTCCCGCCACTGACAGCACCGTCAACATTTTTAGCTGATGTCAGGGAGAGTACTGTTCCTCCGAGAAAAACACCGGTTATGGCAAGGCCAAACTGTAGAAACTGCCGCCTTTCCACGGAGGGGATATTTTTAATTCCCTCATTACTGAGTTTTTTTAAGTCTTCAATCTTCATATTATCCTCTTTGTTTACTTTCATTCTGTCCTCTTCTAGATCTTTCTTACTATTCAGGTTCGTCGTGACACATGTCACAATCCTGTTTTATTGCTTTGCCAAATTGGGTTTTATGCACTTCGTCATGGCACCGAAAACAACCGTATCCATCGTCAGAATTGAGGTGACCAAGGTGCTGGCGATATGTTCCCCAGGTTACCTTCATCTCGGGCCACACATTGTTCAGGTAAGCTTCCAGCAAAAATGTTCCTGAACGAACAATTTTATCTCTGTTCATATTCACATAATCTTTTCCGTGTCGTTTGGAGACGAGCTCAATGAGGTCAGGAACGATTCTTTCAATAGCTTCGTTCCTCCTTGTGTATTCAATTTTCAGAATGGTGGTGCTGTCTTCACGTATCCCTGCAATATTGGAGTCAATCTTTTTTGAATAAAGACCAAAGTCAATGATCTGGTCAAGCTGGTCGTAAATGTGAGTCGGCCGGTTATGACAGTCGATACAGTCCATGGTACGCCACGCTGGGGTAACACCTTTGTCAGGGACATCATTTCCTGTGGAATATTCCTCTGTAGTTCCATCGGGTTTTGTGACCCTTACTCTTCCTATTCTGGTACGCTTTGTGTCAAGAGCCTGATATTCAACGGTAATGTTACGACTGACGTGCCAGTGGATTCCTTCAAACTCATCGGTTACGGGATTGCGGCCACCAATGTGAAGGGCTACTTCCTGAATTTGCGGGTCAGTCTGGTTATCGTTTGTGTAACTGATAAACTCTTTGATCTTTTTACCGTGAAATTTATCGGGCCAGTGACAGGATTCACAGGTTTCTCTTGCTGGCCTGAGGTTCTCTACTGGAGCGGTGATGGGGCGGTTGAAATCACTGCTGATAATTGCTTTCACCTGTCGGATTCCGGAGAGTTTTGCCTGCACATACCAGGAGGATCCAGTCCCAATATGGCAGGATACGCAGGATACCTTGGCATGGGGGGATCGTTGGTAGGCGGAGTACTGTGGTTCCATAACTTCATGACAGACCACACCACAAAAGTATGAGGAGTCGGTGAAGGTATATCCTTCATAAAGCACCAGAACTATGATCGTGAGATTGATGACTGACAGAATCAGAAATAAGACAATTCCTTTTCTGTGTTGCTTGTCCGCGAGGTCAATTTGAAGGTGATTGGTGTTGAGGAGGCTGCCCTGGAACCACTTTTTCCTTCGGAAGTAGCAGGCGAGAGGAATCAATGCCAGTCCGAAGAGCATCATTAATGGCAGAAACATGAATGTGAAAATGAAAAAATAGTGGTCTGAAATTAAACCGGTGAGGTGACAGATAAACCCGATGATTATAAGGGTAACGGATATTGTGGTAAGGCTAACCCCTATAATTCCAAGAGGCGTTTTCCAGGTACAGCTGAGCAATTTTTCCCAGGCTTCTGTCTTCTTACTGTTCCTGTTACCGCTGCTCGTGTGTTCGGGGGGATTCATTTTTCTCCTCCATGCAGGCTTTTCTGTAGGATTTTTGCGCTTTTTTCACCATTCTCCATAATTTTGTAGAGGATTTCTTTTTGCTCATCACCAACTTTTTCAGCTTCACAATAGTCTGCGAGCAGCTGTGAGTAGTTGATTATTCCGTTAAGTCTGTTGGTGACTTCATTGACGATGGAAAAGAACTCTGCCTCACGAGGGCTGGGAGTATCATTGTGTAGTGCTGCTTCTGGTGGAAGTTGCAGCAAATGATTAAAAGAGGAAATGAGAGTTTTGACCTCTATACTGCTTGTATACTCGTCATTCAGTTCCAGAGGGGTTTTGTTGACCAAGGCATTTTTACTCTGTTCAGCAAGAATAATAAGAGGTTTGACTGATTTTTTGTAGAGAATGATCAGGGTGAAACTTGTTAACGCGACAATCAGTCCCATGAGAACCAGCGCCTTTTTCTGGTAGCCCATAACTCTATTCTTCATTTCGCTCACCACAATTCTGTCAAACTGGAGAAATTGATTGTTGATCTGACGGAGTTGACTGACAATGGCAAGGGCCTGAGTGGTATCTGTGGGAGCTTCAGCCATACTTCTGAGATCTATCGCCACCTGTTCCAGATCAATTTCTTTGAGAAATGAGATTTTATATTGTCCCGGTATGAGACGACTTTCAAGCATATCAGTATAGCGACCATGGAGCTGTTCTATTTCCCTGGCAGCGGCCTGGATTTGTGAGGCATTCTGGGTTAGGAGAGCCTCAGTGGTCTGTTCTCGAATGGTTGAAAAGAGGAAAATCGTACTTTCACTTTGTTTAACGATGGTATTGTACGCATCCATCATCCGGTTTTGGGAATAGCCTGCGATCAGGAGCATTCCAAGTAGGAGTGCGGTGCAAAGAAATGTAATGGTGCTGAGTCTACGTAGAGATCGCATCTGTTTCCTATAAGTCCTGAGCTTGTATGCAGTCATGTCGAACCGCGCAGGTCCGGCAGCTTGGTTCGGGGTTTTCTGTAGCAGCAGCTTCTTTTTCAAGGCTGCATTGAACAATGATTTCAAATTCTTCTCCATCGAGAGTTTCGACCTGGAGAAGAATTTCTGCAAGATTCTTAAGGAGCCAGTGCTCCTGTTTGAGGATGCGAACCGCTTCTTCATAACAACCGGTGAGTAATTCATTTACTTCATGATCTATCCGGGTTGTGGTTTCATGGCTCATTGATAATCTGCTAGCTGTACTTTCAAGAAAACCACCACTGTCAATGGCGTAGGCCTGTGGACCCAAGGTGTTACTCATACCCCATTTGCAGATCATGTCTGTTGCGATCTGGGTGGCAGTGAGTAGGTCGCCTTGTGCACCTGTGGTCTGTTCCCCAAAAATAATTTCTTCAGCTGCCCGACCACCCATGAGGACAATTATTTTGGTGCGTAGATACTCTTTGGAGTAGGCTGGATGATCACTAAGGGGTAATTGCTGGGTCTGACCAAGGGCCATGCCCCGAGGGACTATGGTAATTTTATGCAGAGGGTCGGATTTAGGGAGTTTGCTGGCAAGTATCCCATGTCCGGCTTCGTGAAAAGCAAGAATCTTACGATCCTCCTCATTTACAACTAGACCTTTTCGTTCAACACCCATGAGAATACGGTCACGTGCCTTTTCAAAATCATTGTTATCAATATGATCGCTACCGTGCCTGGCGGCCATAAGTGCTGCTTCATTTATGAGGTTAGCAAGTTCAGCACCGGTGAATCCGGGAGTTGCCCTGGCAACATTTTCAAGATTTACTTCTGGGGCAAGTGCGACTTTTTTGCCATGAATTTTAAGAATCTCAAACCTGCCTTTGACATCGGGTGGTAAGATATTTATCTGCCTGTCAAAACGTCCGGGACGTTTAAGGGCTGAGTCTAGAATGTCAGGCCTGTTTGTGGCAGCAAGTACCACAATGGTGTCTTCAGTATCAAAGCCATCCATCTCAACCAGCAGAGCGTTCAGTGTCTGGCCCCGTTCCTCCTGTCCCCCAGCAGAGGCACCACTGGATCTACTTGCTCCCACAGCATCAATTTCATCTATAAAAACAATACAGGGAGTATTTTTCTTCGCCTCTTTAAAAATATCCCTGACCCTGGATGCACCTACACCTACAAACATCTCCACAAAGTCGGAGCCACTAAAGCTGTAAAATGGAACCTTTGCCTCACCTGCAACAGTCTTGGCTAGCATGGTTTTTCCGGTTCCAGGAGGACCTTGAAGGAGAATACCCTTAGGGATGGTTGCTCCAATCTTTTTATAACTTTCCGGGGACTTAAGGAAAGATACAACTTCTTCAAGCTCCTCCTTTGCCTCAGGAATGCCAGCGATGTCTTTGAACGTAAGTTGAAGGTCATTGCCACTGATGCTGACGAGTTTATCGCTGGCAAATTTGTTGTCTTCTTCATCGTCTTTTTTGTTCTTATAAGATGACCACCAGGCAACCAGAATTAACAGGACAATAAATCCGGATATGACAGTCATGTAAATCAGGTTGAACCTGTCCTGCTTTACAATAACACGGATATTTTTGCCCTGGACCCTTTCTAGAAATCTGCTGGCATCTGGAACAGTTGTTACGAAGGTATGGCCTTCTCTGTCAGTAAAAGCGACTTTATTTCCAGTGAATTTAAGTTTTACTATCTGATTATTGTTTAACCGCTCAATAACCTTGCTGTAATCCTGACTCGGATGCCTGTGTTCAATGAACCAGAGCAGCGCAAGGAACATTGCCAGAGCAGAGAATAGAAAACAGAGAAGAAGATTTCGAACAAGAATAGCCATAGTTAGTCTCGGAAAAAGAATTGGTATTTGGGATTCACCACCAGTTTTGTTATACGGTCAGACATCTCTTCGAAGTGTAGGGAAGAGGGGCCGGTAGTTTTTAAAAGTAATGAATGTGTTTGTCAATAAGACACTACAGGACCACTTGCGGTAATGGTAATCACTACTGTAGGTAAAACAAAAAGAGCCCTGTGGAGTTATCTCCACAGGGCTCTTTTTGTTTGCTGTCTGGAATGAATGCAATATTTCTATTTCCGACGTAGGGTGTACTACATGCCACTTACTGCCTTCAACCATCCACCTGCCAACGCAAGTGGGCCACCAGCCTGAAACATTGCGCTGGCAAGACATGCAATACTCCAGAGGCCAACAACTCCAGCAAATGCTGCAATGGTGCCTATGATGATTTTGTCAATTTCGGTGGAGACTGAGGTCTTAGAGTCAGTCTGGGCGGCACTTCCGGTTTTCTGTTTGGTCATAACTGTTTCTGCCATCTTTTTCCTCTCTTAGGTTTGTTGTATTAGATAAGACTTAAATTGTTTTTTTAAAAAATATTCAAGGTTACATTCCTGCAAGTGCCTTGAAATAACTGCCAACCAGCTGCAATGGCCCTCCTGCCTGGAACATGGCACTGAATAAGCAGGCGACGCTCCAAAGGGCTACGACTCCGGTAAATGCAGCAACTGAACCAATAACAACCTTGTCAATTTCTGTGGTAACGGAGCTTTTGGTAGCATCATGAACTCCGACTGTACTTTTCTGTTGTGTAAGTGTCGTATTACCCATGGTGTATCTCCTTCTTGAGGTTGATAGGGTGTTGCTGTGTTGTAACTCTTACTAAGCACATGCCGTGCCAGAGTGACACAAAGTGGCGTGTTTCTTTGTGGTGGTTGTTGTGACGTCCTGTAATCACTCACAAAAAGAATGGTGTTGGCTGTGTGTCCCAAGGGTCGGACAGTGGCCTGTCCCAGGCGCTGCAATGGCGGGATGTCCCGGACATGTCCCGAATGTGTCTCTAGTGTGTCCCTAATGTGTCTCTGGTGGGACATGTATTGCAAGGGTATTGCAAACAGTACAGGTAAGAAGGCATTGTATGACAGAAGAGATGAACTACAGTTTTATGACTCATCTATGTGGTAACGTTGCATTTGCCTGTAAAGAGTAGAGCGGGCAATGCCTAATATCTTAGCGGCTTTCACCTTGTTACCGTTAGCTTTCCTGAGGGCATCGATGATCTTTTCATCTTCTCTCTGGTATTCAGGGTTAGCTGAGAATAAGGTTATGGGTTTCTCGGTATTTTTGGGTATTTGAGGAGAAGCGGAGGAATGAACCACTTTTGGGGGAGTTTGGTGCAGTTCTTCTGGAAGGTGTTTCAGGAGCAGAACAGGACCATTGCAAAGGACACACGCTCTTTCCATGACGTGCCGTAATTCACGTACATTACCGGGCCAGTAGTATCGAGACATACAATCCAGTGCTTGGTCAGAAATGGTAGCAATTTTTTTGTTAAGTTGTTTGCGGAAAATAGTAAGGAAATGAGTGGCAAGTAGCGGTATACCGTTTATTCGTTCACGAAGAGGGGGGAGTTTTACTTCAATAACCTTGAGACGATAATAAAGGTCTTCGCGGAATTTCCCCTGTGATACCATTTCATGGAAGTCTACATTGGTGGCAGCAATAATCCGCACATCAACATGAATAGGGGTGTCCTGTCCAACAGGGGTGAAGGTTTTTTCCTGCAGGAAACGCAGAAGCAGGAGCTGGGTGCGTGGTGAGATGTCTCCAATTTCATCAAGAAACAGGGTGCCACCGTCTGCCTGCAGCAATCTCCCGGGTCTATTACGGTCAGCACCAGTAAAAGCACCTTTGGAGTGACCAAAAAGTTCGCTTTCAAGTAGGGTTTCGGTTGCGGAAACGCAGTCAATTTTTATAAGCGGCTTGTCACGCCTGGAGCTTTCAGCATGCAGTGCTTCGGCAGCAAGTTCTTTTCCTGTACCAGATTCACCTGTGATGAGAACAGCTGTGTCAACCTTTCCTATATTCTCTATCATCTTGTAAACTTCCTGCATAACACTGCTTGCACCTACATAGCCGTGGAATCTTTGCCTTATTTCTCTTACTTCCTTAGGTTCGTCACTGCTGAGATCTCTTGCCACAATGACAACACCCTGAAACTCATTATCCTCACCACGAAGTGGCGAAGCGTTGAGGCTGATGAGTTTAGTGGTATCGTCACTGGTATGGTACTCAATAAGATGCTTTCTGACCTCGGTGCCATCCTGCAGAACTTTTTTGGCATCACGAATACAGGCAAAAGCAACTTCAGTTGGTAGGTTGTTTAATGAAGGCGGTCCTTCTTTATTGGTCTCTTTAAACCATTGTTCCGCTGTTTCATTTAATTGAACGATATTCATTTTGGAATCTATGGTGATAATAGCATCGCTTACTGATTGAAAAATGGTTTCAAGGTAGCGACGATACTTTTCATTTTCGCGTTGCAACCGACCAGCCTTGTTCTCAAGGTACCAGTGGATAAGTGCCTGCCGGGTAAAGCGGAGAAGAGTTTCCTTGTTGACTGGTTTTGAAATGTAATCAAAGGCGCGGTGCCTAACAGCTTCTGCAGCTGACTCAAGGTTTGGGAATCCAGTGATCATAACTACTGGACACATCACACCAAGTTCCCTTGTTTTTCGTAGAAGGTCAGTTCCGCAGGGACCAATGAGGACAATATCGCTGATGATTAAGTCGTAGGGAGTATTTTTGAGTTCTTCAACAGCCTCATCAAATGTTTCAACAGCCTTGACATGACGATAACCTGCTGAGGTAAGAAATATCTCAAAGGTTTGCCTGATTGACTCTTCATCGTCGACAATAAGGATTTTTGCTGTATATAAATCTTTGTCCATAAGCTTAGATTCCCGCAGGGAGTTCCATTATTATTTCAGTGTATTTATCAAGAATGGAATTGACCCGCAGATCTCCTCCATGATCTTTTAAGATACCGTAACTGATACTCAGCCCAAGTCCTGTACCTTCTCCAGGTGCTTTGGTTGTAAAAAAAGGCTCAAAGAGGCGCTCGAGGAGCGACTGTGGAAAGCCGGTGCCATAATCTTTTACGACAATGGTGACCATGGGATTCCTTTTGCTTTCTGTGTAACCACATGTTATCTCAATACATTTGTTTGGGTGGTATCCTGGGTATCTGGCGTTTAATGCATAGCGGCTGTTACTGATCAGGTTAACTAACACCTGTTGCAGTTGCTGAAAGTCAGCAATGATGAGGTGGTCTCTTGCGGGAAAACTGGTTTTTATCGTAATTCCCTCTTTCTTTAACTGGTGCTGCACTAGAGTAAGACTTTCTTTTATAATCGTTACAGGATTGACCGGCTGGCGTTCATGCTTTTCGGCCCTTGAAAAAGAAAGCAGGTTATGGGTAATTGATGCGATTCGATCGCCTTCTTTGATAATTTTGTGCACAATGTCACGCCCTGAAGAATCAAGTTTGTAATTGTCAAGAAGTATCTGAGCAAAATTAATTATTCCGGTGATGGGGTTATTGACTTCATGGGCAACACCTGCGGCGAGTTCTCCAATGGCTGCAAGTTTTGCGGTACGGATTGAATCCATCTTACGGCTTTCATCTCGAGTGAGTTCCCTGGCAATGAGCATGATTTTGTCTATATTGCCACTTGGCTCCGTAACGGGTGATATTGTAAAAGAATATTCACCATTGAGTCCTGGAAGGCGAGTCTCTTCTACTTTTGGGGAACAGGTTTTAAGAAATTCTTCAAGAGGACACTTGATATGTGGCCATTTACCGCCATGGACAATTTGGCAGATACCGGTTCCTACAACTTGATCTCTTGGCTTTCGAGCTGCGAGAAGTGTCGCATTATTTGCCTCTATAATCGTTCCACTCGGGGTTACAACAAGTACCGGATCCTGAATGGCATTAAAAAGTTGTTCCCAGGTATCTGTGTGGTTACAGTTCTGAGGATTGGGGCAGCTGTGGGGAGGATGAGTGGTGACTGTACGAAGAGGGGGACTGTCGTTATCTTTTTTACACACTGGTCTTACTTGCCCTAGGATGGTGGTTTGTTGATAGCGGAAAGATGTAATTCTGGAGTATTGTACTACATTGTGCTTTTAATTTCGAAGAAAAACTTTATAGGTCTACAAGCATTTAGGGCGTTGCTGGGTTGAGTTTCCATGTAAACTCGTCTTTTGAAAAATAACAAGAATTCCAATGCGGTCAGGAAAAAAATGCAGACCTAGTTGTATTTGAGTTATTGCAGCAGTTTTTCAAGAAGGGCTTTAAAGTGACAAAGTGTCACCGGCAGGACTTCGATTTCAACTTGGATAAGATCATAAAATTCCACTATTTGCTCATCACTTAATGGATCAACACCAGTATCAAGAATCAATATTTTATTGTACCATCCTAGATTTAATCGGGCATCTGTAACGGTCCACTGGCCATCATTGATGGATTTGTTGATCATTTTAATCCATGCAGGAGTCATCAATGAGGTTCTTTTTTTCTGTAGTGATTGAACCAGTGTATCGCCAATAAGCATATCAATGCAGTTTTTTGCTTGTGGGATTCTGCCACCGCAGTCATTAACCACCTGAATCACATCACGTTTCCCCTTGCAGTGTCTGCCAACCAGAAAGCACACCTTGTCTGTTTTCTGTCTGGATGCTTTTTCGACTCCTGCCTGGAGCTGTTCTTCCATTTTCATTGGATTGTTATGGATGCTGTAATGCATGTAATCAATATGAAAAACCAGCTTGAGTTCGTTGAGAACATGTTCAAGTTCTTTTTGAAAAATGGGACAGGCAATGAGGGTGATGGCACGGTGTTCTGTGGTGTTTTTTTCGTGTAGAGATTTTTTGGTAGCAACGGGTTTAGGCTGATGTTCTTGCATATTGGTTTTGGATTAATGACGAATGGTTAAATTTGCAGTAATGAGCGAAATGTCGCGTTTTTAGCAGTCATTCAAGAGTAAGGAACTGTATGTCCATTGTACAGGGCAATGAGCTTGAAGTCAGTAGGGTAACCATTGTATGAGCAGCATCTGTTTTGTCTGTCTGGTCACTTTGAACTCTTCTGTTATCCTTAATCCTGGGATGGCTGCAACCTTCCCGTCTGAAATGAGAACTGGATAGTGATGACGTTCAGATCTGGGAATTTTGAGATCTGACAGGAATCTGGAAATCTTTTTGTTTCCGGGTGCGCCAAGGGGTCTGAAACGTTCTGCTTCCGAATAAGGACGCAGTAGCAGGGGGAACAGGAGCAGGTCTGCACTGATAATCAGTTTATGGGAGAAAACAGTGCGAATCTGGGCACTGTGGACTTTAGAAATAATGAGTTTTCGTTTCAGTTCAGATACAGGAAAGTCCCCTGGACCGGGAATTGTGATAGGAGGAAAAGTTTTTTTTATGATGGCAGAGCCCCGGTAGCCCGTCTGTTCAGCTGGGTGAAAAAAAATGATATTTGCCTGCTCTCTGACTGCACGCAGGCCGCCACTGAGATGAATTTCTTTGCCACTGGTAGAAGAACAAAGATAGAGAAGATGTTTTATTTTTTTAAATGATGGCTTGGACTTCATCTGCCAGCAGATTTTTTCAAGGATTCTACGCTTTATGGCCAGAGGTTCCCTGGAGAAGTCGGTAATGGAAAGATAGATCTTTGCTGGCTCGAGTTGAACATGTTTCAGAAAGGCCGCTCGAGATAGCTCATCAAGAAGATCATCCTCTGCAGAAAGTATTTCGGCTGTCTGCAGGAGGGTTCTACGGATAGACCCGTTGTAATGTTTCTCAAGATCGACAAGAAGATCCAGCCTGATCCTGTTTCGTAAAAAATCCTTTTCAAAGTTTGAACTATCTATACAATATTTGATGTTCAGTGAATGCAGGTAATCAAGTAGCTCCACTTTAGGTTCTTGAAGAAGGGGCCGGATAATGTGGCCATTTTTCAGTTTCATGCCACTAAGGCCGGTACGTCCACTGCCCCGAATAAGACGAAGAAGAATTTCTTCTGCCTGGTCATCTGCGGTATGTCCAACTGCGATGCAGCAGGCATTTTCTGAATTACGTATTTTTTCGAGTGCTTGATAGCGAAGGGTTCGTGCAGCTTCTTCAAGGGACGAGCCTTTTTGTTCTTTTTCCTGTATCACATTCACTGATATGCTGCGGAAAACAGCAGAACAGATTTCAGCCTGTTTTTTGACAAGTTTTTGTTCAGATTCCGTTTCATCTGGGCGCAGCCCATGGTCTACATATACCGCTATGCGTTTTGTGGTAGGATATAAAAAAGAGAGAATATGGAGGAGGCTGATTGAGTCAGAACCGGCAGAGACTGCGATAATAACAGGTTGTCCACTTTCTAGTAAAGAGTTTGATGTAAGAACTTTATGGATACGTCTCTGGATAGCATTCTTTTTCAAGGTTGGCATCTTTAGTTCAATTGATGGGGAAGTCTGTTTTTTATTTGAATATGCCATGTTTTCGTATAGCATACATAGAGGAGAAATTCTAAAATATTATCAGGTCAATATGAAAATTTTAATTGCTGAAGATGCGCCTGTAAATCAACTGTTACTTGCTAATTTCCTGAAACCCTATGGCGAGTGTCATCTTGTCAGTGATGGGGAGAGCGCCGTGGAGCGTTTTCGTGAGAGTCTGGAAGAGACTGCTCGGAAATATGACTTGGTCTGTCTTGATATTATGATGCCGGAAATGGATGGTCAGGCAGCACTTAAAGAGATTCGTCATCTTGAAAAAGAAAGAGGGCTTCACGATGGCAGCAGGGTTAAAGTGATGATGATCACCGCCCTTGATGATTCAGGGAATATCATGGAAGCACTGGTGAAAGGCGGGTGTGAAGCCTATCTCACCAAACCTGTAAGTGCCAGTGTGATACAGCAGCAACTTGTTGAACTGGGGTTGATTTGAGCGGGAGTACAGATCAGAGGGTAACAGGCTGTGGGCAGTACAGGCTTTTGCGCAACAGGGGTGGCAATGGAAAAAGCGGATTGAGAACAGGAATTCTCAATCCGCTTTTTTACGTTTCGACTTTGCTTTTCAGATTACTCTTTAACAGCAGCAAGAAGGTTTTGGATAGACGCCTTGGCATCGCCAAAGAGCATCATGGTATTATCTTTAAAGAAGAGTTCATTTTCGATACCGGCAAAACCAACATTCATAGAACGTTTTAGGACTACAACTGTTCTTGCTTTATCCACTTCAAGGATGGGCATACCGTAAATGGGACTACTAGGATTGGTTTTTGCCGCAGGGTTGACAACATCGTTGGCACCAATGACAAGCACAACGTCTGTGGTGGAAAAATCGTCATTGATGTCTTCCATTGCAAAGAGCTGATCGTAGGAGACATCCGCTTCTGCCAGAAGAACATTCATGTGTCCGGGCATACGTCCGGCAACTGAATGGATGGCATAGCGAACTTCAACTCCCTCTTCAGTGAGAAAATCACCAAGCTCGCGGGTAACATGCTGAGCTTGTGCTGCAGCCATTCCGTATCCTGGGACAATGATCAATGAATCGGCATTCTGCAGGGCAATGGCAACATCCTCTACCTCAAATCCTTTCATGCTGCCTGCGGGTCCTTCGCCGCCGTCTGCAACCGATTCGTCAATTGCGCCAAAGGCTCCGAAGAGGACATTAGCGAGGGATCGGTTCATTGCATCACACATGATTTTGGTGAGAAAGAGACCTGAGGCCCCAACCAGAGAACCAACGATGATAAGAGCATTGTTATTCAAGGCAAAACCGGTCATGGAAACAGCAAGTCCGGAGTAGGAATTAAGCAACGATACAATAACCGGCATATCAGCACCGCCAATGGGAATCACTGCAAGCACTCCAAGGCTGAGGGACAGAACGATGATCAGGTAAAATGCAAAGAGATTTGATGGGTCTTGAAAGACGGTGTAGGCGAGAAACAGGGTAAGAATAACAATTCCTGCATTGACAATCTGCTGGAAAGGATAGGTGATGGGACGAGTGGAAATGATACCCTGCAGTTTTGTATAAGCAATAATTGATCCGGTGAAGGTCAGGCCACCGATAATGATGGAGAGAAGTAGAGTGATGAGGGTGAAATTGGCAAAAGTGGCAGTTTGGCCGTTGAATTCGGCCATCGCTACCAGTGCTGATGCTGCACCACCGCAACCGTTAAACAGGGCTACCATTTCCGGCATGGAGGTCATCTCTACTTTGACGGCAGCATAGCCACCAATGGCAGCACCAATGGCGATGGCAATGATGATCATGGTAAAGCCGAACATGTCAGGGCTGGCCAGAGTGGCGATGATTGCCACACCCATTCCAGTCATGGACAAATAATTCCCGAGTTTGGCTGTTGCCGGAGAACTCAGGTTTTTGATACCCAGCATGAAGAGCACTGCTGATATCAGATATACAAAATCGATAATATTGACAGTAGACATAACTTAAACTCTCTTATTTGGTACATTCTTTAAGCACCCGACCTATGGTCGGGCAGGGATCCGTTAACCGGCTGCTATTCTTTTTTCTTCAGTTTCTTTTTCTTGAACATCTGCAGCATACGGTTGGTGACCATATAACCGCCCACCACGTTCACTGTGGCAAAGATAACGGCAAAAAATCCAATGGCAGATTCGGCGTCAATGGATTCCGGTCTTCCGGTCGCAATTAATGCACCAAGAATGGCAATACCAGAAATGGCATTCGAGCCAGACATAAGTGGGGTGTGTAAGGTCTGAGGCACTTTTGAAATAAGCTCGGCTCCTGCAAAGCAGGCCAGTACAAAAATGGTCAAACCAATGATGATTGTTCCTGTATCCATCTTTTCTTCTCCTTAACTAACCGGCCATGAGTGACTTGGTCAGTTCATGTATGACTTCGCCATCTTTGGTGACCAGTGATCCACTGGTAATTTCATCTTCCATATCCATCTTGAATCCATTTTCGTCACAAAGATGAAAAAGGAATTTTTCCACATTTTTGGAAAACATCTGAGAGGCGTGATAGGACATAGTGGAGGGCAGGTTCGCGTGGCCTATGACCTGAACACCATGGACAATGACATTCTCGCCCGGTGTCGTAACAGCACAGTTGCCGCCCATTTCGGCTGCCAGATCCACAATGACGGAACCCGGTTTCATGGATTTAACCTGTTCTTCAGTTATGAGTATGGGGGCTTTTTTGCCGGGAATCAGCGCTGTTGGAATAACAACATCTGACTTGGCGATATGTTTGGAGATGAGTTCTGCCTGTTTCTGCTTGTACACCTCAGACATCTCTTTGGCATATCCGCCTCCACCGGAGCCATCTTCTTTAACAGGTACTTCGACAAATTTGGCTCCTACAGAATTAACCTGTTCCTTAACTTCAGGACGTACATCAAAAGCTTCAACCACTCCACCAAGGCGTTTGGCAGTGGCACAGGCCATAAGTCCAGCAACACCAGCTCCCAAAACAAGAACTTTGGCGGGTGCAACTGTTCCTGCTGCAGTCATGAGCATGGGAAAGAATTTATTAATGTTGTCCGCTGCAAGCAGGACAGCTTTGTAACCGGAAATGGTACTCATGGAGGAAAGAACATCCATGGACTGTGCCAGGGTGGTTCTTGGAATAATGTCAAGGCCAAATGCGGTGATCTTCTTTTCCTGAAATTTTGTTACCAGATCGTGACGCAGGGTGGACTGGATGATGGAGATATAAAAGGAGTTGTCCTTTAATCTATCAACTTCTTCAATGGATGGGGGACGAACTTTAACAATACAGTCGCTTTGATTGATCAGCTCCTGGGTGTCAGTTACGATGGTGGCGCCTTTGTCCGTGTAGTCCTTGTCGCTGTGTCCGGATGCCAGGCCAGCGCCTGTTTCTATCAAAATCTCAAAGCCATTTTTGTTGAGTCGTTTGATTGAATCCGGGATAATAGCGACCCTGTTTTCGCCCTCTTCAGTCTCTTTTAGAACAGCGAGTTTCATATTGGGTCCTCTCCTGAAAAAAATTATGATAACGCCTTGTCAAATCTTTAGTGGCCCCGGTGATGAGGACTAAGATCAGAATAGTGAAATGAATGACGGCTCAATAGTACGGTATATCGGATGAATGGTCAAGAATTTAGACGGATTGCAACGGGGATGCTTCCAATTTTTCAAGGAGTCTGCTGTGAATATTATCAAAGCCGCCATTGGAAAGAATGGCAACCACATCCGTTGCCTGCAGGAGGGGAGTGATTTTATCAAGAATGATTTCAGTATCTGCACAGGACTCAGCGTGTACACCTCGATTACGAATATCAGCAGCCAGTCTGTCTGCTGAGAACATATCAATTGCGGGGATGTTATTGAGAGGAACGGGTTTGCGGATAAAAGTGAGTTCAGAAGCATCAAAGCAGTCAACATAATCCTGTTGAAAGACAGCCCTTCTTGAAGAGTTGGTACGAGGCTCAAAAATGGTAATGAGGCGTTGTTCCGGATAGGCATTCTTTAAGGCTTTCAAAGTCTCACGTACCGCTGTGGGGTGGTGGGCGAAATCATCTATGACAGTAATTCCGTTAACAATACCTCGAATCTCCTGACGCCGCTTTATCCCGCCAAAATTGGTCAGCCCCTCACTGATAGTCTTTTGGGGTACCCCAATGCTGTGGAGAGCTGCTGCTACGGCAAGGCTGTTCAGACAATTATGGGTTCCGGGAAGCCGGACGGAAAACTCGGCCCATTTTTTGCCCGAATGTTTTACGGTGAAGCGGGTGATACCGCCGTTTGCCTGAACACCAGCAAGGCACCAGTCAAGTTCAGGGCTCTGGCCATATCCCTGGACCTCACAGGGTGCACCTTTTACAACTTCACGCACATTAGGGTCATCCAGGTGGGCTATGATCAGCCCACCTTCAGGCAGCAGGGCAACAAACTTTTTAAAAGAATTTTTGATGGCTTCAAGGTCTGCGAAGATATCGGCATGGTCAAATTCCACTGAAGTGATGATTGCGATATCGGGTCGATAGTGGAGGAATTTTGATTCCTTGTCAAAAAAGGCGGTGTCATACTCATCACCTTCCGAAACAAAATGGGCACCTTTACCCAGGCGGAAGTTAGAGTCAAATTCCCGGACAATGCCTCCTATCATAAAGGTTGGATCAAGTTCAGCTCTATTCAGGCAGGAGGCCAGCAGAGATGAGGTTGTGGTTTTGCCATGGGTACCGGTTACCACCAGCGATGTACGGGACTGGATAAAAAAATGGGCCAGCGCCTGGGGAAACGACAGATAAGGAATTTTTGCGGCAGCCAGAGCTTCAGCTTCGGGATTTATACGGGTGATGACATTGCCGACAATGACCAGGTCCGGTTTGGGGGAGAGGTTTGTGGCTTTATATCCGTCATGGGCAGTGATACCAATTTCTTCAAGAAAAATGGACATGGGCGGATAAACTGCCTTGTCCGATCCTGTTATTCTGTATCCTGTAGCCTTGAGCATTCCGGCAAGAGCGGCCATCCCGGTTCCGCAGATACCCATGATATGGATATGTTTTATATTCTCAGGGGCCTTATTCAGGTCAGGAAGTAGCTCAGTCACGGCTTTTCCACCGTCTGTTTGATACTGTGGTATATTTTTTCAAAACTGCTCTCAAAAGTGGCTGGTGTCAAACGGCCAACTTCAATAAATTTAACGGCAATCTCCTTGGCTATCTTTAACAACAACGCATCACTGATTTTTTGTTCTGTGTCACTCATTGTTCTCACTCTGTGTGGCTTTAAAAAACGTTCGTTCAGGAATTAAAACCACCCCTGCGGCGGAAGAAGGCCAATTCGTCATACCAGCAGGGGCGGCTCTTCATCAGAAATAACCTTTCGAGCCATCCCTGTGAATTCTAAAAGGGGAATAGTTAGTTCCTGTGATTGATTATCGTACTATGGCAGATTACTGATTGCTTTTAAATCAATACTTTCTGCAAAGTTCATCAGGTCATCCAGGCTGGTGTTTTTTCCATTGAGGGTGACAAGAAAACGGTTGTTTACCACAATGTTAATGTCCCCTCGATTGTTTTTGAAATTAACGATTCCTTTGTGGCCGTTGATTAATTCAAATTGTCCGGCAGATGCTGCAAAAATTGGATTGGAAAACATCATGATCATTGATTGCAGGAGGGGGGAATCGGTGACGATGGCGATGTCCACCGTGGCTTTTTCTTTATGATATTTTCTCTCAGCCGTCAGGCCACCACCAAACAGTGATACTGCCGTGACCTTTGAATTTCCCGGTTCTGCCTGCCAGCCATCAAGGGGGGGAGGGAGTAGTTTTCCAAGAGCTTCACCTTTCTTCTGACGGATCAGTTGACTTGCATAGTCAAGGCTGGTTGCGGCATTGCCAAAATCATTGTTTCTATACTCCTCAATCGCTTTATCGATGGTTTCCAGAACAGGATCGGATGTAGCTGCGTGCAGGTAAGAAGAGCTGAACAGAAAAACATAGAGCAGTGCGAAAAAAAAGTTTTTAACCATGAGAAGTTCCTTGATAAAATTAAGTTTAGACAATGCTGCTCTTTGTGATCCGCAACAATGACAATCTCGTAAAAAGGTCAATTGATAAATGGTTAAGTAAAAAGACTCAGATGCAAGCCGTGTATTTATTGTTTGATTTCGGCGTACCAAGAGTACATTATTACAATAATTAACAAAAAATGCAGCAACGAAGTAGATGATGAGTTTTTACGACGCCATCAATAATAAAATACTTTCTTTTATTGATTATATTAATAGTGTTATATAATTCTAACAAGAAACTTATCAAGGGTGAATAAAATCGACCGTGTTTCAAAAAAGTTTTATCTGCATCGTTGCTACGTTTGTTTCTAATTTCAGTGTGCACTGGTTTGTCGCAATTAATAGAAAATGTACTCCTTATGTATGGGGAAGAGTCGCATTAGCCTGTTTATGCATCAGGTTATCTAGTTTTTACGAATTCATCAGAATTGTTAAATATTAGGAAAACTTCCTGGAATCTATGACAGCCGCCACAAACTTGAAAAGAAAGGCAGTAGCTTTTTACCAAGCTCTGCTTTTCAGTCTATCGCCATTTGTTTCGACAGCGATGGCAGATGTTCTTGTAATGCAGAATGGTGACAGACTTACGGGAGAAGTGGTGGCACGGAGCAGTGACTCGCTGCAGTTTAAGACACCTTATGCAGGAATAATCACCATCAAATGGGAGCAGATCAAAACGGTTGAGACGGAGCAGACGATGACTCTGCAGATTGCCAATGAGCAGATAATAAAAAGTACGTTATTGGAAAACTTGGAAGACAAAATCCTCTTGGTCGTGGATGAAGACACTGGCCAGAATATCCAGATGGAACAAGATCTCCTCACCGCAATAAACCCGCAACCGTGGATTTTTGGTGAGGGATTTCTCTTCACCGGGCGGATCAATCTTACCCTGAAGTATGAACGGGGAAACAATGAGGTTGATGAGGTTGATTCGGATGGTGAAATTGAGTTGCGGCGAAAGCAGCATCGCCTGAATGGAAAATTCAGTTATGAAAATGACAAAAAGTACGCCGCACAAACAAAAAATAAATGGAAGGTTGGCTCCAGTTATGATTATTTTCTACCCGACTCTTGGCAATGGGGGGTGCGAACATTTAAACGCTTTGTCGGCTTCACCCTGCTTGCCGAGAGTAACGAATTTGCAGAGCTTACCCTGCGGATGGGTGCCGGCCCCCATGTCGGTTATCAGTTCTATGAAGGCCATGCCATAAATCTGAAAACAGGCGCTGGGTTTTTACGAATTTCTGAAGAGTTTCAAAGTTCAGAAGGCAGGGACTACTGGGCACCTGGGTGGATGCTCGATTTTGATACCTTTTTGCTGACCGATATTCTGCAGTTTTATCATCGCCAGAATGGATTCTGGGGCTACGATGTGAGCGATAAGCTAGTGTGGACAAGCTGGACCGGATTTCGGGTACCACTCTGGGGTGGTTTTGTGGCCAGTACTGAACTGGAGTACGAATTTGACAGTGAGCCTCCAGAAGGTGTAGAAACAACCGACATAACCACCAGGGTAAAACTTGGATATAGCTGGTAGAAGCCTCTTTTGACAGGCAACCAGTAGAGGACTGTACAGTATGAAGAACATTTCTCTCCCCTGCGTTTTCCTGATTTTCTGATACTGACCGGAGTCACACATCTGAAATACGATATTTACCGAAGTGATTTTTATGAAGATAAGAAGGAGAGTAGGTGTTCATTGTGCCTCACTTTGTGTGACACTTGTGATTTCACCTTAAAGCGCTTTTTTCAAGTAGTTGAAATTACTACGTGAAGATGCAAGTCTGGCTGGGGGACAGGGATTCGAACCCCGATAAGCGGAGTCAGAGTCCGCTGTCTTGCCGTTAGACCATCCCCCAGGATGGAAAAGTGCTGAGGTGGATTATTTAGAAACTTTTCACGCTCCTGTCAAGGAAAATTAATCTCTTAAGAGATAAGTACTCCGGCATAGCCGACCACCTGTGTTATGTCACCGGTAACTTCGCCTGAATCCGTGTAGCGCACCAGTTCAGTTTTTGTGGCACCCAGTTCCAGGGCAGCGATCAAGGCCATTGTTACCGGCATGATTCCGCACATGGAAATATTATGACCGGTAACTGAACGGTAGAGGATATTGGGATTCATATCTGCCAGTTTTTTTAACACATAGTGGTCTTTTTTTTCTGCTGTTTCCCGAGGCTCATAATGGGTCATGTCTGATGACGCCACAATAAGGATGTTTTCTGTCTTAAACTGCTTGATGGTTTCAGCTAGAGCGAGTCCCACTTCATCGAGGGTACGGTATGAGACGTGGGAAAGAGTGATGGGGATGATGGACAGGTTTCTCTGGGCAGCCTGCAGAAATGGAATCTGCACTTCAAGGGAATGTTCAAATTTGTGAGCGAGTTCATCCTGCTCGATGATGTCAGAGTGTTTTAACAGAGCATCTGCAAAATCGTGGTTCACGGGAACTTGCCCCATGGGCATATCCCAGGTAGCTGTTGAGAGGGCAACCGGGGCACCCTTACCGGTATGATTTGGCCCGAGAAGAACTACAGTTTCGGGGACCGTTATCATTCCGATTGTTTCAGTTGCCACATCCCCGGAGTAAAGATACCCGGCATGGGGAGAGACAGCCGCCAGAACGTTTTTTCTCTTCTCTGTGCCGGTATTGTTCGCAGATAATTCCAGAAGAGCTTGACGTAACTCGTTGGCGTCTCCTGGATAAAAGCGTCCGGCCACGGACGGCATGCGGATACTGTTGTTCATATCAGTTTCGTTTAACACTCCAGCCCGTACCTTCCGGGCCGTCTTTAAGTTCTATCCCTTTTTCAAGAAGCTTGTCGCGGATCTGGTCACTGAGAGACCAATCCTTATCCTGTCTCGCCTGATTCCGGTCCTGGATAAGCTCAAGAATGTCAGCTTCACTGATACCAGTTTTTGCAAGCATGGCAGCCTTTTTACTCGCCAGGTAATCTGCGGCATTTTCTTCAAGTATCCCCATGATGGCAGCTAGCCTTTTAACAGTGGCGGCGCCACATTTTAACAGATCAAGATCAGTTGGTGCGGGGGAGGCCGGTAGCTGTCTCAGGATTTTATTGATGACCTTCACTGCTTCAAAGAGGCTGCCCTGAGCCTGCGCTGTGTTGAAGTCATTATCCATGGCTTTTCTGAATCGTTCTTCCAGTCCTTCGATTTTTTCTCTATCCTTGTTACTTGCAAGTGTTTGGATGCTGTCAGAGCAGGCCTCCTCAAGAGCATCCACAGCAGCCATACAGTTGTAGAGACGGTCGAGCCCGGCCATGGCATCCTGCATGGCAGCTTCTGAGAAATCGAGGGGGTTGCGATAGTGGGTGGAAAAAATGAAAAATCTCAACACTTCCGGATGGTAGTGCTCGAGTATGTCTCTGATGGTGAGGAAGTTACCCAGGGATTTTGACATTTTTTCATCTCGGATGGTAACAAAACCGTGATGAATCCACATATTTACAAAGGGCTTGTTATTGGCACCTTCACTCTGAGCCAGTTCATTCTCATGGTGCGGGAAGATGAGGTCCTGACCACCACCATGGATATCAAAGGTGGAACCAAGATATTTACGGCTCATTGCGGAACATTCTATATGCCAGCCGGGCCTTCCAGGCCCCCAGGGACTGTCCCAGCTCGGTTCACCGGGCTTGGATGCCTTCCAGAGAACAAAGTCCATGGGGTTTACCTTGTTTTCGTTGACAGATATACGGGCTCCTGCCTGCATATCGTCGAGATTTCGGCCGGAAAGCTTACCATATCCCTCAAAAGACTTGACGGAATAATACACATCTCCGGATGCTGGGTAGGCCATGTCCTTTTCAATCAGCTCAGCAATAAGATCTATCATTTCCTGGATATGTTCAGTGGCTTTGGGCTCCATGGTGGGACGGTCAACGCCAAGTTTGTCCATATCCACATAAAATTCGTCAATAAAACGATTGGCCAGTTCCTCAGTGCTGGTATTCTGCTCTGCAGCTCGTGCGATGATCTTGTCGTCGATGTCGGTGAAATTGCGGATATAGGTTACTCTGTTACCTGTGTATCTCAGGTAACGGACAATCATGTCAAAGGCAAGAGATGATCTGGCATGACCGATGTGGCAGTAGTCATAGGACGTAATTCCGCAGACATACAGCTTTATATGACCCGGTTCAATGGGCTTGAGTATTTCTTTTTTTCGTGTAAGTGTATTGTATATCTTTACTGGCATGATGATATTTTTTCAGAATCCTGGCTAGCCGGAAAGCTGTTTGCTTTTGTATTATTAAATGGGTATAGACTCATTGATACCATAATTCTAATACGGGGAAAAGGGAAGAATGGCCGAAAAAAAAGGGGACTCGAGCTCTAAAATTGATATGTTGAGAATCTGGGGACATCCCAGGGTACTCACTATGCTTTTTCTGGGCTTTTCTGCAGGTGTCCCCATACTTCTTATATTTTCCACCTTGTCTGTATGGCTGCGTGAAGCTGGGGTGAGCCGTTCTGCTGTGACATTTTTCAGCTGGGCAGCACTCGGGTATTCATTTAAGTTTATCTGGGCCCCGCTGGTGGATAAGTTGCCTCTTCCCCTGCTCACCAGGATATTTGGCAGGCGGCGCTCCTGGATGCTGCTATCCCAGTTTTCGGTGATAACTGCCATTGTGTGGATGGGGTTTACTGATCCCACCAGAGGTGATTCCAGTCTGGTCATCATGGCTCTGGCTGCTGTTTTTCTCGGGTTCTCATCGGCCACCCAGGATATTGTCATAGATGCGTACCGTATAGAGAGTGTCGATGAGTCGCTGCAAGCGATGCTGGCCTCAACCTATGTTGCCGGGTACCGCATAGGAATGCTGGTGGCTGGAGCGGGTTCACTCTATATGGCTTCATGGTTTGGCACGACCAGAGAGGTGTATAGCGTGGTTGCCTGGCGAAACACTTACCTTGTTATGGCTGCTGTTATGTTGGTCGGAGTGGTGACCACCTGTATTATTTCGGAACCGGAAGAGGCAAAAAAGAGTCTTTACAGCTATTCGGTAGCCCAGTACATCCGCTTTTTCTGCCTCTTCCTGCTCGCTGCGGCACTCTTTGCCGGCTGTTTCTTTCTCACTTCATCTATCGCCACTGACCTGAAGACGCAATTTGCAGGTCCGGAAAGTATTCATGGGAGGCTTATAAGCTTTGTAGTTGAGGCTTGTCGGCTGTTTCTGGCCTTGGTCGTAGCAGCTGGAGGGGCACTGATGTCGGTGAAAGCAGGACTTGCGGATGAAGATATGGTACGGGAGAGTTACGTGGCTCCGGTGCAGGATTTCTTTGTGCGCTATGGCGGAAAAACAGCCATTCTGTTATTGCTTCTGGTGGGTTTTTATCGAATTTCGGATATTGTACTTGGTGTGGTGTCCAATGTTTTTTACCTGGATATGGGTTTTAGTAAGAATGTAATAGCCACGGTGACCAAAACCTTTGGGGTGCTGATGACCCTTGCAGGAGGTTTTTTAGGGGGACTGCTCACCGTTCGGTATGGCGTGTACAGGATTCTTTTTGCGGGTGGTGTTCTCGCTGCGGCCACGAACCTGCTCTTTATGCTCCTTGCAAGAAGTGGTAATGATATTACCATGCTCACCGTGGTGATAGGTGCTGATAATCTCTGTGCCGGACTGGCCTCAACAGCCTTTGTGGCCTTTCTGTCAAGCCTTACCAATATTTCCTTTACCGCCGTTCAGTACGCTCTTTTCTCCTCTCTTATGACGTTGTTCCCAAAACTTATCGGTGGCTATTCCGGTACTGCTGTTTCGGCCTACGGATATGAATCCTTCTTCTTAATGACCACGCTCATGGGATTTCCGGTTCTTGTGTTAATCTGGTTTTCCGGAAGGCTGCTCAAGGACGAAACCTGAATTCTGCATATGGTTGATAAGCTTCCGGTGTCCTGCCGGGAAAGCAAAATTGTCGAGGGCTGAGAATGGTATCCAGTGGAAATTCCTGGCTGCATGTAGAACCGGGTCTGGATTTTTCTGCGCCAGCGTCACCAGAAAACAGTGCAGGGTCACCTTGTAACGGGTGTAATGGTGGGTGGTTGTGGTGATTTTTGATGCCACATCCACTCTAAATTCCGTTTCCTCGAAAAATTCCCGGAGCACTGCCTCCTCCGGATCCTCCCCCATCTCAATCCGGCCACCGGGAAATTCCCACAGAGATCCCCACACATCATCGGGCAGGCGTTGCTGAATGAAAAGTTTTCCATTATTGATCAAAACACCTGTGGCCATCTCAATGGGAATGATTTTGCTACTTTTCTTAGGAACGGGACGCTCGGTTATAAGATCATATTTGAGCGCGAGGCAATATGGGGCAAGGGGACAGGAGGAGCAGTGTGGATTCCTAGGTCGGCAGATAAGTGCACCAAGTTCCATCAGGCCCTGGTTAAACTCTCTGGCCTGGCCTTCCGGCAGAAGTTTTTTCGCAGTTTCCCAGTTGAGTGCTTTTGCTTCAGGACTGTCTGGGATGAGATCAATGTTGAAAATCCTTGCGAAAATTCGCACCACATTGGCATCAACTACAGCTACGTCACGATTATATCCGATGGAGGCAATTGCTCCCGCTGTATAAGGGCCGATACCTGGAAGTTGCAGGAGTTCTTTGCGGCTCGACGGGATTTCAGCGCCATATTGTTCAAGAAGTACCCTTGCGCTTTTTAAAATATTTCTGGCTCTTGAATAGTAGCCCAGCCCTTCCCAGCACTTGAGTACCTGATCTTCATGGGTGCTGACAAGTGATTGAATGTCTGGGAAAATATCCATCCAGCGTTTGAAATAAAGAACCACCCGGTCCATCTGGGTCTGTTGCAGCATGATTTCTGAAATCCATACCTCATAGGGGGCATAGCTGTGCCGCCAGGGAAGATCGCGTTGGTTCGCGCGGAACCAGCTAATCAAGGCCTTTTGCAGAGGGACTTGTTGTGTCATGTGTGCCTGGGAGCTTGTCCTGGAACAGTCGGACAGCCTCTTGATTGTTTTGTCACGGGAAATTGAAAGGTGATTTTGCACCCTTTTCCCGGATCCAGTTGAGACCTTTCTGAATCTTCTGGTAGCTGATAATCTTGTCGGTTAAGGCACGTTTAGCCGGGAAATCCAGAAGAACAATGCCAAGGATTATGGTGAGCAGGCCCTGGCCGGGCAGGAATAGCATCAGGACCCCAGCGGTTATCAGAAACACACCGATACTGTAGCGTAGAATGCGCAGCAGCAGAAACATCAGTGGATGTTCATTCTCTCTTTTAGGGCGTTCATGGATATGGAGAAAAAAGTCACTGTCCAGCCAATTAATGAAAAGAGGTATAAGAAGCAGGCTCAGGAAAAAGGTGAATCCTGAGATAATGCCAAGCCAGGTAACTATGTAGCCGTAGGAGTCAAGAAAGGATTGCATGGTTTTTTGCTGTTCAGGGTGATTCCAGCGGGGAATTTGCAAGCAGCCAGAGTCGCCAGGGACCATTTTTTCTTCTCTCTACAAGTTTCAATTGAGTCATGGGGAGGGCTTTGAGAAGTTCTTCTTCCATGGACGGGATAAATCCCGAAATAATGTAGTAGCGTGCCTTCCAGAAGCTCGAGTTGGTGAAAAAGTCGAGGAGCAGCCCTTTGTAAAGGTTAGCTACCACCAGATCAACCTTTGCGTCCGGGAGTCTGTTACGTAGATCTGCTTCCATGACATTTATCTGCTGTTCACAGTTGTTGAGGGCCACGTTTTTCAGCGCCACAGAGCAGGCAAAGGGGTTATTGTCATAAGATCGGATCTCTGTAACACCGAGTTTCGCAGCTCCCAGAGACAGTAATCCCGTTCCGGTGCCGAGATCAACCATGGTTTTAATTGATGCATCAGGAACTGATCCTATGAGGTCAGTTATTGTTTCAAGACAAAGTCTTGTGGAAGGATGGAACCCGGAGCCGAAAATAACACTTGGGTCAAGTTTAATGGGGATGGAGTTGTTACTGTGGTTGAGTTTCTCTGCTTCCCAGATTGGGGCAACAATGAGGGGGGGTACTTCAAAGGTGGTGATATCCAGCCCCGCCTCCCAATCTTGGTAGTTCAAGTTGGCTTCGTAGATTATCTTCGCATTGCTGCGATTGCAGATTGTTGTAACCAGTTCCTTTTTTTCCTTATGAAAAAAGAGGATAGCAGTGTCGTCTTCAATCCAGGTACCAATCAGATCGGGATCATCAATAATACCCAGGTCAATAGAGTCAAAGTTATATACGTACAGTTGATCATAATGTGTATATGGAGGTTTCAGCATGGGTGTCAGTATGGTGGCAGGGCAGGGAAACTGTTGCCGGGTATATTTGTTCTGATTGAATAATTAATTGGGCCGATTGGTTTTTACCATAACTGCTTTAATTTCAATACTACTACCGGTTGCAGATGGGTTTTCTCTCACCAGTACCTTGTTTTTTGTACTCAGTCGCTCAGGTGCAATGTTCAGACTGTGGATTAAGAAATCATGGACAATCAAGCTTCGTTCTTGCGCGAGTTCGAGGAGATCCCTGTCACTGATGTGGACAGGATTTGGTGGTACAGGGGTGAAATCGGAGAGTTCCTCTTTACTTATATTTTCCTCTTTAATGGTATTGCTAGGTTGGATGGCAGCAAGTTTGAGCTGTTTTTGACGATGTTCAGCAAGTTTTACCTTGTTAATGCCATCCACACGCTGTTGCTCGATATTCTCTTTTTCTTTTTTGAGAATATCACGATCCTTCCTGCCATCCGCCATCCCGGTTATCAGAAGGCCCAGCCCAGGGTGCTCTTTGAGGAGGTCCCCGTACCTGCTAAGTATGCTTCTGGCGGCTGCTTCCAGTTTGTTAGATCCGGGCAAAAAGGAGATAAATCCTTTGTCCTGGAGATCCTTAAACCTGCGATCAAGGAGAAGTGGCGCATAGGACGCCTTTATAACAGTGGTCTGGAAGCTGGCGAGTCCCTGCTGTAAAAGAGACTTGCTGCCAAGATCAATAACAACCTTCATAGAAAAGCTGTCACTCTTGTCTTTCATGACAGCCAGTGCCAGGGCTGTAGTCGAGTTGGTAGAACGGGCGTACAGTTTCTTGAGAAGCAGCTCGCTTTCACTGTGAAACTGCGAGACGGTCTCTGTCATGGTCAAATTCAGGTCCAGCTCTGCGGTAACGGGGTCAATGGGTGCCGTTTCAAACTGTCGGGCGAAATTTTTCAAAGGAAAATCGGAAAGGGTCATTTTTGCGTGTCCCTCAACTTTCGGATTGAAGAGGGCAGTTGATCCTGAAAAAGTAAGAGGAGATTCGTCAAGGAATCCCCTGATGGCAAAGGAAGAAAGGTTGTTTCCAGTGGTGTTAACGTCATTTATCCATCCCTCAAGGCCCTTAAAGGTTCCGCTCCAGGCAGGAAAGAGCCTTTTGTCTGTGAAATGAACAGTGGCGTCACGGAAGTTGATTTTCTTGATATCAACAGCCAGAGGGTTTTCCTTGTCGGAAGAGGCATTTGTAGACAGGGTACGGAGGCCCTTTTGAATGTGTTGAAAAGGAGAAAGATCACTGCGTGTCCATTGAAATTGCGGAGTATTGAGGAGTAGTGATTCGGCCTGCAGGGAAAAGGGCGTAAAGTGGCAGGTTACATTGTTGAATTCTGCCGTATCCCAACTGACAAGTGTTGTTTTACCACTGTTTTGTAATAAGGTATCAGAGAGCCTGAGGTTCCCTTGAAAAGATGAGTCTGGAAACCTGTACACTCCTTTTCCATGCAGGCTCATTTTGCTGGTTGCGAGAAGTGGCCAGCCTCTGGAAAACGCGGTGAAATTTTCAGACTCCAGATCGGAAAAGGCAAGCTTGGCTTGAATCCGAGAGGGGGTGAGGTTCAAAATTCCCCTGGCTTTAATAATTCCTTTTGGCGGGATCTTACCTGAAAAGGCAAAGTTTTCGGTGGTTGCCCGGTTGTTTAATCTGGTTGCCTGGAAGGTAACAGAACGGATTTTGAGAGGTTGGTCCTGTTTGGCAGTTCTTTTTAGTTGAATATCTCCTGAAAAATCTATGCCCATGATCAGGGGATGTTCCGGTTCTGTGAGAAGCCTGGTGAAAAGGGGAGGAAGTTTTTCGCTGGTCAGGTTGAGACTTGCTCCCTTAAGGAAAATATCCCCGAGATTGAGTGTATTATCTGAGTTGTTGATTCTGGTGAGGCGTACAGATTCTGCCTTAAACCAGGGGGATTTTTTATGGCTGATTTTGAGATTTTGAAACTGGAGTATACCTCCGGCAAATGTATAGGAAAGCTGTTCTTCCTTTGTTGAATGAAATGAGAGGTCGCCGGAGAAACTGGCAACACCAGCAACGGTGTCTCGGCTTTCAGGTGCAATCTGCTGAATAAATGTGGTAGCGGAAAAGTCATTTAAGAGGAGTTTCCCCTGGATGGATCCAGTCTGAGTAACGTCACCCTGCCAGGAAAAGGATCCCATATCACCGGCGTGTTCTCCGCTGATATGGATGGTTCCGGAAGTTTTCTGAGGATCAAAATTCTTGATTGAGACTTGCAGCTCATTCCATTGGGAACGGATACTTTTCCGGGCGCTATCGGTTGAACGGAATATAACAGTCGCCTGGTCGGTGAGAAAACGGTCAATGCTTATGGTGGGTGATTTGTTATTTGTTCTGTCTGTACGCGGGAAGAAAAGTGCGTGCAGTACCGAAGCTGTGAATTCTTCAGTGGCGCTGACCCGAATTTTCTTGGTGATGATATCATTTACATGAAACTTCTTTGCCATCGGCATGACAACTGCGTCGAGGGTAAGCGCGGGGATTGTGATTTCGAGCGATTCTTTTTTTCCGCCGAATGTCAGATCAGAGGCGTTCATCTTGATATCAATACGTAAACGATCCCCCTGTTTTCGATTGGGCGCAAAGCTGATTTCAAGGCTTGTGTCCGCCTGGCCCTGGGTCATGGTGAGTGGAAATGAGGCTGGCAGGTAAGAAAAATAGGGGACCAGGTTGAGAGATTGAATCGAGCAGGAGAGCTTTGTCTGAAATCCCTGATTATCATCAAGTTGTACTGCCTTACCACTGAGTGTGATCGGGCTGCCATTAATCACTGCGGAAAAATGAGGGGTGATATAATTTTCCGATTGAAATGAGAAGTTGGAGAGTGTGGGGATCGCAAGCTGTAACTCCTCAATTTCATGTGTTTTGTCTGTTACCTGATCTTCAAAGTAAATCTGGGAGTTATTGATGTCGATATTATTTAGAGAAAAAAGAAATGGCAAACTGGCAAAGTCGATGATCTGTCCATGTTTCTGGGTGCCTGAGAAAAAGGAAAGAATCGGAAGATTATAGCTTTTGTCTTTGTAGCGGATCAGGTTCAGCGCCAAATTATCGATCACCAGCTTGTCACAGGTAAAAGAGTTGCGAATGAGAGAGGTGAAATCAAGATCGATAAAGAGTGAATCAATTTTTAAAAGAGGGCTTGGTGTCGAGGGAACAGCTGTATCGGCAGTGATCTTTCTGAGGGTGAGTTGAAAGTTGAGTGGGTTTAGGTCGACCTTCTCAATTGTTAGATGAATACCTGACTGGTTGACTATGAACTGTGGCAGATATTTCTGGATAGCCCAAGGGAGAAAATACGTTGCTGTCAGAAAGTAGCCACTGATAATAAAAAAAACAACTAGGGCAATAAAAAGAGATTTTCTGGAGTTCTTGTGGCCTTTTTCCGGTGCTTTACGCCGATGGGGGAGGGGGGGGGCTTCTGTGGGCGGAGAAGTGCCCGGGGCAGTGGGTTCAATTGCTATGGAGCCGTATCGATCAGACATGGAAATAGGTGGAATGTGAAGGCGCTTTTACTTGCATCTGAGGTGGGTTTTGCAATAAAGTTTAAGAATGTTGATGAACTTGTAAAAATGCATCATCTCTTTTGTGTACGCCCCTTTAGGAAGTGCCCTTGGGGGATTTTTGTATAATGCCGACCTGTCTTGGTACGCAGTAACTAGGGAGAAATGTACGATTCGCAGACAATGTTTATGCATAGCCATCCGATTTTCAATTTTTTTATGACTTTATTATACTTAACATCGAACACAAAAACACAAAAATTAAGGAACCCAGAAAAAAAACATGGATAGTCGTCGTAAGATCATTTTATCCCTCTGCCTCACCCTATTTTTTCTTCTGGTGGGAACTGCCGGATATGTGATTATCGAACATTATACGCCGTTGGAAGCAATATATATGGCGGTTATAACAATCACCACGGTCGGTTATGGTGAAATTCATGCATTGTCTGAAGCGGGAAGGATCTTTACGATGTTCCTGCTTCTCTTTGGGGTGGGAAGCCTGGCCTTTGCGGCACACGCCTTCACCGAGTCAATGTTAGAACGGGCTTCAAGTCCGGTACGGGGAAAACGGATCATGGAAAAGAAAATCAGCCGCCTTGAAGATCATACCATTATTTGTGGGCATGGACGGGTGGGAGGAGCCGCGGCTGCGCACCTGGCGGAAGCAGGAAGGGGTTTTGTGGTATTGGAAAGTTCCAGGGAGCAGTGTGCGCTGTTGCGGGAGCAGGGGTATTTGTATCTGACAGGTGATGCCACCAGTGAAAAGACACTTATTGCTGCGGGTATTAAAGCTGCAGGCTCTTTGCTGGCACTTCTGAATTCAGATCCAGATAATCTCTTCACTGTTCTCACAGCCAGGGAGTTGAATCCGACTCTGCATATTGTGGCGCGCTCAGAATCGGCATCAGCTGAGTCAAAGATCCTGAGGGCTGGGGCGGATTCCATCATCTCGCCATATGCCTCAGCCGGACGGCGGGTAGCAGGAAAGATTATGGCTCGTGCGCGCAGGCAGCGTCCCGGAATTATAGTTTCAGATATGATTCTACCTGGGTCGCAGTCTCGGTGGGTTACGGTGAATGAAGAATCTGGTCTGGCTGAACATGCGGTGGAGGCGGCCTCTCTTTTTCTCGAGGTTCAGATATTGGGGATACGTCGTGAGGGGAAGGATATTTTGGCACCAACCCCTGATACCCAGCTGAGGATGGGAGACAAACTCCTGGTTCTGTCCAAGGCAAACGCTGCCACTGAGGAGGGAGCTTCTCCAGAGCAGCCACAGAAAATTGTCCTCGTGGATGACAACCCTGTTATCAGGAGGCTGTACACTCGTCTGTTTCAAAAGGCTGGTTTTAATATTATCACTTCATCAACCGGGCGTGAGGGCTGCGACATGATATTTCGGGAACAGCCTGATGCAGCTGTGGTTGATTATCACCTCGGAGATATATCAGGGCTCGAGTTGTGTGAAATCGTACGGGAAAATGAGTCCGGGCAGGGAGTAAAACTCTTTTTATTTACGGCTGATGACCGCCAGGAAGTCCGCGATAAGGCTATGGCGGCGGGTGCCGATGTGGTGGTTTTGAAGAGTTCAGAAGCTGCTGAAATAGTAAATGTTGTGCGTAAAGAACTCAGCCGGGGATAGCCGGGAAAAATAAAAATAGAGAGTCTGCCACCAAAAGCAACGTTTTCATTGGAGAACTTTGTTAAAGTTATGTATCATAAGGGCACATTTGTAAATGCTTGGCTGCGAACGACCCGAATGGAGGCGAGCGATTTTGTCAAAATTTCCCAATTGCGAATTTTATAACTACATTTCAGTATGTTATTAAAAAACAATTACGAAGCCGTCACGGATTCAGGTGCAAAGAAAAACTCCCTGATACTTGTTTTAGGTGAAACAAAAAATAATGATTGAAAGTCTCAATATCCTTCGCTGGCAGGATGTCCTGGATATCCTGATCGTAGCCTTTATCGTCTACCAGCTCATTACCATTATCCGGGGCACCCGCTCCGTGCAGATGGTACTGGGGCTGATTGTGGTGGGTATTGTCTACTTCATGGCCTCCATTCTGGATCTCGTTACTCTGCAGTGGCTGCTGAAAACGTTTCTCAGCTCCCTGTTTCTCATTATTATTATTGTATTTCAACAGGATATCCGGCGTGCACTCACCCAAGTGGGTAAGTCGCCGTTCCAAAAAAATCTTGATATGGCCGAAAAAGATTTGGATGAGATTATCCGGGCCGTATTTTATCTGTCGAAACGCCGCATTGGTGCTCTCATTGTGATCGAGCGGGAAACCGGGCTTCGTGATTTTATTGAGTCCGGCTTTAAACTGGATGCAAAACTCAGCAAGGAGTTGTTGATCTCCATTTTTATGCCGGTTTCTCCACTGCATGATGGTGGTGTCATAATTTACAAGGGACGGGTGCAGACCGCCGGTTGTATAATGCCTCTGTCGCAGAATCCTTATATCAGCAAACGTTTTGGAACACGGCATCGGGCAGCAATTGGCCTTTCAGAAGAAACTGATGCTGTAATTATTGTCGTCTCAGAGGAGACCCAGGAAGTATCACTTGTTCAGCATGGGGCACTGACTGCCATGCACGATGAAATGACTCTTACCAACACCCTGCGTACCATCTTTCTTCCCAAGGAGAATACGGTTGCTGGTTGGAAACAGTGGATGAACAGGTCATGAGTGTACTGAAAATCGGTAACTGGATACAGCATATCCCCAAAGACTGGATGCTGAAACTTGTCTCCCTCGGGATTGCCATTGTTCTTTGGTACTTTGTGGGTGGAGAAGATATCGTGAACAAGAATGTCATGGTGCCTGTTGAGGTTATTAATCTCCCCCGTGATCTTGTCATCTCAAATCAGTTTAAAAAAGAGATAGAAGTCTCCATCAGTGGCCCCCGCAGCCTGGTTCTTGATATCGGAAACCAAGGGCTTTCCAGGCAGGTTGATCTTGCCGAAGCGACACCGGGTACCATGGTTCTTGAAAACAGCAATGATGTGATCAATGTTCCCCGGGGAGTAAAGGTTCTGCGTATTCAGCCCAAAAGTGTCATTCTTTCCCTTGATAAGATGATCCAGAAGCAGTTTCAAGTGGAGCCGGTGACAGTTGGGGTGCTGGCCCCGGATTTTATTTTAAAAGAGATACGCATGGAGCCGGATTCTATCTCTATAACCGGCCCGCAGACTGTCCTGTCACAGTACGATGTGTTACGGACAAAGCCCATTGATATTACTGGAATGCGTGGCTCTACTCAGATCCAGATTCCCCTTGAACTTGATCAGGCAATTGTTGATCTGATCGGAGCCACCACCATCACCGCAGATCTTGATATAGCTGTTGAAACTGTTCAGAAAAAAATATCTAATCTGTTAGTGGAGGTGAAGAAAAATGGCCTGTTGCAACGAGTCAGTCCGGCCACTGTTTCCATTACCGTGGCTCTTCCTAAAACACTGATTCGTAACAAGGTTGACCTTCACACCTTGTTTTCAGTGACAGCAGTGGCTGAAAAAAATGACGGACAGATGCAGGTTAAAGTCGTTCCCGTCAGAGAATTTGAGAATCCGATACGTGTTCTTCGTATTGAACCGCAGGTGGTGACTTTGATTGAAGAAGCTGGTAAAGAGCAACCTGCCGCAGAAGTACCTGCAGAAGAATAATCTTGCTATTTAAAAAAAATATATCGAAATTTTAATTATAACACATCATGAGAAAACTATTTGGAACAGATGGCATCCGTGGGGTGGCCAATATTTATCCCATGACCACCGAAATAGCTATGCAGGTCGGTCGTGCCATTGCTTTTATTGTTAAAAACAGAAACGGTAGGCACCGGATTGTCATAGGGAAAGACACGCGACAGTCCGGCTACATGATCGAAAATGCCCTTGCGGCAGGGATCTGTTCAATGGGAGTTGATGTGTTACTTGTGGGGCCTTTGCCAACCCCCGGTATAGCTTTTATTACAACGTCCATGCGGGCCGATGCTGGAGTGGTGATTTCTGCATCCCATAATCCTTTTCAGGATAATGGTATTAAAATATTTTCCTCCGATGGCTTCAAACTCCCTGACAAAGTGGAAGCGGAAATCGAGGATCTGATATTTTCCCAGAAGATGGCTGCACTCAGGCCGGTTGCTGAGGAAGTAGGGCGTGCTAAACGTATCGATGATGCCAAGGGACGATATATAGTGTTTCTAAAAAATATCTTCCCCAAAAATCAGGTTCTTGATGGGATGCATATCGTCCTTGACTGCGCCCATGGTGCAACGTATGGCGTAGCTCCTCTAGTTTTTGAAGAACTGGGAGCAAAGGTTACGTCACTTGGTGTGAATCCTGATGGGAAGAATATTAATCATGAATGCGGCGCACTGCATCCCGATCTGATGGTGGCGAAGGTCAGGGAAACCGGCGCGGACATCGGGCTAGCCCTTGATGGCGACGGTGATCGTCTGATTGTCTGTGATGAAAACGGCAAGGTTGTGGATGGCGATCATATCATGGCAATTTGTGCCAGCGATCTTATGAAAAAGAGGAAGCTAAAGAAGAAGACTCTGGTTACCACTGTCATGTCAAATATGGGGCTCGGTCTTGCCATGGAAAAGATGGGTGGTAAGATGGTGCGAACCCAGGTTGGTGACCGCTATGTGGTGGAAGAGATGCGTAAAAAGGGGTATTCATTTGGCGGCGAACAGTCCGGACACCTGGTTTTCCTCGATCACATTACCACAGGAGACGGGAATCTTGCGGCTCTGCGTCTTCTGGCAATCATGCAGAAGCGCCAGAAACCGCTTTCGGAACTTGCCAAAATTATGAAATCCTACCCGCAGGTCTTAAATAATGTGCGGACCTCTTCCAGGATCGATTTTGAAAATTTCACAGATTTCCAGAAGGCTGTAAAGAAAATGGAAAAGAATCTTGGCTCCAAAGGTCGGATACTGGTCCGTGCCTCAGGTACTGAACCTGTTATTCGGGTAATGGTGGAAGGAGAGAGGAAGAAGATCATCCAGACCATGGCTGATGAGCTTGGTGACATGATTGCAAAGGTCTAATTTGTTTCTTTTGGACAGGTGTTGTCTTGGAAGCACCCTTGATGAGGGGATAAGTAGAGAGTTATTCCGTATGTTTTGATATGATCGAGCAGGTTTTTGTTTTGAATAGATTCCAGGTGGATACAATCAAAGAAGTATGGCAGTAACGTTTCTTCTTCAAGATAGTTTTGAATCCTGCTTACTGTCTGTGAGGTCAGTTTTTTTCCGCTGAGTGCAAGGTCGACATCGGAACCGGGTTTCGCGTTACCAATTGCTCTGGAACCAAAAACCACTGCCTTATCGATTTCCGGGTAAGATTTCAGTATGGAAGTCAACTGTGATATGCTGCTTTGTGGAAGATCAATCTGCTTCATGCTCATTGTACTTCCGTAACAATTGAACTAATGTTCTGATTTCCGGAGCAAAGTCGTCTTTTATTAATTTGTAAGCTTCCATGGCGAGGTTTTCATCATAGGTGTGTGCCAGCATATTTCTTTTCCCCAGCATATCCAGCCAACATTCGCCCTCTGCCAGTATCTGGTGTTGAAACGCTTTTTTAATGACCTCTCTTGGAAACTGACAGATTACACCTTGAGATTCGAGGTAATCTTTTAAGGTCTTCCAGCAAAGTTCAAATGTGAATTCAAAACTCTGGATAATACCTTGTTGTTCAATATCACTTGGGTTTGTAATGGCCAGGCCGCGTTCAAGTTGGCAAAATGCTCTGTCCAGGTTCTGAAACCGCTGTTTCCAGCGGATGCTTTTTAGTTTATCCATGGTTCTTTATCGGTTGAAGGATAGCCATTGATATCAGAGATATGTTTCTAATTCTCAACTTAATCACTTTTTGTACGAATTGAAATCAAATCATATCTTATTATGTTTTTTCACAAAGCCGTTATGAAATCAGATTTTTCTTGGATTCTGTCATTTTTGTGGAGCGCCGGCAACTGATGCCGGTCGAAAGGAGTGCCCCGAAAGCTCCAAGCAGAAGCACATATCCGATGAGGATCAGATGTGATGCCAGGGTAACGGCCATGGCATTGGGTGGTGCAATCTCAAGTAGTTTCAGTGCAGTTAACCAACCCGCTTCATGATTACCGCTGTTTGCCAGTCCCTGAATAGGGAGGAGTTGCAACGGCAGCTGGATTGCAGCAAAAAACCACACGTCGAGAAATGTCAGGGGGATGTCAAGTGATCGAATGACACAAAATGTTGTACAGCCGGTCCAGAACCAGATTACTAGGCTGTAAAGTAGCTCTTTTCCTTTGGGATAGCTTAGCTGTTTGCCATTGTCAGGTCGTATCTTCCGTGAAAGTTTCACAAACCACTCTTTTTTCCACCTGGTCAGCAGAATAAACAGATATGGAAATCCAATAAAAGAGACTCCAGTGCCCAAAAACAGTAAACGCCACTCAAGTTTCAACTGAGGCGCGGAGAAGATTGCTGCAGCGGAAAGGAGTATTCCGAGGCTCAGGACATCCATAAACCTTGCTCGCAGCAAAATACGGCTTCCCTGGGCAAGGGGAAGGTCATGGTAGAATTTCAAAAGGGCTGGAAGGCTAAGGTCGCCTGATCGCATTGGAAGGAAGTAGGAAGCGAAACCGTGAAGAGTTGTAATACGAAGTGTGTCAGGAAAAAGCTGGAGTGTGTTATCTGAGTATGTCTGGATTCGTTTAGCACGTGCCAGATAATTGACCAGATAACAGAACAGCCCGCTGAATACCCAAATGAGATTAACGGATTGCAGAGTTTTGAAAAGCTCGGTTCTGTATTTGACGCCAACGCCGATGATTAGAAGGAAAATCAGCAGAGAGAGTATGATTGACACCGTCTTTTTTGTCTTTGTTGGCATCATGGAGGAGTCGTTTTCTTTACCGTTTCGAAGTCGAACCGGTTATAAATATTCGTGCCCTTTGTAAGCTGCCTTTTTTTTGATAACCTTGCAGGGATTTCCAACTGCAACTGAGTTGCTTGGGATGTCCGATGTCACTATGGAACCTGCACCGATTGCAACATTATTACCTATACTGATTCCAGGTAGGACGACACTGTTCATACCAATCCAGACATTATTTCCAATACGGATCGGTTTGGTCTCTGTGTGCTGGTCATAATCATCCAGGTCGTGTCCGGCGCTGATGAGACCGACACCTGGACCGATACGGACATTATTACCGAGGATGATTCCATTTCTAGCCTGGATATAACAAAAGGCATTCATGCCTGGGGCGCAGCGATTGCCCGTGGTGATATTTTTCCAGTAGAGAATCCTGGATAATCTGTGTGCTGGCCACGGTATATTTCCATGTTTGCGCAAAACTTTCTGGTGAAAAAAGAAATAGAGCTGATGAGAGGTTGGAATACCCTTGGCTCTTGGGTAGAACCACGAAAGCCAGAAGAAAATCCAGGAGAATCTTTCTAGTATTTTGGAGAGTTGTTTCACTGTATGGATTGGTTTGTTTTTTTTGTTAATTGGTCTGGTGGAATTGTGATGTTCAGCTGCCAGAGTCTGTTGATTAAATGCTCCAATGTTGGTGGTTTGAAAATGTTGTCCATGGTGATAGTGATATAGTTCGGGTTTTTCTGGTACCTGGCGCGGTAAAAGTCATTTTTTTGTTTGTGAATGAATTGGTATTTGTTGATAATATCATTATTGATCAGGTTTTCGAGTGGCCAGAGGTGTGGCTGCCAGAATGGTATAAGATTGTGAGCAATAAGGCTTGTTTTCTTTTTTCTGGTGAATTGATACATTGATTGCGCAAAGTCATAAGAATCACGAGTGATATGGACTATTGCAGTTGCTGGGTCTTGAACAGCTTTATCGGGGATAACCATGGATATTAAGGGGTCTGTGCTGATAAGGATGTTTTTCGAAGGGAGGTTTTCTTTTAGAATCCGATCGAATAATCTCATGGATAAACCCTGGAAGGGCAGACCACAGTATGTCATATTTCCGATGATATTTGCTCTACGGGATAACCTTGTTTGATGAAGTACTGTGTAGCTTTCAGGGAGGTGTGCTTTGAGTATCTCGGCAACTCGAGTTGTTCCACATCTTCCAGTTGAGACAAAAAACAATTTTGTGATTTCTTTTTTTTTCACGCTTTCTTGAATGGGTTTGACACAGGATATATCCTTATGCAACTGGACTTTACATTAAAAAAATATGAGCAGTTATGTAGAAGTATATTGGCTGCTGGATTACGCACCTTTACTATTTCTGAATTCTTAACATCTGCTACGGATCATGAGGGAATTGTAATTTTCCGTCATGATGTTGATCGAAATCCCCTCCAAGCTTTGTCTATGGCTCAGGTTGAGAATAAATATGGGATTAGAGGTACCTATTATTTTCGTACCAAAACATCGGTTTTTCGTACAGATATTATACAGAAAATAAGTCAATTAGGCCATGAAATAGGATATCATTATGAAACTCTGGCGGAGTGCAGGGGGAATTATAAAGATGCCATGGCACTTTTCATAAAAGAATTAAATATGTTTCGTGAAATCTGTCGTGTCACCAGCATATCCATGCATGGTCGTCCTTTGTCAAAGTATGACAATCGGGATTTGTGGCAGAAATATGATTTTCTGGACCACGAACTCTATGGAGAGTGCTACCTTTCCATAGATTATAATCATGTTCTGTATCTGTCAGATACCGGAAGGACATGGCACCCGACTCGCTATAACGTAAGAGATAAGGTGTCTGGTCAGACGTTGCCGGAACTTGAGACAACAGATGAGTTGATTCAGTTTATTGGGGCGGGAATGAATAAACCGCTCTGTTTACTGACACACCCCAATCGCTGGACAGATTCCCCCTTGATTTGGGGCAAAGAGTGGTTGCTGGATCAATGTGTGAACCGAATCAAAGAGGTTCTCATCTGGGTGCGCCGCTAGAATTTTTCTTCCTATTTTAAATCCTTATTCACTTCCATATCGAACCACATGGCAAAAAGAATAAACTGACTGGCGGCCACAAAGGAAAACATCATTGCTAATGAAGTTGTGGGGGGGAAAAAACCACTGTTCAACTTGAACCAAGCTGCACGGATGGCTAAAGCTCCGGTGGCTCCAGTAAAGAACGTTCCCAGTAGATAAAAAAAGATCAGAGGATGGAAGTCTCTGATAACATACTTTTCTATCATTCTCCGCCAGAATCCTTTTATTAGAATCATAGGGATGGTGAACAACACTTTTCTTACTTTTATGCCGGAGACCTCACCAACATTATAAACAGGCCTGATAGAAACGTCACGAACCCTGAAGTTTCCAATGTTCAGTTTTATCAGGAGATCATTAGGCATACCATAGCGTGGGTAGATTGATTCCAAATCAATTGCTTTCAGGGCAGGTAGTGAGATAGCGGTGTAACCGCTCTGGGAATCGGCTACATGCCAGTAACCAGATGCAATTTTTGTCCCCAGGGAGAGGAATGAGTTGCCAAGGTAGCGGTAGTGGGGAATCATATCCCATGATTCACCGCGAAAGAGCCTGTTGCCTTTGGTATAATCACACTCACCTTTACATACAGGCTCCACAATTCGGTCAAGGTCGTCAGGATCCATCTGGAAATCTGCTGCCATGACAACAGTGACATCAATATTATTGTCTCTTGCCCATATATAGCCAGTTGATATGGCGGCGCCAACTCCCCGGTTTGTTTTATGTTGCAGTAAAACCACTTTTTGGTTTTTTTTGATTATTTCCTGAACTGCAGTCACCGTACCATCAGTGCTGAGATCATCCACAATAACAATATGGTCTACAAAGTCGGGCATGGTATCCACAACTTTTGCAATTAAAAGTTCTTCGTTGTATGCAGGGATAACGACTGAGATAATTTTGTTATGAAACATGGAATCCTATTTAACTTTTCATTATTTACGCATAGGGCAGACACCTGTAATGTTGTTCATCCTTCGGAAGTTGTTTCAGGTTGTCCGTAGCAATTGTCATCACTCTGCCCAGTAATGGCTCAAAATAACTTTCTATTATTTGCGGTTGTCCGCAGGCCGGGTGAAGGGAGAGAATGGTGAGCAGATCATATACAACCACCTGAGAGTAAATTGCATCAGGGTGATAATCACCAGCAAATATCGGGGTCAGGAGGTAGTGTCAAATATTTTTCGCACATTCTGTACAAGGTGGTCTCGCTTACTTTCGTTTTTCAATAAAAATCTTTTACCAAAGCTTTCAATTTCCGGTTAAGCTCGTTTAGTAGCGGATTGCAAGGC